>JACRBU010000006.1 GCA_016213085.1 Coriobacteriales bacterium
CGCCCGCCGCGCCGGGTAGTAGCCGAATACCAGCCCGATCGCGGTCGACACGCCCACCGCGAGCAGCACCGAGGAGGGCGTCACCGAGGTGTTGAGGCTCGAGAAGGCGCTGATCGCCCACGAGATCCCCCACCCGCCGAGGATCCCGATGATCCCGCCGGTCATGGTCAGCGCGACGGCTTCGGCGAGGAACTGCGAGGTGATGTCGGACCGGGTCGCACCGACGGCCTTGCGAAGGCCGATCTCACGGATCCGCTCGGTCACGGTGGTGAGCATCATGTTCATGATCCCGATACCGCCGACCAGCAACGAGATGCCGGCGATCGACCCGAGCAGCACGGTCAGCAATGACGTGGCCGTCGACGCCGTTTGGGCGATGTCCTCCTGCGACATCACTTGGAAGTCGGCGTCGTCGGCGTTGTCGATCCCGTGCTGGCGCAACAGCAGGTCGGTGATCGATTGCTGCACCTGCGACATCTGCTCCTGGCTCGCCGCGCCCACGTAGATGGAGTCGACGCCCCTGCCGCCGATCAGCGTGCGCTGGACCGCGCTGATCGGGACGTAGATGACGTCGTCGTTGCTCGTCATCCCACTCGCGCCCTTGGACTCCGTGACGCCGATGATCGTGAACGGCTGCCCGCCAATCCGGATGCGCTGCCCGACAGGATTCGAGCCTTCGCCGAAGAGCGACTCGGACGTGGTCGGTCCGATCACGGCGACCTTGGAGGCGGCCGTCTCCTCGCCTTCGGTGAACCACCTGCCGCCTGAAACGGTGATGCTGCGAATCGACGGGTAGTCGACGGTCGTCCCCGTGACGTTGACCTCGGTGGTGCTCGAGCCGGCCACGACCGAGAAGGAGCTGCCGGTCGTCGGCGCGACGCCGGCCACTCCTGGAACCTCGGCCTTGATAGCTTCGGCGTCCTCGAGCTCGAGCGCCGGATCAGCGCCCGCAGCCCCGGCGCCGCCCATGACCATGATCAGGTTCGAGCCCGCCGACTCGATGGACTCCGTGATCGAAGCCTTGGTCCCATTGCCGATGGCGACCATGACGATCACCGAAAGGATGCCGATGACGATGCCGAGGATCGTGAGGAACGAGCGCGCCTTGTTCGCGGCGAGCGAGAGCAGCGTCTCGGAGATGAGATCGTAGAAGCTCACGCCGCATCACGCTCGTCGGTGGCGATGAGACCGTCGCGGATGTGGAGGCAGCGGTCTGCGTGTGCCGCGACTTCCGGCTCGTGGGTGATGAGCAGGATCGTGCGACCTTCGTCCCGCAGCCGGTGAAACGTCTGCAGAATGTGGTCGCCGGTCTTCGTATCGAGATTGCCTGTCGGCTCGTCGGCGAGGACGAGAGACGGGTCGTTGACGAGCGCGCGAGCGATAGCAACTCGCTGCATCTGGCCACCGGACAGCTGGTTCGACGTCTTGTAGTGCAACGCTTCCTCGAGACCGGCCGCCTCCAGAGCGGCAAGGACGCGCTCTTCGCGCTCGGCGCGCGGCACAAGGGTGTAGATGAGCGGAAGCATCACGTTGCGGAACACGGTCGTGCGCGGCAGCAGGTTGAAGGACTGGAACACGAATCCGATCTCGCGTGAGCGCGCTTCGGCGAGCTCGTCGTCATCGAGCTTCGAGACGTCGACGCCCTGGATCCGGTACGTGCCTTTGGTCGGCGTGTCGAGCAGCCCGAGCAAGTTCATAAGTGTCGACTTGCCCGACCCCGACGGCCCCATGATCGCGACGAACTCGCCCGGTTCGACCTCGAGGCTCACCCCTCGCAACGCGCGAGTTGCCGTGTCCCCGCTGATATAGGTCTTGACCAGGTTCTCGGCGTGGATGATCGCACTCATCTTCGGCCACCCGGCCCCGCGATCATGCCCATCCCGCCGCCGGGAGGACCACCCTGCGTGTCGCCGGAGTCGGTCGATCCCGCCGAGCCCGAGCTCGAGACGATGACGTCGCCTTCTTCGAGACCCTTCGTGACGACGGTGCGCGTATCGCTGGAATCGCCGACCTTGATCGGCGCCTGCCGGGTCTGCCCGTCGGCCGCCACGACGAGCACGTACTTCTGCGACCCGTTCACGCGGATCGCGCTCGACGGGACCGTGATCGCGTCATCGATCTTCTTCGTGACGATCTCGGCGGTCGCCGTCATGCCGATCTTGAGGTGCGAGGGCCGCTTCGCCAGCCTGACGTCGACGTCGTAGGTAACGACGTCGTTGCTGTTCGTGCCGGTCGGCGAGATCCAGATGATGGTGGCGCTCGTGGCCTTCGAGCCGAGGGAGTCGAACGTCACGTCCGCCTTCTGGCCGACCTTGATCTTCGGTAGGTCCGCCTCATTGACCTGGATGCGCGCGACCATCTTCGATGTCCGCGAGATGACGACCGGCGCGGATCCCGAACTCGACCCGGATGACGAGTCCGATGCTGTGGACGCCGCCGTGGCGCCGGAACTCGACGACCCGCTGTCGCCCGAGCTGCTCGCCTGCGAGCTCGAACCCGCAGACACCGAGCTACCCTTTGTGATGGAGAGCGAGGTGACCACTCCTGAGCCCGGCGCTTCGACCGTCGTCGCCTCGGAATCTGCGATGGCATCGTTGTACGAGTCGCGCGAGCTCGCCAGATCGGCCTCTGCGGTCTGCATCCCGCTGTCGGCAACGTCGACGCCCGCCTCGGCGGTCGTGACGCCCTTCTTCGCGGTCGCGACGTTCTTCTCGGCGATCTCGATCTCAGAGTCCGTGGCCTTCGGGTTGTCTTCGAGCTTCTCGAGCTCCGCTTCGGCCTGCATGAGCTGGAGCTCGGCCTTCTCGACGGATTCTTGGGCCTGGTCGTACTGCTGTTCTGAACTCGCGACCTGGCCCTTGGCCTTCAGGTAGGACGCCCGAGCCTGGGTCTCCGCGGTCGAGAGATCCGAGTTGCTGATCGTGAAGAGCGTGTCGCCCTTCTTGACGTACTCGCCCTCCTCGACGAAGACCTTCTCGACCGTCCCGTTGACCTCGGGGTAGACCTCCCAGGTGTCCGACGCGGCCGCCTCGCCGTCCCCGGAAACGGTCACCACGAGCGTCTCGCGCTTGACGGTCTCCGTCTGTTGATCGCTCGCGCTCGATTGCTGCCGGAAGAGTAGCGGCCAGGCCGCGGCCACGGCGACGGCGACCGCGAGCACGGCGACCACCGCGATGGCCCAGCGCGTCCGAACCCTCCTGCGCGCAGTGCGCGGTGCAGCTTCGGCGCTCATCGGGGCGCCCCCTCACCGATGTGATCACTGGCGGCGCGCCGACGCGCGTCCGTTCGGTGTGCCTCGTGGCGTTTCATCTGCCCTCCGTGGTCTCAGACCTTGCAGTCCAAAACTACCGAGGTACGGACGATGAAACGTCATGCTGCGGGATGCACTTCGCCTACGCCGTGGGGAGTACGCCGAGGCCGGGCTCGCAGCGCGACGGCGAAGCCGCCGGTAACCGCCTCGGGTACTATTGCGCAAACGTGAAAGGGGTGCCGAATGTCCGTCGACACCGACACCGCTCTGCACCTGCTGCGCGAGGGCAACCGCAGGTTCGTCGAAGGCCAGGTCCGAACCCACTACGATGCTGCGGGCCGAGCATCCTCGACCGAAGGCCAGTTCCCCTTCGCAGTCATCGTCGGGTGCTCCGATTCGCGCGTGCCGGTCGAAGTGGTCTTCGATGTGGGCATCGGCGAGCTCTTCGTCGTTCGAACGGCCGGGCATGTGCTTTCAGAAGCCGGCCTCGCGTCGGTACGCTTCGCCGTCGAGAAGCTCGACGTCCACACGATCGTCGTGCTCGGCCACGAGGACTGCGGCGCCGTGAGCGCCGCACTCGCCGGCGATGCGCCCGAGTGGCTGGCTCCGATCATCGATCACATCGACACCGAGATCGCCGACGACGACGAGGACCCAGGTGCCCGCCTCGCTCGCGCCGTCGATTCCCATGTGCGCGACACCGTCGACGAGATCGGCGAGTGGCTCGCGGACGCCGGCCTCGAGCAGGAGGCGATCATCACGGGAGCCGCCTACGAACTCGCGAGCGGCCGCGTTCACTGGCTCGAGTAGCGCGTAATCCCGCACCCACGCCCGCACGTGAAACGGCCACCCGGAGGCGGATCCGGGTGGCCGTTCGGGCGGCGCCTGATTGCAGGCCGAGGGGACACCGCTTCAGCGCACTAGAAACCGTCGGCGACTTCGGCCTTGAAGGCGTTCAGGCTGGAGGTCGAGGACTCGACGGCCCAGTTCTCACCGCCGTGACCGTTGAAGTACACGACGCCTTGGATCCTCGGGTAGTACGTCGGGATCTTCGTGAACATGCCGCGCATCCAATCGGCCTTGCTGCCGCCCTGCTCCACCGAGCCGGTCTCGGCGATGAACATCGGGCGGGTCGTGAGCGCGGTGATCTTCGAGTACGCGCTGCCCATGACGTTGCTGAAACTGCGCCAGCTCGACCAGGACGCGTAGGTCCCGAAGTTGTAGCCGTCGATCGCGACGTAGTCGACGTAGCTGGAGCCGGGCCAGAACTTCTCGATCTGGTTCGCCGAGGTGTTCGGCACGCTCTCGGCGTTCGGGCACCACACGAGCTTCACGTTCGTGGCCCCGTTGGCCTCCAGGATGCCGTGGATGCGGCGCCATGCCTCAACGACCTTGGCTGGTGTGTTGCCATTGGTGGTGCCGCTCCACGGATACCAGTTGCCGTTCATCTCGTGCAGCGGCCGTACCCAGACCTCGCCGCCGTACGCGGCCGCCTGCTGGGCGAACGCTCGCCAGTACGCATCGCGCGAACCGTTCGTGATGGCGCCCACGCCGCCGCTCTGAGTGGACCACAGCTCGAGCGTCAGAAGCGGGATCGAGCCGTGATCGGCGATGCGCTGCACGCGAGAGGTCGGGAACCCGCCCTCGGCGTCGGACACGAAGAAGTTCACGACCTTGGCCTTGCGTCCGACCTTGGACTCGAGGTCGGTGAGCTTGCTCATGTCGGTCGGCACGCCGGTCTGGTAGAAGCCGACCCAACGACCGGACGGCTCGCTCGGGTTGGGCGCCGGGGTCGGAGTCGGGGTAGGCGTCGGAGTCGACGTCGGCTCTGGGCTCGGCGCCGGGTTCTTCACGCGCACGCGGCCGCTGCGGGAACCCCTTGTAGTGGTTGCCGGCGAGACCTTGTACCAGTAGCTGCCGGCGGTCACCGTAGTGCCGCTGGAGTTGCGCAAGTTCCAGCCGACCGAGTGAACGGCGGCCCTGCGGCTCACGCTCATCGAACGGATCTTCCTGCTGCCCTTGTAGACGGTGACGCGCACCTTGGCCGACTTGTTGAGCTTGGCCCTGAAGACCACCCGCGACGTCGCGGTCGCCGAGCCCTTCGGCAGTGCTTTGGTGTAGGCCACCCGCAGAGGGGCGGCTGACGCCGTCATCGGCATCAGAGTCAGAATGAAAGCCGCCGCGACTGCGACGGCCGAGAGCTTGACGAACGACCTCATTGCAATCACCTTCGGTAGCTAGGCTGTCTGCGGGAGACCCTTGGCTTTGCGCCCCCGCCTCGCGGCGGGTTTGCCTTTTCGGGGTTGTGCGGGCGAGCCACACCTTCCGCCTTTGCACTGTCACTCTCTGCATCGGCGGTCACCCGACACGGAATGACTCGTCCAAATAGACAATGTGTGACCTGCGTCACTGCTTGCGGGGGGCATAGGCCGAATGGAGCTTCAGACCCCCGGAAACGAGTAAGGTGTTGTCCTAGATGGCCCGCCCAGCAGCCCATACGCGCATCGGAACGAAAGCCGCCGTGCTTTCGGTCCTCGGGCTGACGCTGTTCGGCGCGTTCCTCAGGATCGTCTCGATCACGTCGCGCAGTTTCTGGCTCGACGAGGCCACCGCCGTCCGGCAGGCTTCACGGCCGATCAAGCTCATGCTCGAGCTGATGTCGTTCAACGTGCACCCGCCGCTGTTCCACGCCCTTCTCCACTACTGGATCCAGGTCTTCGGGCGTTCCGAGGTGGCGGTCCGCGCGTTTCCGACGATGTTCGGCATCGCGGCCGTCCCGCTGGCGTACTGGGTCGGAGCCACCATCTACGACCGGCGCGTCGGGCTCATCTCCTGCGGGATCATGGCGATCTCGCCCTTTTACATCTGGTACTCGCAGGAAGCCCGGATGTACGCGATGCTGCTCGTCTTCGCGCTCGTCAGCATCGGCGCGATCTGGAAAGCGATCGATACCGGGCACTTCGGCTGGTGGGCCCTCTACTCGCTCGCGACGGCGCTCGGCCTGATGACGCAGTACTTCTTCATCTTCCTGGTCGTCGGGCAATCGCTGTACTTCCTCCTCTTCGTGATCGTGAAGGAGGAGCAAGCGGCCGACGCCGAGGGAACCAAGCGCTTGAGCTGGAAGCGCCCGTGGGCGGTCGTCCAGGACGTCCCCGAGTCCGTCGGGTGGCTGGCGAGCTTGCTCTTCGCGGCCGTTCCGCTGGCCTGGTGGCTGCCGAACGTGCTCATCCACAAGGCGCTGCTGGGCAAGGTGTCCGAGCCGCTCAACTACGGGTGGGAGGCCCCGCGCGTCGGCATCAACTTCAACGAGCTGATGCTCGTGCCGGTCGAGATGGTCACCGGATTCCACTCGCAGATCGCGACGCGCGACCTTGTGGCGATGTGGCCGCTACTCATCTCGTTCGCGCTGCTGTTCGTCGGCTGGGCCCACCGGGTCTCCTCCCGCACGTGGTTCCTGATTCTGTCGGGAGTCACCGGCGCGACCATCATGGCGGCGCTCGGCCAGTGGCAGCCGATCCTCGACGCGCGCTACTTCATCGCGGCGACGGCCCCGCTCGTCTTCCTGCTCGCGCGCTTCCTCACCGAGTTCAAGCCGCCGGTGTTCAACCTCCTGCTGGTCGTACTCGTCGTGGGGAGCCTCTTCGGCTGGGCGGACCAGTCGTACAACCCGTCGTCGATCGTGAAGTGGCAGAACCGCGAAGCGATGAATGTCGTCGCCGAGGGCTACCGTCCCGGTGACGTCATCTTGCTCAGCCCCCACTTCACGTCGTCGATCGCGGAGTACTACCTGCCGCCCGACGCCTACTCCACCATCATCCGCGTCCCCGGCTTCGACGCCGAGGGCAGGCTGCGCAATCTGCCGAGCCAACTCGCCGAAGACCTCGACCGGAAGGTCGGCCCCGCGAGGCGTGTGTGGCTGATCTCGACGTGGGAGGATACTCCTCGCATCGCACTCGACCGACGCAACACCGCGCGATGGCTCACGGGCGCGGGCTATGTACTCAAGAAGGAGTGGCGCTTCTTCCGCATCCGGGTCGCGCTGTACGAGGGCACGCCGAAACGCAAGTTCTTCATCCAACCAGAGGTTCGATAGATGATCGAGATCCCCCAACATCGCCGAAGGACATACCTGCGCAACTGCCGCATCTTCTCGGTGCTGTCGGCGGTCTTCGGCATCATCTACCTGCAGTGGCTGCTCTTCGAGGCACGGCCGGACAACTACGTCCTGTACTGGATGCTGGTCGTCGCCGAGTGCTTCAACGTGGCGCAAGCTGCCGGGTTCTGGATGACGATCTCGTTCCAGAAGTGGACCGAGCCGCCGATTCCGGACTTCTCGCAGACCACGGAGACCGTCGACCTCTTCGTCACCGTCTGCGGCGAGCCGGCCGACGTCGTCGGGGCGACGATCACCGCCGCGACGCAGGTGCGCCACCCGCGCTGCACCATCTGGGTGCTCGACGACGGGCAGGACGAGACGATCCGCGCGCTCGCCGAGCTGCACTCGGTCGGCTACATCACTCGGCAAGGGCGACGCGGCGCTAAGGCGGGCAACATCAACCACGCGCTCGGTCTCACGCGCGCCGACTACTTCTGCATCTTCGACGCCGACCAGATCCCGAAGCCGGCGTTCCTCGAAGCGACACTCGGCGGATTCGAAGACCCTGCCGTCGCGTTCGTCCAGACGCCGCAGGTCTATCGCAACCGATTCACCAACCGCGTCTCGGCGGGCTCGCACGACCAGCAGAGCCTCTTTTACGGCCCCATCCTTCGCGGCAAGAACGGCATGAACGCCGTCTTCTCGTGCGGAACCAACGTCGTCTACCGCCGGGGCGCCATCGACGACATCGGCGGACTCCCCGAGGACTCGATCACCGAGGACCTTCGCGGGTCGCTCATCCTCAACAAGCGCGGATACAGCTCGCTCTACGTCTCCCGCATACTCGCCGAAGGGCTCGGGCCGCTCGACGTGGGCTCCTACTTCAACCAGCAGTTCCGCTGGGGACGCGGCGGCCTCGAGATCCTCTTCCAGCGCCGCCCGTACCAACGGCCGATGTCGCTGGGCCAGGCGTTCCAGTACTCGCTCGGCTTCATGTTCTGGTTCACCGGCTGGATCTACCTGATCTACCTGGCGCTCCCGGTGCTCTTCCTCGTCTTCGGGTTCCGCCCGATCCAGGTCCCGAACGACTACCCGCTCCGCTTCATCCCATACGTGCTCATCGCGCTGGCAACCATCGCCTACGCCGCCGACTTCGGGTTGCGCTTCGACGGCCTGCGATTCACGCTGGCGTCCTTCCCGGTGCAGCTCAAGTCGCTCATCTCCACCTTCTTCGGCGGCAAGAGCAAGTTCGTCGTCACGCCGAAGAAGGCGGGCAAGGTGGCGCTTCGTCCGATCCTGCCGATCATCTTCACGATGATCGTCCTGGTGTTCTCGGCGATCTACGGACTGATGCGTCTCGGGCCGGATCCGTCGGTCTTCAACAACATCGCGTGGATCATCGGCCATATCATCATCTTGCAGGGCTTCGTGTTCCTGACGTTCAATCCAGAGAGGGCGCCCGTTGTCGGCGAGGCTCGGGCACCCGAGGCCGCGAAGCACGCCGAAGAAGCGCCCCACGTTGCCGAGGAGAGTGCGTGAACACGCTCGCAGGCATGAAACGGATCGCGAAGATCGTGGCCCTCACGGTCGCCTTCGCTCTGCTGCTCGGCGCCGTCCCGGGGTGCGCGTCGATCAAAGGCTGCGCGTCTTCGGCAAGGAAGTCGATCGCCGGCGAGACGACCGGCACCGTCGTTCTCGATGAAGACGAGATCGAGCGGCGACTCACTCCGCCGCCTGCGGCCGGCAAGGTCGAACCGCCACCCAAGGGGGCGTATCTCGGTGTCTACGTCCCGCCCGCGCCGTTCACCATCCGGATGATCGACCAGTTCGAGGACCGAGCGGGCAGGTCGGCATCGATCGTGATGTGGTACCAGCCGTGGTCGAAGGCGAACCGCTGGCGCTTCGATTCGGCAGCCTGTGTCGCGGTCATGCGCCGGGGGAAGGTCCCGATGATCACGTGGGAACCGTGGAACCCCGGCACCAATTCGAACAAGCTGCGCGACCCCGCCAACCAGCCGAGCTTCCGGCTCCAGCGCATCAGCGAAGGTAAGTTCGACGCGTACATCCGCTCCTGGGCGCGCCAGTGTCGCGACCTCGGCGGCCCGATCATGCTGCGGCCGATGCACGAGATGAACGGCACGTGGTACCCGTGGTCGGGCACGGTCAACGGCAACACGCCGAAGGAGTACGTCCGCGCGTGGCGACACATGCACCGCATCTTCGAGCAGGAGGGCGCGACCAACGTCACGTGGGTCTGGTCCATCAACCACGAGAGCGTCCCGGGCACGCGCGAGAACCGCTACGCCGCCTACTACCCTGGCGACGAGTACGTCGATTGGACGGCGATCAGCGGATTCAACTGGGGTGAGTCGAGCCCGTACTCGTCGTGGCGCTCGTACTGGTACTGGTACGAGGAGCCGCTCACGTACCTGAAGAAGCTCGACAAGCCCATCTGCATCGCCGAGTTCGCCTGCGTCGAGCAGGGGGGCGACAAGGCCGCATGGCTCGCCGACGCCTACAAGCGGATCAAGAAGGACAGCGACATCAAGGCCGTCATCTACTTCAACTCGCGTGAGACGGGCGGCATCGGCACGCAGGACTGGCGCATCGAGTCATCGCAGAGAAGCGTGAAGGCATTCCGGAAAGCAGTTGCGTCCGACTACTTCGTCTCGACACCGCCCGCCGCGCTGTCCGACTGGGCGGAATCGCTCTCGCCTCAGGACTGGGTGTACCTCACGTCGTTCAACCCGGTGTACTGACGCCGAAGTCCGCCGCCGCTTCCAGCTCGCTGGCGACGCCCGGCGCGCCGTCCCAGCGCGGAGAGGCTACTCCTCGATGCCGAAGTGCTGCCCGCCCCACCGGTCGGGCGCGATGGGCGCCTCCTGTTTGAGCAGCCGGCGCGGCACGAGCCGACGCACACCCTCTCTGACGCCGAAGAACCGGTCGCTCAGCACGAACCGCGTCATGGCCGGACCCTCGGTCCCCGTCAGCAAGCGCCGCCGGATCTCAAAGCGGTCGAACCCGCCCTTCATGACCGTGAACGCAGCGGCGTAGCCAGCCTCTTCGACCGCCCGTTTCGTGGCCTCGTCATACCTGCCGAAGGGGTACGCGAAGACGCTGGCCCCAACGCCGCGCTCCTTCAGCTCCGCAGTCGATTCGGCGATGTCGGCGCGCATCACGCCGGGCGAGACCTGGTCGAGCGGCACGTGGCTCACGCCGTGGCATCCGATCTCCATGCCCTGGCCCTGCAGCGCATCCACGTCCTCCCACGAAACGAACTCGACCCCGTCGCCTGTGCGCCCCATAAACCCGGTCACGATGAAGAGGGTCGCGGAGGCGCCGTGATCGAGCAGCGCCGGGATCATGCACGTGATGAAGGAGCGCGCGCCGTCGTCGACGGTGATCACGACGTCGCGTGGCCCCAACTCGGCTCCGTCGACGAAGTCCGACATCCGCGCGAACCGATGGCCCGACTCCGCCATGATGTCGAGCTGCCGCCGAAAGCCCTCGGCCGCGCTTCGCTCGTCGCCGCCCGCGGCGCCGACGATGTCGTGGTACAGCAGGAACTTCGGCCCCATGCGTTCGTCCGGGCGCACACGAACCTCCCCTCAGCGACGGCGCTCCGCCCAGAATCGGGCTTCCTTGCTGGTAGTATGTGCACGATACGACGCGACCGCCAGGGTGCGCCAATCGGCGCGTGGTGCAAGTCGCGTTGGGCCGGGGTTGCAGACAACGCAGGGGCAGTGGACGTGCGCATCTTGTATCTGATCAACGCGCCAGGCCAGCGCCCCACCGGCGCCGGCCGCAGAACACTCTCGCTCGCGGCTCACGAGATCTCCCGAGGCGAGGACGTCACCGTCGCCGCACCACCTGGCTCCGGCATCCACGAATCGTGCGCCGAGCGCGGCATCCGCTCGCTCGAAGTGCGCATGGACGGCTGGCCGGGGTCGATGCGCAAGCTGCGCGGTCTCGTGCGCGACCTCGATCCCGACATCGTGCACGCGATGAGCTTCCTGCCGCTCGCTCTCGCCGGCCTCACCCGGCGGAGTCGTCCGAGCAGGCCGAAGGTCTTCGCGAGCATCCTCGTCGACCCCGCCTCCCCTCACCCGATGGCGACCAGGCGCTTCCGCGGCGTCATCTGGAGGGTCCGAAATGCGGTCATGCGTCGCCGAGCCGCCAACGTCGATGCGGTGTTTGCGGTGTCGGCGCAGATCGCCTCCCACCTCGACGAACTCGGAATCGGCGGGCGGATCGTGCTCGCCCGAGCCTCGATCGACATCGCCAGGCTGCGGGAGCGCGCCGCCGCGCCCATCGAGCTTCCCGAAGGCAGTCCACGCATCGGTACCGGCGCCGTGAGGCTGGTCCCGGCCAAGGGCGTCCAGCATCTGCTCAAGGCGTTCGTCGCGGTCCTGAAGCGTCACCCCGACGCCGTCTGCCTGATCGCGGGCGAACGCGACCCTGAGATCGATCTCGAGCGGATCGCGAAGAAGCTCGGCGTCCAAGACCGCGTGCACTTCCTGGGCTTCCTGGAGGACCCGGCGCCATTCGTTCGGAGTCTCGACCTCTACGTCACGCCTTCTCTCTCGGAGGGCATCAGCTCGGCCAGCATCGAAGCCATGGCGCTCGGCCGCCCGATCGCGGCGACCCGGGTCGGCGGCATTCCCGAGGTGGTCATCGACGGAGTGACCGGGCTGCTGGTCGAACCGGGCGACCCGGACGCGCTTGCTTGCGCCATGAATCGGCTTCTCGACGATTCCGAGCTCGCGCATCGGCTGTCCCTCGACGGCCTCGATCGGGCCATGCAGGAGTTCGACATCTCGCACTTCTTCGAGGTGACCGACGCCGAATACGAGCGTCCGCCCGAGGCGACATCGGCGGCGCTCCTTCCCGCAGGCGACCTGAGGCCCGGAGGAACGTCAGATGAGTGAGGCGCCGGCCATCACCTTCGGCATCATCGCGCTGAGGCGTATCCCCGAACTGGACGCACTCATCGAGAACCTCGTGGCGATCGAGGGGGTCGAGCACGAAGTCGTTGTCGGCCTCGAGACCCCCGAGGTTGCCGAGCCGATCGAAGAGCGCGACGTGCGCGGCGTGCGATGGATTCGGATCCCTGGCGGTCGCGGTCTGGCCTACAACCGCAACCGCGTCCTGGACGCCGCACGCGGTCGGATCCTCGTCGAGATCGACGACGACTGCACCCCGCAGCCAGGCTGGCTCGACGCGCTGCTCGTCCCGCTGGAGGCCGCGGACGTGGACGCTGTCGCGGGGGGCATCATCGTTCCGCCCGCCGGGTTCGTCGGCGACTCGATCTCGGCGCTCGGCTTTCCAGCGGGGGGGAGCGCTGGGTTCGAGACGATGTTCGTCGTGCGCGAGGACGGAACGACCGAGAACCTCTCGACCTGCAACTGCGCGCTCAAGGTCCCGGTCGTGCGCGAGCTCGGCGGGTTCGACGAATCGCTCACCTATGGCGGCGAGGACACCGAGCTCGCGTATCGGCTCGAGCACGCCGGCAAGCGGATCCTCTTCGCCCCCGACGCTCGCGTGTCTCACCCGGCACGCACGAGCCTCTTGGAGTTCGGCCGCTGGTTCTACCGGCGAGGAAAGGCGAAGTGCCAGTTCGCGCGCAAGGTGCCGGTCTCGGGGTACGTCGGGAAGCGGCTGTCGAGCTACGGGCGCATCCTCAAGGCGCACGCCACGGACCCCAAGATCGTGCTGATCCTTCCGCTGCTCATCGCAAGCGTGCTGCTACAGCAGGCTGGCTTCGTCGTCGAGTACATCTCGCCGACGAAGGCGGCCGCCGAAGACTAGAAGCCCGCTTTCACGCCCGCCTTCCACGC
Source organism: Coriobacteriales bacterium (assembly GCA_016213085.1). GTDB lineage: Bacteria > Actinomycetota > Coriobacteriia > Anaerosomatales > JACRBU01 > JACRBU01. The sequence continues at coordinate 13,184 of JACRBU010000006.1, forward strand.
GTTGAGGCTCGCGCTGGACGACTCGAGGCGCCAGTCGGTTTCCTTGTTCGTGTTGAACCAGACCACACCCTGAATGCGCGGGTAGTTCGTCGGGATCGTGCTGAACATCGAGGAGATCCACGACGCTTTGTTGCCACCCTGCTCCGCAGAGGCCGTCTCCGCGATGAACATCGGACGCGTCGTGAGCCCCTTCACCGTGTTGTACGCCGAGCCGAAGGTGCTGCTGAAGCTGCGCCAGCTCGACCACGACTGCGACGTGCCGAAGTTGTAGCCGTCGATCGCGACGTAGTCGACATACGAGCTGCCGGGCCAGTAGTCATCGATCTGATTCGCCGAGGTGTTCGGCACGCTGTCGTTGTTCGGGCTCCAAACGAACTTCACGTTCGTCGCCCCGCGCTCCGCGAACACCGTCTTTACGTGGCGGTAGGCGGCGATGAACTCGGCGGAGGTGTTGCCGTTGATCGAACCGCACCACGGATACCAGTTACCGTTCATCTCGTGGAACGGCCTGAGCCACACCTCTCCGCCATAGGCCTTGGCCTGGTCGGCGAAGTTGCGCAGGTACGTGTCCTTCGAGCCATTCAACACCGCCGAGAGCCCCCCGCTTTCGAGCGACCAGAACTCGAGCGTCACGAGAGGGATCGATCCGCGCGAAGCGATGTTGCGCACGTGACTCGTCGGGAACCCGCCCGAGTCAGCGGTGTAGAAGTGCACGACCTTCGCCTTCGCCCCGACCTTGGCCTCCAGAGCGTCGAGCTTGCTCATGTCCGCAGGCGCGCCGGACTGGTAGTAGCCGACCCAGCGCTCCGATGAGGACGCCGGACTCGGTGCCGGCGCTGGTGCAGGCGCAGGTGCCGGCGCGGGCGCAGGTGCCGGCTCCGGCGCGGGTGCGGGTGCGGGCGATTCGCCGGCCACAGGGGGGACCTGCGACGTCGGGGCCGGGGCGGCGACCACGCTGATGCGCTTGGCAGTCCACGCCTTCGCGCTGCCCGCCTTGGCGTTCGTTCGATACCAGTACGAGCCCGGCTTCACCTGGCCGCCATTCGAGTCCTTGAGATTCCAGTAGATGGTGTGACTCTTCGCGCGATGCGTCGTCTTCAGCACTCTCACAGGCGTACTGCCCTTATAGAACGTCGTGCTCACGGTACCGGAGCGGGTGAGCTTCGCGCGAATGACAACGCGCTCGGTCGTGCCTTCCGTGACGACCGAGCTTGGCGACGAAGTGACCCGGAACTTGGAGGCCACGGCGGGAGCACTCACGGGCGCGACCAACAACAGCACAGAGGCGACCGCCGCCACCATGACCTTGAAGGAGTTGATGCCGCGCTCGGTGATGCGCGAGTAGACCGGCGTGGGTCTCCCCGCGCTGTGGCGGGGAGTGTAGTTCGGACTGCCGAAGGTCGCGGGACGATGCTTGCCGCGGTAGAGGAATCCGCCGAGATCCGTCGAGTTCGTGGTTCGTTGCGAGCGCGTCTTTGTTGGCAATTGAACCTCGCAGGTTTGGGGTCGTGCGTCGGCGGTACGGTACGCCAAAACCTGCTGGGAATTCGCTGGCAAACGGCAAGCATGAGAGGACTCTCATGAAGCCGTTACGAGCCCTAGGAAATTCGTGCAGCTCAGCCGCTCAGAGGCCATGAACCTTCTTAGTGATTGCCGATCCAGAGGGCTGCGCCCGAGCCGAAAGACGGACTCAGTCATGGGCGCGCTCAGGAAGGCTAGCCTCGCTCGGCCGAATCGCCTTCCGCCCGGACCCCGACGCCTTCTTGCGGCTGGGCCTCGTCCTGGCGTTCGGCCACCACGACAGCCTCGACGGGCTGACGTTCGTCGCCGCGCCGACGTTCCACCTGCACGCCCGGTGCAAGGAGTATCGACGTGCGTCGGTCGACTCGGACGACCCTGGATATCTTCGAGCGGTTGGTGCTGCCACGCTCGAGATTGTTGATCATCTCGGCGAGAAGACCGACGGCCACGAGCTGAACGCCCGCAAGGATAAGGAGGGCCGACACGTCGATCAGAGGGTCGATGACAGCCATCGACACCTGTGCCGAGAGCAGCTTCAGTGCGAGCAGTCCCGCAAGGATGACGGTACCGATCCCCCCGAGGAACATGCCCGCCGAGCCGAGCAGGTGCAGCGGGCGCTCGGTGTAGCCGGACAGGAAGAAGACCGTCACGTAGTCGAGCGCTCCGCGTACGAATCGCTCGGCGCCGTACTTGGAGTGCCCGTTCGGCCTGGGGCAGCTCTCGACGGGAACCTCGGTGACGGAGAAGCCGTTCCTCGCCGCGAGGACGATGAAGAAGCGGTGCAGCTCGCCGTACCCGTAGCGCACCATGTCCTGTGCGGCGTCGTAGCGATACGCCTTGAGCCCCGCATTGATGTCGTGAAGCGGCACGCCCGTGGTGGTGCGAACGAAGAAGTTGAAGAACTTGGACGGGAACCGTTTGGTCCACGGATCGCGCCGGACGACCTTGTACGCCGAGACGACGTCGTAGCCTTCGTTGACCTTCTCGATCAGCCGAAGCACGTCTTGGGGGTCGTACTGCATGTCGGCATCGGACGTGACCATGATGTTGCCGCGCGCGTACGTGAATCCGTTCGCCAGCGCGCTGGCCTTCCCGTAGTTCCGCCGATGCCTGAGCGCACGCACGCGGCGGTCGCGGCCCGCGAGAGCCTGGATCTCCTGCCATGTGGCATCGGTCGACCCGTCGTCGACGAACATGATTTCGTACGAGCAGTCGCAGCGATCGAGCACGCCGACGATCTGCTTGTAGATGCCTTCGATACTGTCCTGCTCGTTGTACGCTGGCAGGATGACGGAAATGTCGACCGGGTCGTCGGGTGCCCCGAGACCCATCGCCACGTCCATCTCTCTATTGCTCCCGACCGTCATTGCCCTCGCCCTCCTAGAGCCCAAGCCCTAGGTAATCGCGCCAATACCCCGTGACGGCGCGCACATTTACATTCCTAGTGTCTGTCTCGGTAGATTCGCCTTCGAGCATGAATGTCAGGTTCTGCCGTCCGGACTTCATACCCTCTACCGCGACTCCACCATAACTGGTTAGTGTATCCAATGGGTTACGAATTCACCAGCTAGGAGGCACAGGAAGTTTGGGCAATGTCCCTCTAGGCTCCTCGTACCGCCCCCTCCGCATTCTAGACGCCTCCAGCCCGATCAATCCGGCGGAAGAGCCGTCCCGGACCCGCCTTTGGAGCTTCCCAGAGCCGTGACGTCGACTCCGGCGATCTCGCCGGCGAGCGCGTCGACTCGACGCAAAGCCACCGCGACGAATGCTGTCGCGAACGCCGACGGGCGCCTCTTCTGCCCGAAGGAAAGCGCCTCGTAGCCCCGGAAGCAGGACCAGGGGATCACCCGTCCGTCCGCGCCCACCGTGTACGCCACCACGCATGCAGCGACCTCACTGAGAGCACGCCGTTCAACCGCGCGGTCGGCCTCGTCCCAGAGCTCCGGGTAGCGGCCGATAGTATCCACCACTTCGAGCGCCGAGTACCACGTCTGCGGCCACTTACCTCGCTTGAACTGGCGACCGTGCCCGAACATGTAGGGCTTCTCGGTCGCCCGTTCGCTCCACGCTCGCAGTGACACGCCTCCTGCGGCGGCAACGTCGGCCGAGCGCATGTCCCGAGGCGCGTACGAGAACGCGCGCAGCGCCTCGAGCGTCGCCTGCGGACAGAAGTCCGACTTGCTGCCCGGTCCGCGGAAGCCGACCGCCGGGTCGGGCCTGCACAGCCATGCCCGTCCCTGCCGGGTCTCGGCGATGTCAGCCGCAATGCGCTCGAACGCGACCCGTACACGTGGATCGTCCGCGAAGCCGAAGCGCGCCAGCGTCTCGGCGATCGCGTGCGAGTCGCACGGCAGCGCGTTCCACACCGCGGAATCCATCCCGCGCCAGCGGCCGAACGACTGGAAGCGGCCTTCGGCGTCTTGGTGTTCGAGCATCGTCTCGAGAACGCTGGCGATCCTGGGTTCGTCGTCCGCAGTCACGCCGAAATCGGCGAGCAGCCCGAGAAGATTGGGCGCGTACTCGGGCTTGTCGTGACCCGACAGGGGGATCTCCGCGTCCCACGGTCGGACGCGATCGAGCAGGTCGATGGTGGCCGGGTCGCTCAGGACGCGCTCGTGGGCGGCCACCACGTCGACGTCGTCTGGAGCCTTGTCCAGCAGATACCTGAGCGTCAACCACACTGCCGCAGGCTCGTCGCACTCGAGTAGCCACGGCCGAGGGTCTTCGGCGAAGAGGGTTGTCCAGTTCTCGGGCTTCATAGGACAACCCTACCCCGAGGGTGCGACATGGCGCGCGGCCACCTACTCCCCGACGAGCTCCGCGTGCGCTGCGAGGTACAAGGCGCCTTCGATGTTGACGTCGTCGCAGAGCGCGTAGACCGGGAACTGCCTGAGCAGGTCGCCCATCGACGGGTTGTCGAGGAACGCCTCGACGAAACCGCTCTCGGGGATGAACGGCAGATTGTGCCGAGTCGAGGTACCTCCGAGGAACAGGCCTCCACTCCCCTGGAACGCGAGCGCCATCATCTGGGCGAAGCGGCCGGCGTACCGGTAGTACACGCCGAGCGCGGTGCGGGCGATCTTGTCGCGGCCACTCACGCCGCCGGCCGCGATCTGTGCGACCGTCGCGGCTCGTTCGGCGTCGCCGCCGAGCGCGGCGTAGACGTCGCGCAGGCCTCGGCCGGAGACGACGTCCTCCCAGCTCGGGCTCGCCTTGCGCCGATGCGCCGCGATCCAATCAAGGACGCGCGTCCCTTCGGCGTCGATCTCGGGCGCGGGAGTGTGCTGCGCTTCGGAGGCGACCGGCACGTACCTGAACGCGCGAGCTGACGGCACGCGCACCAGCCCCGCGGCGCCGAGACCCGTGCCGGGCGCGACATAGACGATGTTGCCGGTAGGCAGCGCAGGCTCGGCCGTCGAACCCTCCGGGTCGTAGAGCGGGACGAACGGGTTGCCCTGCATGCGGGTCACCTCGATCTCCCGCACAAGCCCGTACGCACCCGCGACCATGTCATTGACGAGGGCGGTGACGCCCTTCGGCAGCCCGGCCTCGACGAGCTCCTCGAGCGTCACGCTCTCGGCGCCGGGCCAGTTGGTAAGGCGAAGGCTGTTGGCATCGGACACCGGGCCCGCGAATGCGACGACCGCGCGCACGGGCTCCTCATCTGCGCCGACGCGCGACGAACCCTCGGCGATCCAATCCAGGAGTCGGGAGGCATCGCCGATGGTCTCGGTCTCCGTCTCGGGATGAACCGGGTGCGGCTCGATGCCGAGCGCAGTGAGGCGCGCCATCCGAAAGCGCGTGTGCGTGCCGCCTATGTCGATCGCAAGGAGGACGTCGTTCATGGTTGTGAGGTACCCGGTCGGGCGGGGCAGTGCGCCGTTCTTGCCGAATCGCCTGGCCCGCACCGCTCAGGAAGTAGCCGACTCCGGCTCGCTCGAGCGCTTGGATCGCCTCGATCAGCAGCTCCGACTGCGACACCGCTCGAGCCTCTCCCGGAAGCGTTCCTCGAGCTCCGAATCGGTTGCCTCCGGATAGCGCTGCCGCAGGCCCGCGCGCAAAGCGTCGTGTGTCATGTCGGACAGCTCGAACGCCTTCGCAAGACGCTCTTCAGTCGTCATTCGGCGCAACGTCTCGATGTAGACCTCGCGGTTGACCCGCGGCTTCAGGCGCGTCTTCACAGCTTCCGACCTCCGCTTCGAGTCTAACATCGACCCGTGACAGCGCCCGCTCTACGCTCGCGCATCCGGCTCGAACCCTCGGCCGTCGGACCACGCCTTGCCCACCTGCTCGCCGACCGCCCAGGAGCGGTTGTCCGGCATGGTGAGAACGAAAGGCTGCAGCTTCGAGATGTCGGGCTTGCCGTCAGCTCCAAGGAAGCGCTCCTCAGTCCACGTGCCGACGATGTCGGCCACGAACAGCTCGTGACTGCCGAGGTCGACCACCTGCGACACGCGGCATTCGAGCGCGAGCGGACACTCGGCGATGAGCGGGGCGTGTTCGAGCGCGCCGCGCCACACCGTGAAAGCCGCGGACTTGTCCACGCCCCTCGCCGCTGAGACGAGGCCGCACCAGTCGGTCGCCGCAATGAGATCGACGCTCGGCGTGCACACGCTGAACTCACCGTGCTCGCGGATGCCCGCGTTCGTCGCGTGCGCGGCGTTCATCCCCGCTGCGATGCGCGGTGGGTTGAATTGGATGCGATTGATCCACGCGATCGGCATGAAACTCGGACCGGATTCGAGATCCGCGCCCACCAGCGTCATCGGCATCGGATACACGAACCCCTGCGGGCCGAGATCGATCTTGTCGGACATAGCGACCTCCCTCGTCTGGTTCTGTGCGTACCCGGACGCGCGAGGGCACAACAAGACCGTGGGTGCCGCGGCCAGCCGAAAGGACCGCCGATGATCGACCAGTGGATGCAACGCTACATCGCCGCGTGGCGGTCGGACGATCCCGAGGCCGTCGCGGCCCTGTTCGCCGACGACTCGCGGTATCGCACCGCGCCGCACCGCCCGCCCGTCGAAGGCCGGGACGCCATCGTCGAATGGTGGGTCGACCAAGGCGACTCGAAGCTCGACTGGACGTTCGAGTACGAGATCGTCGCGGTGGACGGCGACGTGAGCATCGTCCAGGGACGCACCCATTACCCGTGCGAGGGAGACCAAGCGGCCAAGACCTACCGCAACCTATGGGTGATCGAGTTCGCGTCCGACGGACGCGCGCGCGAGTTCACCGAGTGGTACATGCTCGAGCCCCATACCGACGGCGGCGAGAGTTGACGCCGAAGACGCTCAGCGTCCGAGCGCTCAACCGAGCGACCCTCGCGCGACAGATAGCCGCCGAGAAGCACACCGTGTGGGAGGAGCTGTAGTCGCGGGCGAGCCCGACCTCCGCCCGCGACCCGACCTACATCGCCGGCGGCTCGTGGATGCCGATGCGATTGCCCTCGCTGTCCTTGAAGAACGCGAGCGTGCCGACCATCTGCCCCAAGTCGGCGGGCTCGTCGAGGATCTCGCCGCCGGCCGAACGGATTCGGCTGAGGATGCCGTCCCAGTCGCCCTTCGCGGGGATGTAGACGGTCACGCCTTCCATGCTCGGCTTGCCGACGTAGAGGTCGAACGCGACGGGGAACGGGCCTTCGGTCGGGGGCGCGTTGGGATCCGGCGGCTCGCCCGGGAGCCCCACCGGCGGGTCGCTGGGGATGATGTTCACAGGCATCTGGAGCACGGCAGCGTAGAACTTCGCCGCCCGCTCCAGGTCGGTGCACGGGATGTCGCACCACACGATGACGTTGTCCATGGGTCCTCCTTCGGGGTTGGGTGTGTGGTTCGTACCCATGGGGGACAGTGGGGTCAGCGCCTAACCGACGGAAGGAAGCGTGGTGGCGACGAGAGGCACCGAGATCACGCTCGAGGAGTTCTTCGCCCCGAAGGAGCCAGCGTCGCGGGAGCTGTTCGAGGTCGTTCGAG
>JACRBU010000057.1 GCA_016213085.1 Coriobacteriales bacterium
ATCGCTGGTCTCGGCGGGGCTTCTCACCGCTCAAACGCTGGTGCTCAACTCCGGACTCTGGCTGACGAAGGCCGTCCTCCCCGGTCCCGACGCCGGGTACTACCGCGCAGCGAGTCTGCTCGCGCAGATCCCCATCTCGATCTCGGCAGGCTTGGTATGGGGGCTGTACGCCTCGTATGCCGAGGCGCACCGCCGTGGCGACTCCGAGCGCATGCGCCACTACATCGGGCAGTCCTTCAGGGTGCTTGTAGCCGCCGCTGGCCTCTGGATCGCCGCTGTGGTACCGACGGCGAATGCTCTGATGGTCACTGTGTTCAAGGAGGCGTACGCGCCGGGCGCGCCGCTGCTCGCATTTCTGGCTTTCGGGGCGGGCATCGGCGCGGTCGCGGTGACGTTTGGCCCGGTCCTGTTGATCGAAGGGCGCGGTCGCGCCGTCATCATCACCTGTGTGCTACTCATCGCCGCCGAGGTCGCCGCCGCCATCGCGCTCATGGACTCGATGGGAGCCACCGGGGTGGCGATCGCCGCAGCAGCGGTCTTCGTGACCGCGAGCGCGCTGGCGTTCGTCGCGGTGCGGGGGCGGATCGGATACTCCGTGCTCGGCATGCTCGCACGCTTCACCCTGCCGTCGGCGCTCGTCTTCACCGGAGCCCTGCTCGTCAAGCCTCAGCCGGGGTTGCCGCTTATAGGCTGGTACGTGCTACTCTCCGCCGCCTACGCAGGTCTCTGCCTGCTCACCCGTGGCTTCACCGCTGAGGATGTCGTTGCGTTCCGCCACGGCCTCAGGTGAGGGCACGGCCCCGTTCCCGGCGTTCGTTCCGCGCGCGAACAGGCTCGCCACAAGCTCCTCGACATCCGTATTGCCGATCGCGCGCCCCTTCTTGGCGAGAAGAACGATTCTGTTGCGTAGCCGGGGAGGGCACGCCTGCAGCATGCGAACGATGAGGTCAGCCGAGGCGTGTCGCCCATAGCAGAGTTGCGAGCGGACTGAGCCCGAGTAGGCACGCACATCCGAGAATCGCCTGACACCCGTCACGCCCCACGAGTTCTTGTATTCCTGATCGCCGAGTCCGAGGTCGATCATCGTGATGCCGTCCCTAACGGCCTGCTCGACGATGAAGCTGAAGAGCACCGTGGAGACCCCGAGGTGCCCCCACTCGTCGGTGAACCCACCCCGGATACCGTAGAGCGTGTCTCCGTGGCGGATGCAGTAGTCGCCTGCGACACGTTCCCCCTGGACCGACATGAATGCGAGCATGAGTCGGCCCTCGTCGAGGAGGCGCTCGGACGTGAGGTTCATGAACTCCCTCGACTGCGCCTTCGGATGGTAGCCGCGGCCCACGACGTGCTGCATGCGCTCCTCGTGAAGGCGCGCGATATCCTCGAGTGCCTTCGGGAGGTCGGCAGGATCGCTCACAACCTCGAACTTGACCCCAGCCTTCGCGCAGTGGTTCCGGCGCCGCCGGACGTTCTTACGCATGCTGCGGCTCAGCGACTGGCCGAAGTACGTCTCCCAGTTCGACGGCAGCGAGATCCTCGGACGCGCCTGAACGTCTGGGACGATCCTGACCGCACCTCTCGCGAACGGCGCCGCTAGGGCGGTGCCGAACGGGTCGTCGGCGGTCATCAGGCGCAGGTCGAGGATGTCCCACTCGTCGCGGGTCTCGCGGAGGTACTGCGCGAAGCGCTCGGAAACCGCGTGCTCGACGTCAGGGCGCGCGAACACCCCCAGACCGGAGGCTCCGACACCCTCGTCCCCGAGGAAGCGGACGGTGCGAGCCCTCGGGAAGTCCACGGCTCGTTCGTTGAACAGGGGGAGAACGCCGAGCAGTTCACGCGTCGAATCGTCGCGGTATGTCAGGACATCGAGCGTCCAGCGTTCAGTCGAGAAGGCCTTCCACCAGGCCGCCAGCCACTCGTGGCGAAGGAACGGGCTACTCTGGCCCGAAGCGTCGAGCACGCCGTTCCACTCGCTCTCGAGGTCGGCGAAGACCCCCTCGTCGTGAACGCTCTCGAGCCGCATCCCCAGGTCTGCGTCCTACTTCTCGACGATCTCTACCAGTTCGAGCTGGAATGTCAGGTCCTTGCCGGCGAGCGGATGGTTGAGGTCGATCGTGGCCGCCTCATCGCTGACGTCTGTGACCGTCGCGGGAAGCTTGCTGCCGTCCGGCGCACTCAGCTCGATCATCCAGCCGACCTCAGGTGCCTCGGGGAATGCCGAGATCGGCACCTGCTGGACGCCTTCGTCGAAGTGCTCGCCGTAGGCCTGCGCCGCGGGGATCATGACCGTAGAACTCTCGCCGACTTCCATGGTGGAGACAGCTTCATCGAATCCAGGGATGACCTGGCCGCTGCCGATCTCGAACTCGATGGGCTCGCGTCCCTTGCTGCTGTCGAACTCAGTGCCGTCATCGAGCGTGCCCGTATAGTGCACGCGAACGGTGTCTCCTGCCTTGGGTGCCATGCTTGGCCCTCCTGACGTGGTGGCGGTCCGGGTCGCTACGCTGCTCATACCCGCGGGTGACGAGCGACATCGAGACTACCATGTGAGCCATCGCGCGACCGACCGTGCACAAGTGTACGCCGTCTCGGGGTCTTGGCACCGAGCGTCTCGCCGCGCGAGGGCGACCGGCTGCCTGCGATCGACGAGCGGCGCACCCGTTTGAGTGCGAACGGGAATGTGCCGATAGAGACGCACACGGCGCGCGTGCGCCGATCCATTCGCCGGCGGAGGCGCTTACGTGTCGAGTATCTGGGAGCCCATCAAGGGCAAGTGCATGTGGTGGCGTGAGATCCCCAACGAGGACGACCGCTACGATGGCCGCCTGAAGCCCGAAGACCGCCGAGTGTCCTGCGAGTGCTTCGTCGAGGGTCGCGGCTGGGTGTACCCGACGATCGAGGTGCCGAAGGACTGCCCCGAGGCCCGTCGCTGCCGCTACTACATCAAGGCGACTTGATCGCCGGATTCCCCTTGCATCGCGGCGGTCGAGGATGGTATCAGTAACGCTCTGTCTACGCCGCGTCATTCGGGCACGCTCTCTGCAGTTGCCCGCCCGCCTGGTTCGTCCCGTACTGCCCGCACTATCACCCCGCGAAGAGAGTCCATGTCTCCCCATGCCATCAAACCTCACGTCGAGAAGGCCGTTCTCGGCTTCGGAATCGTCAACCCGCTGCTCGCGCTGCCTCAGGTCTACAAGGTCTGGTTTCTCGGCGCCGTGGGCGGGCTTTCACTGATCACCGTGTCCGCCGGACTCTTCATGTCGCTGCTCATGGCGGCCTGGGGAGCCCTGGACGGGTCGAAGGCCCTATGGGCTCCGGCGGCCGCGTGGACCGCGGTCAACGTCGCGCTCCTCGCTGGCATCCTCCATTTCAGCTAGTCGCGCGGGCGGTTGCTTGCCAGCCGGGGCCCTTCGCCGATATAGTTCATGACATGAACTATCTATCTGGTGAAGCATAATGGGCGCGTCCACGGGCCGTCGGGCCAGCGCCCGCCCGATTCCTTCGGCAGAGGTCGGAGAGCTCGCGAGCGCGTTGCACCACACGTGGCACGCGCTCGTCAGGGGAGTGCGATGCCCCGGGCTCGAGGGCATGCAGCGTCAGGGCATCTGGGTCCTGAGCGCTCTGCTCCGAAGCGGGCCGGCCCGCATGTCGGACCTCGGTGTCACGACCGAGATCGCGTCGGCGAGTCTGACCGGGGTCGTGGACCGGCTCGAGGAGCGGGGACTCGTCTCACGCGTTCGCTCGGCGGAGGACCGACGCGTCGTGACCGTGCAGCTCACCGAAGAGGGGCGAGCCGAGGTAGCCGGGGTGCACCACGAGTTCGCCAGGCGTCTTGGCGAGATGCTCGAACCGCTGTCCGCCGACGAGCGCACCGAGCTGGTCCGTCTGATGACGAAACTATCGGCCCACGGTCCCACCCTGGGCGATTCGCCCCGAACCTGCCGGAAGGAATCCTGAACCGCATGCACTTACGCTCTCTCAATCATCGTCGCAAGATGGTCGTCCTGAGCGGCGTCCTGCTGGCCATGCTGCTCTCGGCGCTCGACAACACCATCGTCGGGCCGGCCATGAAGACGATCGTCGGCGAACTGGGCGGAAGCAGCCTTCTGGCGTGGGTCTTCACGATCTACGCCCTCGCGTCGACGATCGCCGTGCCGATCGTCGGCAAGCTCTCCGATCTGTTCGGCCGAAAGTGGTTCTACATCGGGGGCATCGGGCTGTTCATCGCGGGTTCGATGCTCTCCGGCGCCGCTGGGGAGCCGTGGCTGTCGGTGCTCGGGGGCGCTTCGGCCATGACCCAGCTCATCGTCTTCCGAGGCATACAGGGTCTCGGCGCGGGCATGCTCATGTCCAACGGCATGGCCATCGTCGGCGACATGTTCGACCCGAGGGAGCGCGGAAAGTACCAGGGGCTCTTCGGCGCGGTGTTCGGGTTCGCGTCGGTCTTCGGCCCGCCGCTCGGCGGGTTCCTCACCGATGCGCTGTCGTGGCGTTGGATCTTCTACATCAACGTGCCGATCGGCGCGGCTGCTCTCGTGCTGCTCCTCATGGCGCTGCCGACTCCCGAACGCGGGCAACAGCACTCGATAGACTGGTGGGGGACGCTCGCGCTGGTGGTCGGCCTCGTGCCGCTGCTCATCGCGCTGAACTCGGGCGGCAACCAGTTCGCGTGGGACTCGCTGCCGGTCCTCGCGATGCTCGCGGTCGCCGCGATGTCACTCGTCGCGTTCGTCCTCATCGAGCGAAGGGCCGCCGAACCGATCCTCAAGATGTCCTACTTCAAGGACCGGAGCTTCAGCGCGTCGATGATCACGCTCTTCCTTTCGGGCGTGGGGATGTTCGGCTCGATCATGTTCCTGCCGCTGTTCCTCCAGATCGTGCAGGGCAAGAGCGCCACGAACTCCGGGGCTCTACTCACGCCGATGCTCATCGCGCTCGTCGGTGCCTCGGTGGTCGGGGGCCAGATGATCTCGAGGACCGGGCGCTACAAGTGGCTCGGCGTCGTCGGGCTGGGCGCCGCGACGGTCGGCATGTTCGCGCTCTCCCGCCTCAGCGCCGACACGCCGGGCACCTTCGTGATCGGCGCGATGGTCCTGCTCGGCGCCGGGATGGGCGTGACCATGCCGCTCTTCACGATCTCGATGCAGGCGCAGTATCCGGGTGAGATCGGTGTGGTGACCGCAGCGACGCAGTTCTTCCGCTCGATCGGCGGCACGGTCGGCGTGGCGCTTCTCGGCGGAGCGCTCAACGCGACCTTCGCCAACAACCTCAAGGCGCTCGTGGCACGCGACGCGGGCACCTTCGGGCCCGCCGCCGCGGTATTCCGAAGAATCGCCGAACGCCCGCAGGCGCTCTTCGACGAGGGCGGCTTCGAGCGCTTGATGGCCGCGGTACCGCCCGAGGCCCAAGCGACGGTGACGCGATTCCTCGCAGACGTCCGCATCGCGTACGCCGACGCCATCGCGACGACCTTCCTCGCCGGCTTCGTCCTCATGCTCGGAGCGACCGTCGCCATGGCGTTCGTCAAGGAGTACCCGCTCGTCGGGCGCGAGCTGACCACCGACGAGGTCGCCGAGGAGATCGGCAAAGAGCTCCTCGCCGAGGAGGCAGTGCTCTCCGCCGACCAGGAGCCCGAGCTCAAGACGCCCTCGTCGACGCGGCCCGCGACCTCCGAGGCGGACTAGCGCCCGCCGATGCCGTCCCCGCGCGACATAGCCGCCTTCCGGTCGCTCGTTCGCGCCGAGGGAACACGCCTCTACCGAGACCTGCCCTGGCGCCGCACGCACGACCCGTATGCGGTGCTGGTGAGCGAGGTCATGCTCCAGCAGACCCAGGTCACCCGAGTCGCTCCACGGTGGATCCGCTGGATGGAGCTGTTCCCGACGGTCGATGCCCTTGCCGCCGCCCCGCTCGAAGCGGTGCTGGCCGAATGGCAAGGGCTCGGCTACAACCGCCGGGCGGTGGCCCTGAAGCGGGCCGCGGAGGAGATCGTCGAGCGGTTCGGAGGGGTGGTTCCGTCAGAGGAGTCGAGCCTGCGGTCGCTTCCCGGCGTCGGACCCGCGACCGCCGCGGGCGTTCTCGTGTTCGCTTTCGGAAGGCCCGCAGTCTACGTGGAGACCAACGTCCGCGCGGTGTTCCTTCACGAGTTCTTCGCCGATCGCGACGGGGTCCGTGACGCGGAGATCGGGCCGCTTGTCGCCCAGGCGCTCGACCGACGAGATCCAAGGACGTGGTACTGGGCGCTGCTCGACTACGGCGCATGGCTGAAGAGGTCGCTGCCCAATCCCTCGCGGCGCAGCGCGCACCACACGAGACAATCGCCGTTCGAGGGTTCGCGCAGGCAGAAGCGCGCGAGACTGCTTCGCGCCGTTCTGGCGCTGGGCTGCGCCTCCGTGGCCGAGCTTGCCGCCGCCGCGGAGCTCGGGCCGCGGGAAGCTACCGAACTCCTCGAATCGCTTTCCGACGACGGCCTCGTGGGGCGCGCCGACGGGGGCGGCTGGTGCGTGCCATAACCCTCCCGTGACGAGGGAGCGGACGCGAGCTATCCGTC
>JACRBU010000058.1 GCA_016213085.1 Coriobacteriales bacterium
CGTGAGGGCATCCGACACCTCGATGCGGCCGTAGGCAGGGATCGGTGTCCGGGCGAGCACCGTGTCGAACAACGCGCAGTCCTGCAGCGAGTACGGCTGGGCGAGATTCGCGGAAGCGTCGAGCACGATGGTGCCGCCCTGACGCGCGTACTCCATCATCAGGCGCTCGGCCTTGGACCTGTTGCGCCACTTCGCACCGTAGACCGCCACGACCTTGTATCGCTTGAGGTACTCCAGCGAGTACTCGTCGAGGAAGGCGCTGCCCTGCATGTTGTAGTCGCCCTCGTCATGGTCGAGGTAGAAGCCGAAGCCGGTAAGCTTCTCCAGGTAGTTCTCCCAGCCGGCGCCGAGGTACTGCACGCGCGGCCGCGCGGTGGCGACTCGACGACCAGCGACGAGCACCCGAGTCGCTCCCGTGTCGGCGCCGACGTCGAACCCGTCCAGGTCGGTGCCGCCGTACACCGTCACGTAGTAGTCCGCTCGGTTCTTCGCCAACTCGTGCTCGACCGCTCGTCGGTCGTCGAAGCCGGGCATCGCCTTGACGGGGGCCTTCAGGTACCAGCTCGTCTGAGGCCAGGTGTCCGAGTAGACGACCGAACCTTCGCCGAAGCCTCGCGTGCGCAGCCACTGCGCCGTCTTGATCGAGTCGGCCACGGTGCGATCGTTCGTGCGGTCGGTCGCGAGCACATCGATCGCGCCGCCGACGAGAAGCGCGACGACCACGGCCGCCGGAACGACCGCCCCCACCACGGACACCGCTCGCATGCTCGGCCACTCGACGTGGCTGAGTCGGCGAGCGGTGCGCACGAGCGCGAGCAGCCCGAGGGCAGCCAGGTACACGAGCGCCGGGGCCATCGCGATGTAGTACCGCTCGACTCGTTGCGCCCACTGCTCGTGGAACGCGAGCAGACCGATGAGCCACGAGACCATCGTCGCGTCGAGCGCCAGCGTGGGCGCCACGATGCGCACCGGTCCTCCTTCGGCACGCTGCTCTTCGGAGAGCAGGAGCCGCCACACGAGGTACGTGCACCCGGCGACGATGAGGACGGCCGCGGGACCACGCCCGAGAATCGCCTTCGCGGTGACCGCCACTGCGGCCATGGCCAGAACCACGCGACCCGCGCCGGGGCGGCGCCTGGCCACGAACACCACTCCCGAGACGAGAAGTCCTAGCCCCGCGGCGCCAAGAAGCGCGAGCGACAGCCAGTCGATCGATGAGGGGGCGGCAAGCGACGGAAGCGAACGCACGAAGCTCTCGACCGGACGCTCGAGGCCCGACAGGCGCGAGGCCTTCGCGGCCTCCTGCACGCGCATCGACGCGACGAGCGGATAGAGCGCGTTGCCGACGGTCGCCTCGTAGTACCAACCGAGCGGGACGTAGGACGCGATGGCGGTCGCTACGCCAGCCATGAGAAAGCGAGCGTGGCGAAGCGGGCGGCAGCGAAGAAGGAGCCAGACGCCGAGCACGCCGACGAACAGTAGCGAAGTCGTGCGCATGAGCGTGGCCGCGAGCAGTGTCGGGAAGACCGCGACATACCAGCGAGGATCATCTTCGGTGGCCTTGATCGCGAAGAAGAGCGCGAGCAGGCAGAGCCCGGTCGCGGCGAGGTCCGTGTACCCGACGCCGACCCACTTCCAGACAGGAGGTGCGACGAGGAAAGCCAGCACGGCAACGCTCGAGACCTGACGATCGAACCGACGCCGAAGCACGAGATAGAGCCCCGCGAGAGCAAGCGCCGTCAGGCCGGAGTCGACGACCTGGATCACGGCGGCGTCCGTGAAACCGAGACGCATCGGCACGCTCGTGATGAGCGAGATCATGGGTGGCCGAGCCGGCTCGGTGTATCCGTAGCCGAGGCCCGCGAACTGCGCCGCGTTCGCCAGGAACGAGAAGCTGTCCCACGCGGGACCGACGGCGATCTGTGCGACCGCCTTGAAGACGATGAGGGCCCCCGCGAACAGGACGAGCCTGATGACCGCGGGATCGCTGCCCGGCAGCCGGCCGAGCCATGCGTCGCGCGCTATCTCGCGGAGGCGAGCGAACATCAGCCGTCTCTCCTGCCTGCAGCAAGGAGGCGGTGCGCGAGTGCGACGCCGGCGGTCATCAGCGGCACGAGCACGAGCAGGCCTGCGGAGAACATCCAGTTCCAGGCGAGCATCATCGCCCGACCGGTCGCGGCGGCCAGACGCACCGAGCGCAGCCGCGCGACATCGAGCCGCTCGCGCAGGCCCCCGGTGACGCCCGGCGTCGTCCACTGCTGCTCCTCGCGAAGCGCGATGAGAAAACCGGCGAAGCGGAAGTAGAAGACCACGAATCGGTACGCCGGCAAGGCGAGTACCGCCCAGCCGCAGCGCTCGATGCGTGCTTTGGTGTCCTCTTCGGCGATCTGGAAGACCGCGAAGACGTTGATGGTCTCGATGATCACGTAGAAGGCGTACATCGCGGCGAACACGATCATCAGGAGCTTCGGCGAGTAGCCAAGCAGCGGGAAGAACAGCATGAGCGGTGCCCAGACCAAGCGCGGGAAGGCGAGCGTGTGGTCGTAGAGCAGCGTCTTGGCGAGCGTGTTTCCGCCGCTCTTCTTGCCGTCCTTGCGCTTCTCATCGGAGCTCAGAGCGCAGACTTCAAGCTGGCCGCGGGCCCAGCGCACGCGCTGCGCGTAGAGCGAGTCCCAGTCGGTCGTCGGCTCGAGGAGCACTCGCGCGCGCGGGATGAAGCCGACGCGCACGCCGCGCCGGTGAAGCTGCCACGTGAGGTCCGTGTCCTCGGAGACGGTCCTGTTCGAGTACTCGAAGAACGTCTGGACCTCCGAGCGCCGGAAGGCCGAGCACGCACCGGCGAGCGTGAACATGGAGTCCAGCGCCGCCTGGGCGTGCCGCCCGAGCCGGAACGAACCCAGGTACTCCAAGAACTGGCTGTGCGAGAGGAATCGCTCGCCGTGCGAGAGGCGCTTGGAAACAGGCAGACCCTCGTCGTCGACCACGAGTTCGCCGCCTGAGTCGCGCTCCTCGACGAGCTCCCAGTCGATCTCGATGTTGCCGGTCGCCGCGCCCATGTCCGGGCAACGGACGAACGCTTCGGCGATCCCACGCACGGCGTCCGGCGCGAGCACGACGTCGCTGTCGATGTTGACGACGATGTCGCCGGTCGAAGCGGTGATGCCCGTGTTCAGCGCGTGCGCTTTGCCCGCGTGCCCGTTCCTGATGACGATGAAGCGGCCCTCGAAGGGCCCGACCGTGATGCGCTCGCCGCGGATGACGAGGTCCCGGACGTCCACTTCGCCGCTGGCGTGGGCCTCGGCGAGGTCGGCTGTCCCGTCGGTCGACCCGTCGTCGATGACGATGACCTCGAGCTTCTCGTGCGGATACCGTTGCGCCTTGACGGAAGCCAGGCAGCGGTCGATGACGGCAGCTTCGTTATGCGCGGGCACGATGATGCTCATCATCGGCAGGTCTTCATCGGCGATCGGGTCCTCTCCCTTTCGGCGGGAGCGGTCGCGCTTGACGACGAACAGGCGTCCGATCGAATCGATGCCGTCGACGAACACCGGCGTGATCAGCCAGACGCCCCAAAGCATCAGGAAGACGAGGAACTCAGACATCCTGCCCCCCTTGCGCAGGCGCCGGCGCGAGCTGCGCACGGACCACGCCCACCGTTTGCCGCGTCATGAGGAACCAGAACACGATCACGACGCCGACGAAGAAGAAGATGCGTCCGACCACCGCGTGAGCGATGAAGACCCAGCCGGTGCCCAGCGCGGCGACCATGCCGACGATGAGCAGGATCCGCGCGAGATTGATCAGATACGTGGCGACCAGTCCGGTCACGACGATGCTGGACTTCTTGAGCGGGTCGAACGTCGGGTAGAAGGCGGCCAGCCCGACGAAGGTCGCGAGCTCGAGCAGCGCCGAGCACTCGATACCGATGTCGAACACGCCCCAGCCGATGTGGTTCTGGATCGCCAGGCCCGTCGCGCCGACCTGGCCGATCCTCATGGAGAGCGCCTGAGCGAGCCACGCCACCTGCCGCGCTTCGACCGCGGCAAGCCGGGTGTCGAGACCGAGCGTCTGCGAGATCGCGAGCGCGAAGAGCACCGTTCCGAGCGCGCCGAGGCCGTAGAAGAGCAGCCAGCGCCGCTTCGACCACAGGCGCACGAGCACGAACGCCCATGCCGCTAGGAGCAGCACGAGCAGCGGCGTCACGGCGGGCGCAAGCATGCCCGCGAGCTTTGCGCCCCACTCACCGAGCGTGGGCACCGAGAAGAACGTGGTCGTCTTCACATCGATGACCTGGCTGCCCGCGGTCTTCCATGTCGCGGTCAGGTTGTAGGTGCCGCGGTGCGGGAAGGCGACGTTCGACATCTGCCATGCCGCGTCGTCGTAGTCCTGGTAGGGGTCGACGGTGATCCCGGTGGACGTGCGCGTGACCGGGGAGCCCGAACCGCCGTACGTGACCGGGTTGCCCGAGCCGTCGATGTAGATGTCGTTCGCGTTGAACGTGCCGTCGCTGTTCGTGTCCCACCAGATCCGGTAGTCGACCGACGAGTTGCTGATCGTCGTCGAGCCTTGGTTCTGCTGCGTCGAGTTGACGGTCGTGTTCGAGCCGATGTTCGACGCGTTCGTCGCGTAGAGCGCGGAGATCGCGGCGGTGGAGTCCGCGACGACCTCGAAGGTGGTCGACTCGATGAGCGCGTTGTTCGAAGAACGGCGCACCTCGAGCGTCCAGTTGCCGGTCGGGTCGGCGGGGTCCAGATGGTACTGGCTGGTGAGAACGCCCTGGGAGCCGGAGCTTGTGGACGGACTCTGGTAGACGAGCGTCCCCGACGGATCGATGTATCGCATGTAGTGATTGCGGCTCGTTGCCAGATTCGTGGCGCGCGCGAACACGTCTTCATCCAAGCCGAACGTGAACACCGGCGTCGTGTACGACGTGTCGGCGTAGGTCAGCAGGGACCGCGCTGTCGTGACGTCGGTGGCCTCGTCCCACGACAGCCCCGCGGTGCCGCGGACGGTCGTCGTCGACGTCGTTCCCCGCGCCGTTCCCGAGGGGATCGAGACGCGCACGAGCACGGTCTGGGTCCCGCCGTTCGGCGCGACGGTGACGTTCGAGATCGACGTCACGCCGTCATCGGCGAAGAACGCCACCGGCCAGTTTCGGCTGTCCGTCGCGGTCAGGGCGACGGTCTGCGTGGCGGACGTGCTGTTCGTCACCGTGTGGGTGTACCAGACCGCCGTGCCGGGCCCGCCGGCTCCCGTGTTGTTCGGCTCGACCTCGATCGGCGCTCGGACCGTAGTCTCAGCGATCGCCGAATCGGTCACGGTCGGCTCGCTGCTCAGTCTCGCCGTGAGCCTCGTGACGTCCCTGGTCCCGAGCACCGTTCCGGCGGGAACCGCCATCCACAGCGCGACGGAGGTGGACTCGCCCGGACCGAGCGCGACCGCGCTGATCGGCTGCCCGAGCGAGTTGCGGATCTCGGTCGGGAATCCGAGGTCCGGCAGGAACGAGATGTCGATGACGTCCGCCTCGCCGGAGTTGTTCTGGATGGTGAACCAGTTGGTGATGGTGTCGCCCGGCGTCGCGGAGGCATAGCGATTCGGCGTGATCTTCACCCGAGGGACCAGACGGACGCCGAAGTCATTCGTCATCACGTTCGCGTCGGTGACCGTGAAGCTCCGCGTGCCCGGCGTTGTCGGCTCGAAGCCCTCGAGCGCGCCGCCGGGTGCATAGTTCGAAGCGTCGACGGACACCTCGTACGTGCCGTTCCAGCACGTCGTCGTCCAGCGACCGGACGCGTCGGTCGTGGCGTTCGCGACGACCGCGCCCGAGACCACGTCGCGGATGGAGAGCGTGACGCCCGCGACACCGGGCTCGCCCGGGTCCTGCACGCCATCCGGTTCCAGATCGTTGAAGACCTTGTCGCCCACGAGGCACGGGGCTGGCGGCATGGCTGGGTTGCCGAACTCGTCCTCTCCCACGATCGGGTAATCGAATCGCAGGGCGTTGAGGTTCTGCCAGTCGACGCCCCGAACGTGCACCCGATAGATGCCCGCGGGCAGCGAGTCGACATGGTAGTCCATCGTGCTCGAATCGAACGGGGCAGTGTCCAGCCGGAAGTACTCCCACTCGGTGGTTCCGGAGGGGTTGGAGTTCTGGAACGTCGATCCATCCGGCAGGATGATCTCGTAGTTCACATTCGGACTTCGCCGAAGGTTCAGGTCCGAGTTGTCGTCCGGCGGTGCGCCGATGCCCTTGGCCCCCTCGGCCTGCGCGGAAGGTGGCGACCACGCCGGGACGCTATTCGGGGTGCTCGGATCGTCGGTATCGCCCGCGCCGGCAGACGGCCCGCAGTCGAAGTCGCCGTCCCATACGCCGACGTACGAGGACCCGTTCGGAACGATCATGTTGAAGTACCACTCGCCGTTGTAGGCGCCGTCGGTCGTGACGCCGCTTCCCTTCATGGCGATGTAGCCGAAGATCGACGTCGGCGTGATGTACGTCGTGCCCTCGACGCGGACCTTGAAGTTGTTGCAGGTGGCGTTCGCGGTCGTCCCGCGCACGGTGAGTCGGTAGAAGTAGTTGCCCGAAGGCGAACGAGCCGCAGACGACGTGGCGATCGGGAAGTCCCGCCACGAGTTCTGCGTCATCTGCCCTTCCGTCCACGACGCGACGAGCGTCGTGCCCGTACCGTCACCCGTCGGGTCGGCGTAGAGCTCGTAGGTCGTCGGGAAGTTCGTCGACTGGTTCAGGTCCCAGATCGAACGGTCGTCGCCGTCGAAGAAGCCCAGCATGAAGCTGCTGGCGGTATTTGCGACGGAGAAGCTCAGCGTGACGCTCGAGCCGGACAGCGTGCTGAGGTTGTCACCGGCGATCGACAGCATCCGCCCATCGGTCGTACTGGCTGACGGGAAGTACGAGTACACAGGGGCCGCAGCCGCCTGCGGTGCAGGCGCCGCGAAGCTGAACACGCTCGCGAGGACCACAACCGCGAGTAGCACGCGAGCCGCCCTGAGGGGGTCGACCCGACGCGCCGTGGGTGTCGCTCCACGCATGGAGCGAATGTCAGCTGGTCGGAGCATATGCGGTTCGCCTGGTTCGGATCCGTGGGTCCGCTCGGTTCAGTGCGCGGAACCCTCAGGCGATTCATCGGCACCGCGACCCGCCGACTACAGCCGAATGTGACGCGAATCTCACCGCTGGCCGAACCATGCCGAAGCGATGCTCAAGTTCAGACCGATTCGTGCCGATATACGAGGCTCCCTCGCCGCCAGACCGCCCGGACGAGCGGCGCGCCCGGCCGGTAGGCAAGATGTACGTGGTTCGGTGCATCGAGCACGACGAGGTCCGCCGAAGCGCCGTCGACGATCGATCCGATGTCGTCACGCCGAAGCGCTCGCGCGCCTCCCGCGGTCGCAGCGTACAGCGCCTCGGCAGGCGTCATGCCAAGCTCGCGCACGGCGAGCGCGATGCACCAGCCCATCGACGTCACGAAGGACGATCCCGGGTTGCAGTCTGTCGCGAGCGCCACGGGGACGCCGGCGTCGATGAGCCTTCGGGCGTCGGCGTACGGGGCGCGTGTGCTGAAGTCGGCGCCGGGCAGCAGGGTCGCGACGACATCCGAGCCGGCCAGCGCCTCAACGTCGCGATCGGTCAGATGCGTGCAGTGGTCGACACTTGCGGCACCGACCTCGACCCCAAGCCTGACCCCAGGGCCTTCGGCGAGCTGGTTGCCGTGCAGTCTGGGGAGGAGCCCCGCTTCCATCCCGGCTTGCAGCACCCGCCGGGCCTCGCCCTCGTCGAATGCCCCCGCATCGCAGAAGACATCCACCCATCGCGCATGCGGCGCACATGCCTCCAGCATGGAGCCGGTCACGAGCTCTACATAGTCTTCGCGCGCGTCTTCGTATTCCGGCGGGACGACGTGCGCCCCGAGGAAGGTCGTCTCGGCGGTGAACTCGCGTGCGATGCGCAGGATCCGCGCCTCATCGTCGACCGTGAGCCCGTAGCCGCTCTTGATCTCGACGGTCGTCGTCCCTGACGCCACCATCTCCGCGAGCAAGCGACGAGCATTCTGCCGAAGCTGCTCGTCGCTTGCCGCGCGAGTCGCCGCGACCGTCGTCGCGATCCCGCCACCCGTGTAGGACTCGCCCGCCATGCGCACGGCGAACTCAGCCGACCGCTCGCCGGCGAAGACGAGGTGCGTGTGGCTGTCGACGAAGCCTGGAACGACGCATCGGCCCTCGACGTCGAGTCGCTCATCGGCATCGGGGGCATCGGACGCCGCGCCGACCCAGGCGACCCGGTCGCCGTCGACGACCACGGCCGCGTCGCGCTCGATGCCGAGCAGCGACCCCTCGCCCCGCTTCGGGTCGTTGGTGACGAGCTCGCCGATGCCGGTGACGAGTGTCGCGGTCACGTCTGCGCCTCCGAAGCGTCCGGGCCTGCGGCACCGCTCTGGTCGGCGCCTTCGGCGTCCTCCTGCATCGGGATCCGCACGCCCTCGGCGTGGGCAACGGCGATCGCCGATTCGTATCCGGCATCAGCGTGGCGAGCGACCCCGGTCGCGGGGTCGTTGCGCAGCACGCGCGCGATCTTCTCAGCAGCCAGCTCGGTCCCGTCGGCGACGGTGACCTGCCCGGCATGGATCGACCGCCCGATCCCGACGCCTCCGCCGTGGTGGATGGAGACCCACGAAGCGCCTGAGGCGGTGTTGACGAGCGCGTTGAGGAGCGGCCAGTCGGCGATCGCGTCCGAGCCGTCGCGCATCGACTCCGTCTCTCGATACGGCGAGGCGACCGACCCGCAGTCGAGGTGGTCCCTGCCGATGACGATCGGCGCCCGGAGCGTCCCGTCGGCCACCATCTCGTTGAAGCGCAGCCCGGCGCGGTCCCGTTCGCCGAGCCCGAGCCAGCATATCCGCGCGGGCAGACCCTGGAAGGCGATGCGCTCTCTCGCCTGCCGGATCCAGCGTTCGAGCGGCTCGTTGTCCGCGAACAGCTCGAGCACCGCGGAGTCCGTTGCGTGGATGTCGGCGGGGTCTCCCGAAAGCGCGACCCAGCGAAACGGCCCCTTCCCCTCGCAGAACAGGGGCCGGATGTAGGCGGGCACGAATCCGGGAAACTCCCACGCGCGCGTGTAGCCGCCGAGTTCGGCCTCCTTGCGGATCGAGTTGCCGTAGTCGAACACCTCGGCGCCCGCATCTTTGAAGCCGACCATCGCTTCGACGTGCGCGGCCATCGACTCGCGCGCACGCCGCGTGAACTCCTCCGGGTTGCGCTCGGCGTACTCATGCCACTGCTCGAGCGTCACTCCGAGCGGCA
Source organism: Coriobacteriales bacterium (assembly GCA_016213085.1). Taxonomy (GTDB): domain Bacteria; phylum Actinomycetota; class Coriobacteriia; order Anaerosomatales; family JACRBU01; genus JACRBU01. The sequence goes on from JACRBU010000058.1 coordinate 9,319, forward strand.
AGTACGCGAGCGGGTCGTGAGCCGACGTCTGGTCGGTGACCACGTCGGCCTCCACGCCTCGCCGAAGCAGCTCGGGAAGCACGGCGGCACAGTTCCCGAGCAGGCCGACGCTGAGCGGCCGGCGGGCTCGCTTCGCCTCCAGCACGCGGGCGAGCGCGTCATCGAGGTCGTCGGTCCACTCGTCGAGGTAGCGCGTGGCGATGCGCCGCTCGAACCGCGCCGGGTCAACCTCGACGACCAGGCATGCGCCCCCATTCATGGTTATCGCGAGCGGTTGCGCGCCGCCCATGCCGCCGCAGCCTCCCGTGATCGTGAGGGTGCCCCCGAGCGTCCCGCCGAAGCGCTTCGCCGCGACCGCGGCGAACGTCTCGTACGTCCCCTGCACGATCCCCTGGGTGCCGATGTAGATCCAGGAGCCCGCGGTCATCTGCCCGTACATGGTGAGCCCGAGGTGCTCGAGGCGCCGAAACTCCTCCCACGTCGCCCACTCGGGGACGAGGTTGCTGTTCGCGATGAGCACCCTCGGCGCCCATTCGTGCGTGCGCATCACGCCGACGGGACGGCCCGACTGCACGAGCATGGTCTCGTCGGCCTTGAGCTCCAGGAGCGTGCGGACGAGCGCGTCGAACGAGTCCCAGTCGCGGGCCGCCTTGCCCGAGCCCCCGTAGACGACAAGCTCGTCGGGGGCCTCGGCGACCTCGGGATCGAGGTTGTTCATCAGCATGCGCATCGCCGCTTCCTGCGGCCAACCTTGCGCCGAGATTGCCGCTCCGCGCGGCGCCCGGACTTCTCGCGGCCCAGAGGTCATTGCGCGCTCCTCCTCCGTGTTCGGCATGGCGAAACCCTGGCGGATCGCGTCCTCACTCGAGCTCACCCACCGCAGTCTCCGCCGTGCGCACGACGGCCCCGGATGCGACGAGCTCGCGGACGCTCTCGACCTCGGGGGCGAGGTAGCGATCGGGGCCCATCCCGGGGACGTGCTCGCGGACGAGGTTGCGCACGGCGTCGGTCCCGGCCCCAGACGCGAGCGGCTCTCGAAGGTCGAGTGCTCGAGCGGCCGTCATGATCTCGATCGCAAGCACGCGCGTGAGGCCGTCGATCGCGCGACGGAGTTTCCGCCCCCCATGCCAGCCCATCGAGACGTGGTCTTCTTGCATCGCCGAGGACGGGATGGAATCCACGCTCGCCGGCGAGGCAAGGCGCTTCATCTCGCTGACCGTCGCCGCCTGGGTGTACTGCGCGATCATCAGTCCCGAATCGACGCCGGGATCGGCCGCCAGGAAGGGCGGCAGGCCTCCCGAGCGGGCCGGATCGAGCATCCGGTCCGTGCGCCGCTCGCTCATCGACGCGAGGTCCGCACCGACGATGGCCAGGAAGTCGAGCACGTAGGCGAGTGGAGCGCCGTGGAAGTTGCCGTTGGACTGCACGCTGCCATCGTCGAGGACCACAGGGTTGTCCACACAGGCGTCCAATTCGCGCTCCGCGACGACCTCGGCGTGCGCGAGCGTGTCGCGCAGCGCGCCCGCGACCTGCGGCGCGCACCGGACCGAGTAGGCGTCCTGCACCCGCGGGTCCTGGGAGCGATGCGACGCGATGATCCCCGAGTCCGCCAGCAACCGCATCATGTTGCGGGCCGACGCCGCCTGCCCCGGATGGGGGCGAAGCGCCTGCAGGTCCGCCTCGAGCACGCGGTCCGTCCCGAGCAGTGCTTCCAGACTCATCGCCGCCGAGATGTCTGCGATTCGCGCGAGCTCGCGAAGATCGGCGATCGCCAGGCAGAGCATGCCGAGCATGCCGTCGGTGCCGTTGACGAGCGCGAGGCCCTCCTTCTCGACGAGGTCGATGGGCTCGATTCCCGCCGCCGCGAGAGCCCCCGCCGCAGGCACCCGACATCCGCGATCGTCGAGCACCTCGCCCTCGCCCATGGCGACCAGCGCGCAGTGGGCAAGCGGCGCCAGGTCGCCCGAACACCCGAGCGAGCCGAACTCCGGCACCACCGGGGTGATCGAGGCATTGAGCAAAGCGGCGTACGTCTCGGCGGTCTCTACGCGCACCCCGCTGTGCCCTCCGCACAGCGTTGCGAGGCGAAGCAGCATGAGCGACCTGACGACCTCGCGTTCCACCGGCTCTCCCGACCCCGCCGAGTGCGAGCGGATCAGCGATCGTTGGAGGCTGCGCCGTTTCGCGGGGTCGACGAAGGACGTGGCCAGCGCGCCGAAGCCGGTGCTGACGCCGTAGACAGCACGCCCGCTGCCCGCCAGCTCATCGACACGCTTCCTTGACGCCTCCATCGCGGCGCAGGCGTCCGTGCTGATCTCCACCTCGGCTCCACGGCGCGCGACGGCGACGACGTCGTCGACGGCAAGCGGGCCGATGCCGAGCACGACCGTCATACCCTGCTCCACGGGTGCCTCCATGTCCGGCCAATGGGCTGCTGCACGACGCGTCGGCTGATACGCAGGCGGGGTCGGTTGGAAGAACCTGTACAGACGCGTGTGCGTCGTGCTCTTCAGTATGTCTCCACCCCGTTGTCCGAGATGTCAGATACGCGAGGTACGAGGTGTCTCCCGCTTCGAACACGCACGACCCCAAGTGGCCCCGAGCTGACGGGTGGATCGTCCCGTCGCCCCCTTCGACGCCGAGCGATCTCGCGCTCATCGGAGTGCCGACCTTCCGCACGGCAATCACCCCGACCGGCGCGCATGCCACGCCCGGCGCGGTTCGCAGCGCCCTGCACCGGTTCTCGACGTACTCGACGAGTCACGGCGTCGACGTCCGCTCGATCAGCGCGGTCGACCTCGGCGATGTCGAGGACCCCGACGGCCCCCAGGGCGAGGCCCGTGTCCGGCAGGCGCTCGGGCACGCTCTCGATCGGCACGAGCTTCTCATCGCCATCGGCGGGGACAACTCGGCGACCTACTCGGTCATGCGGGCCGTCTTCGGCGAGGCGCTCAGCGAGTGTGGACTCGTCACCGTCGACGCACATCACGACCTGCGAGACGGAGCGAGCAACGGCTCGCCCGTGCGACGTCTGATCGACGCCGGACTCCCGGGAGCGAGCATCGCCCAGGTGGGCATCGCCGACTTCTCGAACTCCGCCGAATACTCCGATCGCGCCCGACGCAGCGGCATCACCGTCATCGATCGCGCGGAGGTCGAGCGGACCGGCATCGCCGATGCGATCGCCCGTGCGCTCGACGTCGCCGGTGGCGACGGGCGAGAGGTCTACGCGGACCTCGACGTCGACGCGTGCGATCGTGCCGTCGTGCCCGGGTGCCCGGCGGCCGCTCCCGGTGGCCTCTGTGCCGCGGAGCTTCGGCAGGCCGCCTTCCTGTTGGCGAACGACCCGAGAGTCCGGGTCATCGATATCACCGAGGTCGACGCAACGGCCGATGCGACCGACGAGCGCACGGTGCGGCTGGCCGCGCTGCTCGTGCTCGAGGCGGCGGCCGGACTCGCGATGCGGGCGAAGGAAGACCGCGGCCACACGACAGGAGGACGAGGATGAGGATCGTCGTCGCGCTCGGCGGCAACGCTCTGCTCAAGCGGTCCGAACCGATGACCGCGCGCGTCCAGCGCGCGAATATCCGGACGGCGGCTCAGGCCCTGGCGCCGTTGGCGAGAGATCACGAGTTGGTCCTCGCCCACGGCAACGGCCCTCAGGTCGGGCTGCTCGCGCTTCAAGCGGCCGCCTACGACGCGGTCGAGCCCTACCCGCTCGATATCCTGGGAGCCCAGACGGAAGGCATGATCGGCTACATGGTCGAGCAGGAGCTCGGCAATCTGCTCCCGCCGGACAAGCCGCTAGCGACGCTGCTGACGATGATCGAGGTCGACCCGCAAGACCCCGCGTTCGACGACCCGACCAAGTTCGTCGGCCCGCTCTACGACAGGAGCGAGGCCGAGAGGCTCGCTCTCGATCGGCACTGGGTCTTCAAGGAGGACGGCAACGCGTGGCGTCGCGTGGTCGCTTCGCCCGAGCCGAAGCGCATCTTCGAGATCAACCCCGTCCGTTGGCTGCTCGAGAAGGGCGCGGTCGTCATCTGCGCCGGTGGCGGCGGTATCCCGACCACCTTCACCGACAGCATGTGCACCCTGGTGGGCATCGAGGCCGTCATCGACAAGGACCTTGCGAGCGAGCTGCTCGCGCGCGAGGTCGATGCCGGCCTCCTGATCATGGCCACAGACACAGACGGCGTGTACCTGAACTGGAACACCCCCGAGCAGGAGCTGCTCGGATGGGTCACGCCCGACGAGCTCAGCGCCCACGACTTCGCCGCAGGCTCCATGGGGCCGAAGGTGGAAGCTGCCGTGCGCTTCGTCGAGGCGACCGGACAGCGCGCCGCCATAGGATGCCTCGACGACCTCCCGTCCATCCTCGCGGGCGACGCCGGCACCAACGTAGTCGCTGAGCTCCCGGCGGGCAGGCGCTAACTCATCGACGCGTCGACCGAGGCCTGACCCCCGTCGGACACGTTCTGGGTCCAGCTCGTACCGTCCCAGTGCCGAAGCTCGTGGCGCCCCGTTGGATCCGGATACCACCCGGGTGCGGTGCTCTGAGCCGACACGGCTGCGGCAGTCGAGCTCCCCTGAGTCGAGGAGAGCCTGCGCTGAAGGCTCTCGACACGCGGCTTCAACTGCGACTTCGGAAGCGCCGCCCACACGCCGGGCGACATGCAGTCGACCTCCCCGACGAAGATGCCCGGCAGGATCGCGAACCCGGCCACCCATGCCTCGAGCTGGACCGAACCGTCGACGGGCCGGCACTTCAGGAACTGCGGTGCGATCAGCCAGCCGCCGCCCTTCTGCCAGAGGTCCTCACCGTCGCGCTGCTTGCGCACGAAGCCTTCGGTGGCCATGTAATCGGCGATGACCGCACCGGCTTCTTCGCGGCTGAGCGTCGTTGGGACGCTGTTGACGTACCTCGACATGCGAATCCCTCCCTTGTGTTGTTGTTGCCCGCGAGCGCCCCGATACCTTCGAGGGGGGCGGCCCCACTCGCGGCACCCGAGGTCACGCGGGGGCGGCATTCACGCCGGCGCCGAGTTCCAGGTAGCACAGAACGACCTCGGACCAACTCGGGAGCGTCTGCGCGGCCACGGAGTGCATCCTCTCCCTGAACGACGTTTCGGACGTGGGGTAACGGTCGAGCGTGGCGCCCAACAGCTCCGCCAGCCTCTTCGTGACCGCTGGACCGGGGGTCAGCGAGGTGAGCATCGGGTCGCCCAGCTCTTCTGCAACCGCGTCAAGAACCCGCGTCGTGCCCGTGGCATAGGTCGCGATCGGTATCGCCCCCGCCGACAGCGCCTCGCCGTTGACGAGCGCAGCAGCCTCGGGGATGAGCGACGGCGCCAGGGCAACGTCAGCGGCCGCGAACACGCGGGCGAGCTGCGCGTGGGTCAGATGACCGAGGACCGCCGTGCGCGACCCCCCCGATGTGGCTGCCGAATCGATGACCACCGGACGGAACTCGGGGGGCGGCTGCAGGTTCGCATCGCCGGCGACCAGGGCGGCCGCACTCACGTTCTTCCCCGCGTCGAGCAGGCCTGCGAGCTCCTCAAGACCGCGTCTGCCGGGTCCATCTCCTGCGACGAGAAGCTTCACGCGGGGGCGTCTCGCGGCAAGATGCGCGACTGCGGCGACCGCCTGGGGGGCTCCCTTCGTCCACGCCAGGCGCCCCGCGAACGCGACGATGTCATCGCCCGGCCCGAGATCGAACCCTGCCGGAAGCGAGACCTCCCGCCGAAGCGCCTCGATGGCTTCGCCACGACTTGGAGCGGGTCGGAAGAGCTCGCCGTCGATTCCTGGAGGGACGACCCATATCCGCTTTCGAAGATGCAGGCCCTGTCCCTCGGCCCACTCGGTGGCATCGTCGGCGCTGTGGTCGGACACCGCGACGATCGCCGCCGCACCCTCGAACCCGTACGTGGCGTAGGGCGCGAGCCTCGGATCGCGCTTGACGCTGAAGCTCATGTCGGACCCGTGGATCGTCACGACATATGGTGCGCAGGAACCTAGGGCGGCGCGCACGTAGTAGGGCTGCATGATGACGTGATTGCAGAGCACCAGGTCCGGGCGCCAGGTTGAGAACGTGGTTCGCAGAGCGTCCGTGTTGGCTGTCAGATAGTCGTCGATCCAGTCCTGCGGCGCATTCTGGAACGCCCGCACGTGCATGCGGTCGAAACCCGGGAAGGCTCCCTCGACGTAGACGAGCAGGCGGCCCGAAAGCTCCGGACGAACCAAGCGGCAGCTTCCCCGATAGGATCGGGGCCCTTCGACCCCCAGCGAGCGCAGGGTCGAATTCGAGGCGTCGAGGCAGAAGGCCGAATCGATGAAGTCGTAGCGCTCAGGCGATCGCTCTTGGCACACGAGAGTGACCTCGTGACCCTGTCGAACGAGTTCGCGGGTTAGTTCTCGAACGTAGGTCCCGCTGCCCGAATCGTGCAGGAAGTACCCGTGTACGACAGCGACTCTCATGGCCGCCTCCCACCCCCGCCGGAACGCCACCGTGAGCGGTGAGCGTCTTACCAAGGTTGATACCCCTACGGGTCCCACGGGCGCCGCGCGGACCACGCGCGCAGACACTCGCGGGTCAGGCTGGTGCTCCGCGCGACCCCCACGCCGCGGACAACGTCCTCCTGCTCGGACACCGCTTGGGTAGAACGAGAGAGGAGGCTGGCCGATTCTCCAGCCGCGAATCGAGGAGGCAGTCATGGAACACGGACCGGTTGACGTGCTCGTCGTCGCCATCGGCGAGCCCAAGTTCGACGGGAGCATCCTCGCCGAGCTCGAACGCCTCGCCAAGGGGGGGACCGTGCGGGTCCTGGACGCGATGGTCCTCATGAAGGAACCCAACGGCGACCGCACGAACATGGACATCGAGGACCTCCCCGCTCAGATGCGCTCGGACCTCGGGTTCATCGAGACGGGTACTCGCGGCCTGTTCGATTCCGAGGATGCGGACGAGCTCTTCGAGGGCATGACCCCAGGCTCGGCGATCGTGGCACTCGCCATCGAGAATGCGTGGGCGCTGAAGATAGCCAACGCTCTCGAGGCATCGGGTGCCGAGATCGCTCTCAACTGGAGGATCCCCGGCCCAGTGGTTGACGACATGCTGGCGCAGGCACTGGACTGATCGGAGGTACGCGAAATGCCAGGACTACTCAGAGGCGTGGCCCGGACGGCCGTCATCGCGGGTACCGCCACCGCAACCTCCAACGCCGTGAACCGGCGAATGGCGACAAAGAACGTCGAGGCGTACGGCAACGCCCAGCAGCAGTACCAACAGGAGACCGCGCAGCAGCCACCGACCGTGGCCGTCGGCGCGGGCCCGTCGCCGGGGCTCGTGACCCCACCGACGCCAGTCACCGCCAGCCAAGACGACCAGCTCGCCCAGCTCGAACGTCTCGGGCAGCTGAAGGCGCAAGGGGTCCTCACGGAAGAGGAGTTCGCCCAGCAAAAGGCCAAGATCCTCGGCGCGTAGATCGCCCCGTAAGCACGACGAACCTTACTCGACCCCATCGCGGCCCATCTATCGATCGGAGCCTCAATGAAGGTCTTCCTCGCTGTGCTGCCGATGGCGTTCGTGATGAGCGCCGGACCGCAGATCGTGACCGCCGTGTTCCTCGCGACAAGCGAACGGTGGGCGGCGAATTCCCTTTCGTTCCTCACTGGTGTGGCGATTGCGACGACCATCGGCACGAGCGTCGCGTACTGGGCCGCCACGGCTGCGCAATCGGCGACAGGGGCCACCACCACGGGCGGCGCGAACGCGCTCGACTATCTGCTCATCGTGCTCCTGCTCTTCCTCATGATCCGCGTCTTCCTCAAGCGCAAAGTGACCGAGCCACCGAAGTGGATGGCGAAGCTCCAGTCAGCGACGCCGAAACTCTCGATAACCATGGGCTTTCTGCTCTACATGCTCATGCCGACCGACATCGTCAGCATGATCACCGTGGGAGGCTACCTCGCGAGAAACGGATTGCCGTGGGCGTCGGTCTTCATCTTCCTCGGCGCTACGCTGCTCATCGCCGGCTCCCCGTTCCTCATCGCCCTGCTCATGGGCAAGCGGGC
>JACRBU010000060.1 GCA_016213085.1 Coriobacteriales bacterium
CCGCTTCGGACCCCTGGTTCACCCGGTGGCGTCACCGAAGACGGTCCGGGTGCCGCGGATGCGGGCATCGGTTCTGCGTGCCCGCCCTCTGGCCAGACTGGAGCAGGCGCCATCGGAGGCCCGACGACGGGGTCCTCGGGCTGTTCGCTGGCAGGCTGCTCGGGCTGCTGGGGTGCGGGACTGGGGCTGTCGTCTGGCATGACTCACCTCGTGTGAACGCGCTGCGTAGGACCTGCTGCGGATGATTATCTGTACCCGAGTGTAGGAATCGGCTGTGGAGATGGTGTGGAGAGCTGCCGAAGGCGAACACTCTACCTTGAGGGTAGCGGTTCGAAGCCGTAGAGTTAGCGCATCCGAGGGGAGGGGTCGATGACCGACGAGCAGAGGCTCGACGATCCGCACGATGACGCGCTTGACGCGCCCGCCAGTGCGACCGCAGACATCGGCGTCGAGGCTGGGGAGTCCGAGGACCGAACACCGGTCGCCGAGATGATTCCGGAGCCTGAGGCCGAGGCGCCCGAGGGCGGCGCGGTCGTTCACATCATGGCCGAGGACGATGCGGCCGAGGACGATGCGGCCGAGGAACAAGCGAGCGAAGCCCAAGCGACCGAAGGCGACTTCATCGAGCTCGGCACCCCCGCCGATCCCGATGCCGAAGTTGCCCCGCTGACCGCTGCCGACATCCCTGCTCTCGATGGTTGCGATGTCGAGAAGTCGTGGGCGGGTGACGAGACCTGCGAAGGCACCGAGGAGCTACCGGTCCCCCACGCCGAACCCGAGTCGGGCACGGATCTCGAGGCCGCGGAGGGCGAGATCGCTGCAGCGACCGAAGAAGTCGCCGAGGGAGAGAGCGCTCTCGCCGCTCAGAGCGAGGCCGAGGCGACGACCGCTGAGGAAGGCGCCGAGATGGAGGCAGCCGAATCGCTCGTCGCCGCGGCGCCGACATGGCCGTTCGTCGCCTACCTCGTGCTCTGGGGCGCGCTGTGTGTTCTCGCCGGCTGGCAGCTTTCACAGATCCCGATCGGCCAAGCTCTGTCGACGACCGAGATCTACCGGATCGCCGTGATCGGTGGCGTCGTCATGACCGTCGCGGGCCCCGTCCTGATCTTCTCCGTCTGGCTCGCCGCTTGGCTGCGCGCGGGCGATCGTTCCCGAGCAGGCCTTCTGGCCTCGTCGCTGCTCAAGGGCTCCGTCGTGACACTCCTCGGTGTCGTCATGTGGTGGGGGACGTTCCTGATCGTCGATCAGCTCCGCTTCGGCCGGCTGATGTAGTTGGAGGCGTGAGTGACTGAGACCCGCAAGGTCGCCGTTCTCAAGGGGGGTCGTTCCGCCGAGCGAGAGGTGTCGCTGAACACGGGCGCGCAGGTTGCCGAGGCGCTGCGCAGCGACGGCTTCGGCGTCGTCGAGATCGACGCCGGCGACGCCGACTTCATCGAGCAGCTTCGCCAGACCGGACCGGATGTGGTGTTCATCGCCCTGCATGGCCGGTTCGGCGAGGACGGGACGGTCCAGGGCCTGCTCGAGTTGCTGGACATGAAGTACGTCGGGTCGGGTGTCCTCGCGAGCGCGCTGGCCATGGACAAGGCGATGAGCAAGCATGTCTTCACCCAAGCCGGGCTTCCGACGCCTCCCTACGTGCACCTGCGCTCCGGCGACGAGTGGGACGCCGAGGGGATCTCAGCGGAGTTGGGCGCGAAGACCGTCGTGAAGCCCGCGTCCGAGGGTTCGGCGATCGGCGTGACCATTGTGCACGATCCCTCCGAGCTCGAGCGGGGGATCGAGGAGGCGTTTCGGCACGATTCCAGCGTGCTGATCGAGGCGTTCGTCCCCGGGGTCGAGCTCACCGTCGGCGTTCTGGGCACCGACGATCCCTTCGCCCTGCCGACCCTCGAGGTCGTGCCCGAGCACGAGTTCTACGACTACGACTCCAAGTACGTCCCGGGCATGAGCACGCACGTCATTCCCGCTCGTGTCACCGACGCGCAGAACCTCGAGTGCCAGCGGCTTGCGCTCGACGCCCACCATGCGCTCGGCTGCCGCGGTGTGAGCCGCTCGGACTTCATCGTCGCCGGAGACGGAAGCGTGTGGCTGCTCGAGGTGAACACGATCCCGGGCATGACGTCGACCTCACTGCTGCCTGACGCTGCTCGGGCGGCGGGAATCGAGTTTCCGGCGCTGTGCCGGATGCTCGTCGAAGGTGCGCTCGAGGAGTAGCCCCGTCTAGAGAACGGCCGGCAGCTCGAGCCTCACGCTGGCACCGCCCTCGGGCGTCGACCCGATCTCGACCGATCCCCCGTGGCCCTCGACGATCTCGCGTACGACAGCGAGCCCGAGCCCGGTCCCCGGCAGCTCGTCATCTCGGCGGAGACGCTCGAAGCGCTCCAGGACGCGCCGTCGCTCCTCCTCCGGGATTCCCGGCCCCTCGTCCTCGACCGTGATCGTGACCGCGCCGGGCTTCTCGCCGAGGATGATGTAGATCGGCGCATCCGACGGCGAGTACTTGTCAGCGTTGGAGATCAGATTGCCGAGGGCGGCCTCCATACGCTGCTCGTCCACCTCGATGGTGGCGTCACCGGTGGCCTCGAGTTCGATGCGTCGTCCGGTCGTCGCGCCCCCGTCGCTTGCGACGCGTTCGACGAGGTCCCTCGCGCGCACGCGGTCCAGTGCTAGACGCGCTGCGCAGGTCGGCCCGCGCCCTTCGGTCATGTCGTCGAGCATGCGGTCGAGGCGGTTCGCGGCTCGTCTCAGAGCGGCCACGACAAGCGCTCGCTCGTGCTCGTCGATAGGGCGCTCCAGCATGTCGAGGTAGCCGACGATCACCGTCAGCGGACCGCGCATCTCGTGTGCGAGCAGGGCGATGGCTTCGTCGTTCGCGGGCAAGTCGTGGTTGCAGTCGTGCATCACGCCTCCCGACGCCTGATCCTCGCGATCACGAGCTTCGTCACGTCCATGATGCCCACGGAAAGTAGCGCCGTCCCGACGATGGCGAGCCACTCGATCGGGCCGAGCGGTGAGGTCTCGAAGATGCGCTGCGCCGCCGGCCAGTACACGACCACGCATTGCAGCGCCATCGAGCCGATGAGCCCGAGAACGAGCCACCTGTTGCTAAGCGACCGCAGGTGAAACACGGAGCCGGTGGCCGAGCGGAAGTTGAATGCGTGCAAGAGCTGCGTCAGGACGAGCGCGGTGAATACCATCGTCCGGTCGGCGGAGGCCGATTCGCCGAGGATCTGCGCCGCGAACCAGCCGAGTCCGAGAGTCGTGGCCGTCATGACAGCACCCTGCCATACGATCTGCATCTGGTTGCGGAAGGTCAGGATCGACTCGTTGGAGGAGCGTGGGCTGCGGTCCATCACGCCGGGGTCCGCCGGGTCGACGCCGAGCGCGAGTGCCGGCAGGCCGTCGGTGACAAGGTTGATCCATAGCAGCTGCAGCGGAATCAGTGCCGCCTGAGGCGAGACCAGGGCCGAGACGAACACGACGAGCACCTCGGACATGTTGCAGGACAGCAGGAAGAGCACGACCTTGCGCAGGTTGTCGAAGACGACGCGGCCTTCGTGCACGGCTTCGACGATCGTCGCGAAGTTGTCGTCGGCGAGCACCATGTCGGCGGCCTCGCGGCTCACGTCGGTGCCGACCTGGCCCATCGCCACGCCGATGTCGGCCTTCTTGAGGGCGGGTGCGTCGTTGACGCCGTCACCGGTCATCGCGACGATCTCGCCGTCGCGCCGGAGCGCGTCGACGATGCGAAGCTTGTGCTCCGGGTTCACGCGCGCGTAGACGCGGATCTCCTCCGCCCGCGCGGCCAGCTCGTCGTCGGACATGTCCTCGAGGTCGGCCCCGGTCACGAGCGCGGTGTCGGGGGCGTCTGGCGCAAGGAGCCCGATCTGCTCGCCGATCGCCCGCGCGGTCAGAGCGTGGTCACCGGTGACCATCGCGACGGTGATCCCGGCGCGCTGCGCTTGCGCGATCGCCTCGGGCACTTCGGGTCGTGCGGGGTCCTGCAGGCCCATGATGCCGACGTAGGTCAGGTCGCGTTCGAGGGCTTCGCCCTCGGAGGGCTCCTCCTCGGCGAGATTCCGATACGCGAACCCGAGCGTCCGGTAGCCGCCGGCCGCGAAGGCCGCGTTGCGCTCGGAGATCTCGGCGCGTAACGCATCGGTCATCGGCACGGTCTGCCCGCGCAGGAGCGCGCTCGTGCACAGGGCGAGCACCACGTCGGGCCCGCCCTTCATGTAGGCGATGCGCGTGCTCGTGTCCGGCTTCGCGTGCACCGTCGTCATGCGCTTGCGCTCGGAGTCGAACGGCACTTCGCCGACGCGCTTGAAGTGCAGATGCCCGGGGGCGAGATGCGAGGCCGCCTCGATGAGCGCGGTTTCCGTCGGATCGCCGACGAGTTCGCCCGCGGCAGTGTAGTGGGCGTCGTTCGCGTCGGCGGCGATGTCGAGAAGGACCGAGAGGTCCTCGCGCGCTGGGGACTCGGCCGCGGGCTCGATCCCCCAGTCCTGCAGGACATCGGCCTCGTCCAGCCCGACGAGCATCTTGCGCACGGTCATGACGTTGCGAGTGAGCGTGCCGGTCTTGTCCGAGCAGATGAACGTCGTGGACCCGAGCGTCTCGACCGCGTGCAGTCGGCGCACGATGGCGTTGTGCGTGGCCATGCGTCGCACGCCGAGCGAGAGCGCGATGGTGACGATCGCGGGCAGCCCCTCGGGAATCGCAGCGACCGCGAGGGAGACGGCGATCAGAAGCGCGGCCGTCGCGCCCTCCTGGAAGGCCGGCTGCTGCAGGACCTCGCGGAAACCGCCCTTGAGGCGACTGAACAGAAGCGCTATCTCCTCGGCGAAGACGATCGCGGCGATGACGAGGACGAGCAGCGCGATCCTCTTGCCGACGACGGCGAGCTCCTTCTGGAGCGGCGTCATCTCGTCGCTCTGAGCGGCGAGGAGATCGGCGATCTTGCCCATCTCCGTGTGGTCGCCCGTCGCCGTCACGACGAAGCGTCCGCGGCCGACGGCGACGGCGGTCCCGGCGAACACCATGCAGGTCTGGTCGCCGAGGGCGATGGTCGCACCCTCGATGACGGCGGTGTCCTTGCGCGAAGGAGCGCTCTCGCCCGTGAGCGCGGCCTCGACCACGCGCAAGGCCGCAGCCTCCAGCAGGCGGCCGTCCGCCGGGATCTTGTCGCCCGCTTCGAGCCCGACGACATCGCCGGCCACGAGCTCTTCGGCGGGGATCTCGCGCTCGACGCCGCCCCTGAAGACCGTGGCGGTCGGCGCCGACAGCTGCTTGAGCGCATCGAGCGCCTGCTCCGCGCGGTACTCCTGGACGAAACCGAGCACGGCGTTGAGGAAGAGGATGACGGTGATGGCGATCGCGTCGATCCACTCGCCTTGAACGGCGGAGATCAGCACGGCGCCGAGAAGGACCCAGATCAGGACATCATTGAACTGGTTCAGGAACATGAGCCAGGCGGGCGCGCGCTCCTCGCGCTCGATCTGGTTCAGGCCGTCCCGGGCGAGTCGCTCGGCGGCCTCGGCTTCCGAAAGCCCCTCGGGAACGGACTGGAGGCGTGAGAGCGCCTCGGACTCGGTGAGCTGGCAGAACGCGCTTCGAGCATCGGGCATGAGTTGCCTCGCAAACGAAGACCCTGGCGGACATCCGCCAAAGGTCTCGCGCCACAGAAGTGGTGGCAGGGCCGGGGCTCGCGCCCGTACTGTCGGCCTGCCCCCCGGTTGGGAGCCGGGGTGCTACTCCCCCTTGACGCCGTGACGATACCTGAACGTCGGCCGCACCGGCAACGCCGCCAGCGGTCCGCGCGAGCGGCCGACGGGCGTCTTCGCGATCTCGCTACTGACGCTCCAGCTCGGTCACCCGGATC
>JACRBU010000061.1 GCA_016213085.1 Coriobacteriales bacterium
AAGACCACCGTCGAGGTGGGCGCGACCACCGATACCCAGGTCCAGATCGTGAGCGGGGTCGAAGAGGGCGATCAGGTGGCGCTCTCCGGCGCCGAGACCCTCACCGACGGGATGTCCGTCCGCGTCAAGGAGTAGGGCGCAGGCGAGCGACTGTCCCTCAAACGCAGGGAATACTCACTCTACCGACCGTCGGTCGGTCGTACGAGGAGGACCCATGGCCCGCACCGTGAAGGCCCCAGAGGAGCGGCGTGACGAGCTGCTCGACACCGCGCTCGGACTCTTCCTGCAACGCGGCTACGACCGGACATCGGTCGATCAGATCACAACCACGGTCGGGGTCGCGAAGGGCACCTTCTACCACTACTTCGATTCCAAGGAAGTCCTTCTGGAGCAGCTCGTCCAGCGCTTCGGCGAGCAGCTGCTCGAGCAGGTAGAAGCTCACATGAGCACGGTCACGGGGAGCGCCGACCAGCGGTTTCGCGAGTTCGTCCGCTTCAGCAGCGAGCTCAAGCTCGGGCGTGCCCACGAGGCCCTGGAGCTCGGTCGGTTGCTCTACACCGACGAGAACACGCTGCTCAGGTACCGGCTCAACGAGGATTGGATCGAGCGAGTCCATCCCCTGATCGCCGAGATCATCGAGCAGGGATGCCACGAGGGGGCGTTCAAGGTCAACGATGTCGCGGCCACGACCGACATAATCCTGTCGCTCTGGTTCGATTTCAGCGGACGCGTGGCGGGCGAGTACTTCCAAGACCCCGATCGCCGAAGGCGAGTCGACCGGCTCCGGCGGTCCAACCTGGCACTGGAGGCGGCGGTGGAACGGGTACTCGGTGTGCAGGACGGCGCGCTCGGTCTCGGATTCGACCGGTACGTCGAGCGCTTTCTCGAGATGGAGGCCGGGCGATGAGTGCTGTTCGACCGCACGCCGAGGGGGTCTTCGAGTCACCGGCCGCAGAAGGGCCTTCGGCGATCGTCGAGACGAGGGGCCTCACGAAGATCTACGGCGAGGGTGACGCGGCCGTCACGGCACTCGATCGGCTGGACCTTCGGATCGAGCACGGGGAGTTCGTGGCGATCATGGGCCCGAGCGGGTGCGGGAAGTCCACCCTGCTCAACATGATCGGTGGACTGGACGGGCCGACCGAGGGCGAGGTCTTCATCGACGGCCGCGAGGTCGGCGGGATGACCGACAACGAGGTCACCGAGTTGCGTCGACGCCGGATCGACTTCGTCTTCCAGTTCTTCAACCTCATCCCGGTTCTCGACGCGACCGAGAACGCCGCGCTGCCGCTTGCGTTGGACGGCACGTCGCAGGCCGAGGCGAACCGCCGGGCAACCTCGCAGTTGGAGTCGGTTGGACTCGGCGACCGGCTGCACAACCGCCCCGATCAGCTCTCCGGCGGTCAGCAGCAGCGAGTGGCCATCGCCCGTGCGCTGGTGACGGACCCCGCACTCGTGTTGGCGGACGAACCGACTGGCAACCTCGACTCGAAGTCCGCGGGCGAGGTGGCGCAGCTCCTGCGCCACGCCTCTGACCAGTGGGGCAAGACGATCGTGATGGTCACCCACGACCCGCGTATCGCCGGTCACGCGCGCCGTATGGTCCTCATGCGCGACGGTCGCATCGAAGACGATATCGAGCTCGGCGAACACGATGGAGAAGCGGCGAGGAAGGCGATGGTCAAGGCGGGGCTACTGTGAGGATGTCGTTCACATTGGCCTGGCGTTACCTGCGCGGACGACCGTCCCGCGCCGTTCTCACGACGCTCGCGATCGTCCTTGGTGTGGCGCTCGTCTTCGGCCTGAACGGGGTGCTGCCCGCCGCCATCCAGGCGTTCCAGCGCAACCTGCTGGCCACGACCGGACGCGTCGATGTCACGGTGTCCAACGCCGACGCGGCGTTCTTCGATCCGTCCGTCGCGGATCGGGTGGCGAGCGTGGCGGGGATCGCCGATGCGACGCCCGTCGTCCGCCGAACCCTCGCGTTGCCGAGGGGCGGACCCGTGAACTCCGTCACCGTCGTCGGCGTCGAGCCCTCCAGCATGCAGCGTATTCGCAGCTTCCCCATGAGCGAAGGGCGGTTCATCACGCCCTCCGACTCCGGAACGATCGCCGTGAGCCAGGGGCTGGCGGAGCGTGCGGGTCTTCGGGTCGGATCCACATTCAGCCTCCCGGGCGCCGGCGGCACGCGCGACCTCACCGTTGTCGGCATCATCGGAATCCCCTCTGCTCCCGGTGCGGAGGAGGTCTTCGTGCCGCTTGCCGACGCGGAGCAGTTGTTCGCGACCACGGGGGAGATCAACGAGGTCGACGCGTCACTTGAGAGCGGCGCAGACCGCAACAGGGTCGAGGCTGCGGTCCGTCGCAGGCTCGGCGAGGACTACACGACGGCCGGGATCGATACCACGTCCCAGCTCTTCGCCTCGATCCGCGTTTCGCAGTACACCTTCACGATGTTCGGCGTGTTCGCGCTCGTGATGGCCGGCTTCATCATCCTCAACACGTTCAGGACCGTCGTCGCTGAGCGCCGGCATGACATCGGGATGCTGCGAGCGGTCGGGGCACCGGGCCGGATCATCCTCGGGATGTTCCTCGTCGAGGCGGTGATCCAGGGGACGGTCGGGGTCTCTCTCGGCTTGCTGCTCGGGTGGGGCATCGCCGCCGGGATGCTCCAGGTCATGGCGCCTGTCTACGCCCAGCTCGGCGTGAACGTGACGCTCTCAGGTCCGATCTTCACCCCATCGACATGGGCCCTTGCGATCGTCCTCGGCTTGGCGACCACGCTGTTCGGCGCTCTGCAGCCTGCGCTGTCCGCGGCGCGTATCCAACCGATGGAGGCGCTCCGTCCGCACATCGAGGGAGCTGCCGAGCAGCATAGGCATGTCGTGCCGTGGATCGGCGTCGGAGTGGTCGCCCTGTCCCTGGTCGGCCTGTTCTCGCGCCAGATCGGCGCCGTGGGGGCGGGATCGGTGGGCGTTCTGGTGGGGCTCGTCATGATGGCCCCGCTCGCGATCGGCCCGGTGTCGCGGGTCGTCGCCTCCGGGATCCAGATCTTCCTCCCCGCCGAAGGGGAGCTTGCGCGCTCCAACACCGTTCGCCAACCGGGCCGCGCGGCGGTGACGGCCTCGGCGGTCATGCTCTCGCTCGCGATCATCGTGGGCCTGCTCGGCATCATCGCCTCGCTGTACGCTGGCTTCTTCAACTACCTCGACAAGAGCCTGACCTCGGCCGATTACGTCGTCCTGCCCGCCGGGCTCATCCTGACGGGCAGCCTCGGAGCGGACCAGGCGTTCGTCAACTCGGTCGAAGACATACCGGGCGTGGGCGACGTAGCCACGCTGAGGGTGGCACGGGCGACGTATGACGGCGCGGCGATCCAGGTCGTCGGCATCGATCCGAAGACGTACACGAAGGTGGCGTCCTTCGAGTTCATAGGCGGAGGCACCAATGCCGACGTGACGAGCCTCTCGGAGCCTCGGACGACCATCGCCAATGGTGTCTTCGCGGGTCAGAGCGGGGTGCAACCGGGTGACT
>JACRBU010000059.1 GCA_016213085.1 Coriobacteriales bacterium
ATCGACTCAACGAAACGTTCGGCCGGCTTTCCCGCAGGGGCCGGATGACCGAGCAGGATGTCGACGAGGCCATGCGAGAGGTCCGCCGGGCGTTGCTCGAGGCGGATGTCAACTTCAAAGTGGTCAAGGACTTCGTCGCCCGCGTCCGCGAACGCGCTGTCGGCAGCGACGTGCTCACCTCGCTCACGCCCGGGCAGCAGGTCGTCAAGATCGTCCTCGACGAGCTGACGCAGCTGATGGGCGGGGGAGAGTCGCGCCTCGTGCTCTCCGGGCGCGTCCCCAACGTGATCATGCTCGTCGGCCTTCAGGGCTCCGGAAAGACGACCGCCACCTCCAAGCTCGCTTATCTGCTCCGAAAGCAGGGACGGCGCCCGCTCATGGTCGCCGCCGACGTCTGGCGCCCCGCGGCGCAGGACCAGCTCGAAGCGCTCGGTAGTGAGCTCGACATCCCCGTCTACCGCGGCGAGGGCACCGATGCCGTCGCCGTCTCGAAAGAGGGCATCAAGAACGCGATCGACTCGCTCCGCGACGTGGTCATCGTCGACACCGCGGGCCGCCTTCACGTCGACGAGGAGATGATGGCCGAGGCCGTCGCGATCCGCGATGCGGTCAAGCCCGATCAGATCCTCATGGTCGTAGACGCGATGACCGGCCAGGACGCCGTCAACGTCGCCTCGGCGTTCTCGGAGCGCGTCGACTTCGACGGCGTGATCATGAGCAAGCTCGACGGCGACGCCCGCGGTGGAGCCGCACTCTCGATCCGAGAGGTGACCGGCAAGCCGATCAAGTTCATGAGCGCCGGCGAGAAGCCCGACTCGTTCGAGCCGTTCCATCCCGACCGCATGGCGAAGCGCATCCTCGGCATGGGTGATGTCGTCACGCTCATCGAGAAGGCGCAGGAAGCGGTCGACACGGACATGGACGAGGCGACGGCGGAGCGCCTTCGGAAAGCGGACTTCACGTTCGAGGACTTCCTCGGCCAGATGAAGCAGGTCCGCAAGCTCGGCGGACTGAAGTCCATCCTCGGAGCGCTGCCGGGCGCCGGAGCGCTCAAAGACGCCGATATCGATGAAGGCGCGCTCGACCGCATCGAAGCGATCATCCGCTCGATGACCACTCAGGAACGCGTCAAGCCGAACATCATCAACGGATCGCGACGCGAGCGCATCGCCAAGGGGTCGGGAACCTCGGAAACCGAGGTCAACCAGCTCCTGAAGCAGTTCGCCGAGACGCGCAAGATGCTCAAGAAGGCCCAGGCGATGCAGGGCAAGGGCCGCAAGGGACGATTCCGCATGCCCGGACTGCCCGGCGGGGGCGGGTTCCCGGGAATGTAGTGGGCGGTTCAGCTGCGAGCGAAGCGAGTCTGCTGGAACCGCCCAGCCGAAAGCGGCCCGAAGGGTCCGCCTTCGGCGCTTTGACCCATCCGCTTAGCTGTCGTACCATAGGCAACCGCTTGCTTGAAGGAGCGGCCCGACCGTCGGGCCGCCTTAACCGGAGGTGACACCCGTTGGCAGTCAAGATCCGTCTGACGCGCCGCGGCGCTAAGAAGGCGCCGTACTATCGCGTCGTCGTCGCGGATGGCCGTGCACGCCGTGACGGTCGATTCATCGAGATCGTCGGCCGTTACAACCCGCGCACCGAGCCCGCCACCGTCGAGCTCGACACCGAGAAGGTAGACGCCTGGATCGCGAAGGGCGCGCAGCCGAGCGAGGCAGTCGCCAAGCTCATCGCCATCGCTAAGGGCGAGAAGGAACTCCCGACAGCCGAGTCCAAGGTCTCCAAGAAGGCCGCCGCCAAGGCTGTCGCCGAGGCCGAGGCCGCGGAGAAGGCCAAGGCTGATGCCGCCGCCGCAGCCGCCGCTGCCGCCGAGGCACCCGCCGAGGCACCCGCCGAGGCACCCGCCGAGGAAGCTCCGGCTGAAGAGGCACCCGCCGAGGAGCCCGCAGCTGAGGAAGCTCCCGCCGAGGAAGCCGAGTAGACGGACCCATGACCGAGAGAACCGCCGATCTCGACGAACTCGTTCGCTACGTCTTCACGTCGCTCGTGGACAGCCCCGACGACGTCAAGATCGAGCGTTCCGAAAGCGACGGCCGCGTGTCGTTCGAAGTAACCGTCGCGGCCGACGATGTCGGCAAGGTCATCGGACGCCAAGGCCGCATCATCAAGGCCATCAGGACGCTTGCGCGCGCCGCGGGCAGTCTCGACGGTCGCGATGTCGACGTGGAGGTGCTGGGCTAGGTCCATGGCACCGGCCGAGTTCGTCCGAATCGGACGCGTCGTAAAGCCTCACGCACTCAAAGGGGAGGTCGTCGTGGTTCCTGCCACGGACCTTCCCTTGTCGTCTCTCGTGGGGATCGACGTCTGGTTCGTGCCCCCGCCAAGCTCCATCCGCACCTCACGCATATCCTCGGTGCGGCAGGGCCCGAAAGGCCCGCTCGTCACGCTCGAGGGCGTCGACGGGATCGACGCCGCCGAGGCCCTCAGAGACGCGGAGCTCCTCGCACGCGGGAGCGATATCCCGGAACCGCCGGGGCCCGAGTTCGACCCGGTCGGACTCGTGGTCATCGACGCCCAGCGCGGAGACCTCGGCTCGGTTCAGGAGCTCATCATCACCGGGGCGAACGACGTCTGGGTCGTCGAAGGCCCCTTCGGCGAGGTGCTGCTGCCGGTGATCGACGACGTCGTGCTCCAGATCGACGAGGAGAACCGCGTCGCGCACGTCCGCCTGCTTGCGGGGCTGATCGACGAGGAGCCCTCATGATCGTCGACATCGTCACCATCTTCCCGCAGATGTTCGAAGGCCCGATGAGCGTCTCGATCATCGGCCTAGCGCGTGAGCGAGGGCTGCTCGAGGTTCGCACGCACGACCTTCGCGACTGGACCCACGACCGTCACCGCACGACCGACGACACCCCGTACGGCGGAGGTCCGGGCATGGTCATGAAGCCCGAACCCCTCTTCGAAGCCCTCGACGCGGTCCAGCGACTCGAGGATGACCCCGGATTCGTCGTGTTCCTCACGCCCTCGGGCCGCCCCTTCGACCAGCGCCTTGCTCGCGACCTGTCATCGAAGGAGCGCCTCGTCCTGGTTCCCGGTCGCTACGAGGGGTTCGACGAGCGCGCGCTCTCCCTTGCCGACCTGGAGCTCTCCATCGGCGACTACGTGTTGACGGGAGGGGAGCTTCCCGCCATGGTCGTCACGGATGCCGTCGCTCGGCTGCTTCCCGGAGTCCTCGGCGATGACGAATCGTCAACTGAGGAATCATTCTCCGAGGGGCTCCTCGAGTATCCTCAGTACACGCGACCTGCCCGATTCCGCGACATGGACGTGCCCGAGGTCCTTCGAAGCGGAGACCATGCACGAATCGCCGCCTGGCGACGCGAACAGGCGGTCAGAAGAACCGCGCGAAGGCGCCCTGAGCTGCTGGCATCTGCTTCGCTCACCGCCGAAGAGCGAAACGTGGCCGATGATGAGATCTCTCGCGCAGCGAGTGATGCACAGGAAGGACCGACGAATGACTGAGCGCGACGAGAGCGCGTTGAACGCCCGCGTGAGCGCCAGCGACCGGGACAAGGCCGGCGCGGGGAAGGCCCAGACTCATCAGACGAGCGTCGGCCGCTGGCTGGTCGAGACCGCGCTGCTCATCCTGCTTGCGTTCCTTCTTGCGCAGGGCATCAAGACGTTCGTGGTCCAGCCATTCGTGATCCCCACCGGTTCGATGATCCCGACCATCGAGATCGGCAACCGGGTCATCGCCGAGAAGATCACGTACCGCTTCCGCGATCCCAAGCCCGGCGAGATCGTCGTCTTTGACGATCCCACGCATCAGAATCCCCAGCTCATCAAGCGTGTCATCGCCGTGGAAGGCCAGACCGTCGACCTCAAGGGCGGCGCCATCTACGTTGACGGCAAGAAGCTCGACGAGCCCTACGTCCATGGCAAGCCGACCGACCCCATCCCCGGGTCGAGCATCTCGTTCCCGCTCACGGTCCCCAAAGGCGAGGCGCTCATGCTCGGCGACAACCGCCCGAGCAGCGGCGACGGACGGTACTTCGGCCCGCAGAAGATCGAGATGATCAGGGGTCGGGCGCTGTTCACCTACTGGCCGGTCAGCCAGATCGGACCTCTGCCGACGGCGGCACCGGGCGTGGCGGCCCAGTAAGGCCGATTCGGCGAGATCGGCTCATTGCCTACGGCACAAGCGCGGGATATACTACTCACTCGCGTGCCAAGTCCCGGCACGTCCGAAACACGAGGAACAGGAACGTAGACGATGGACATCATCCGTGCGATAGAGCAGCAGCAGATCCGCGACGACCTGCCGCAATTCCAGGTCGGCGATACCGTCAAGGTCATGTACCGAGTCGTCGAGGGTAACCGCGAGCGCGTCCAGCCGTTCCAGGGCGTCGTCATCCGCCGCCACGGCGCGGGCAATCGCGAGACCTTCACCGTCCGCAAGATCAGTTTCGGCGTCGGCGTGGAGCGCACGTTCCCCGTCCACTCGCCGAAGATCTCCGAGATGGACATCGTGAGCCGCGGCAAGGTCCGTCGCTCCAAGCTGTACTTCCTGCGCGACAAGGTCGGCAAGGCCGCGCGCCTCAAGGAGCGCGGCTACTAAGCCGAGCCACAAGCGAGTACGCTTACGAGCGAGGAGCCGCCAGCCGGTGCCTCGCTCGTTTCGTTTCCGAAGGGTCCGCCGTGGCGCCGTCCATACCTGAGATACATGCAACGCTCGCACGCGCCTCAGGCCGCAAGCTCGCCCAGCTTCTGAGTGAGTTCGAGGGCGACGAACGCGCTGGAGTCCAGGCGATCTGCGCGAGCGCACAAGCGCGCCTAAAGGCGCAACGCGCCGAGGCGTCGCGGCTCCGCCGCATCTACAAGCTCGAGGACGAGCTTCGCGCCCAAGGCGTCTCGCTGATCGCGGGTCTCGACGAGGTCGGCCGAGGCTGCCTGGCTGGGCCGGTGACCGCGGCGGCCGTCATCCTCCCGCCCGCACCACGCATCGACGGACTCGACGACTCCAAGCGGCTGCTTCCCGAACGCCGCGAACAGATCGCCGCCGTGATCCTCGACGTCGCGCTCGCTTCGTGCGTCGCGCACGTGCAGGCCGACGAGATCGACGCCATCGGCATGACGGCCGCCATCAAGAAGGCGATGACGCACGCACTCGACGGATGCGGCCTGGCGCCCGGGAGCGTGCTGGTCGACGGGCTGCCGGTCCACGTGCATCCCTCCGAGAAGGCGATCGTTCAAGGGGACTCCAAGGTCGCCGCCATCGCCGCTGCGTCGGTCATCGCGAAGGTCGAGCGCGACGCCCTCATGCGTTCGGTCGCCGAGGACTACCCGGGCTGGGGCTTCGACGTGCACAAGGGCTACTCCACCGCCGAGCATCTCGCCGCGATCCGGGAGATGGGCGTCACGCCGCTGCACCGGCGTTCGTTCGCCCCGTGTGCGGACGATCCGACGCTCTTCTAGCCTGTAGCGCCGCCAGCCCACTGGCCGGCCGCTCCGGGCGCCCCTGGTTAGAAGTCGGCAAGCCTTCGGTTCGATGCGCCTGTCAGGCTCCACCCGGAGGTGGGGCCCATGGGAGACAACAAAGCCCTTGGAAAGCGCGGCGAGGACGCCGCATGTGCGTATCTCGAGCGTGTCGGGATGACGATCGTGGAGCGCAATTGGCGCTCGAAGCCAGGAGAGGTCGACGTCGTCGCTTTGGACGGCGAGACGCTCGTCCTGTGCGAGGTCAAGACTCGCAAGTCCGTCAGAGCCGGCACTCCCGAAGAAGCGGTGACCCCTGCCAAGCAGAAGCGGTACGAGCGCCTCGCGAAGGCGTACGTGCAGGCCGCTTCCATCGATCCGGTCTCCGTGCGCTTTGACGTCGTGACCATCCTGGTGGTTTCCGAGGACCGAGCCCTGCTTCGGCATCACCGCGCCGCGTTCGTGACGGGGTAGCGGATGGGCCAGTGCAACGTCCTCACAACCACGCTCGTGGGGGTCGAAGGCCGGATCGTGGAGGTTCAAGTCGACGTCGGTTCGGGACTCCCGTCCTTCTCGATCGTGGGCCTGCCCGACGCCGCGGTCCAGGAAGCGCGCGAGAGGGTCCGAGCTGCCGTGCGGACTGCAGGGTTCGACTTCCCGAACGCGCGCGTCGTGGTCAACCTGGCTCCCGCCCCGCTGCGCAAGCACGGGACCGGGTTCGATCTGCCGATCGCCATCGCTTTGCTGACGGCCACAGGTCAGATACCGCCTGAGGCCTCCGAACGCATCTTGGCGGTTGGAGAGCTCTCACTCTCTGGCGATGTCCGCCTCGTGCCCGGCATGCTCGCGCACGCGGTCGCGGCACGCGGCCAGCGGCTGTCGCTTCTCGCCGCCCTCGGCTCACCGTCGCCCGAGGACCTGCCCGGTCTTCGCTGCCGGACGATCTCTCACCTCGCCCAGCTCAGGACGGGCGCATTCGGGGTGCCCACAGGCGGATCGGCGGCGCCCCGCTCCGACACGACCTGCGACCTCAGCGAAGTCGCAGGTCAGGAAGGGGCGAAGCGGGCGCTTCTGATCGCTGCGGCCGGCGGACACAATATGCTCATGGTCGGCCCGCCGGGCTCTGGCAAGACTATGCTTGCTCGCAGGCTCCCGACCATCTTGCCCCCGCTGGACTCAGAGGAACGGCTCGAAGCCGCGCTCGTGCACTCGGTCGCGGGCCTTCAGGAGGGCGATGTGCTGCACGGCGTGCGTCCATTCCGGGCGCCCCATCACTCGTCGAGCATCGCTGGCCTTATCGGCGGCGGGAGCCCGCCGCGGCCGGGCGAGGCGTCTCTCGCTCACACAGGGGTGCTGTTCCTCGACGAGATGCCCGAGTTCGCGCCGAGTGCGCTGCAGACGCTTCGCCAGCCGCTCGAAGACGGGTTCGTCACCCTCGTGCGCGCCGATGCGCGCCTGCGATTCCCGGCGCGCTTCGCGCTCGTGGGCGCCGCGAACCCATGTCCCTGCGGCTTCCTCGGGGATTCGCAGCGAACGTGCACGTGCCCCGAGCCGCTCGTCGAGCGCTACCGCAATCGCATGGGCGGACCGCTGCTCGACCGCATCGACCTTGGGGTCCGAGTCGATCGCGTCGACCCCGCATTGCTCTTCACGCAGACCGCCAACACCGACAGTGCAGCGGCGCGTGAATCGGTCATCGAGGCGCGCGAACGAGCCCGAACGCGCGGCGGGGTGTCTTCGAGGCTCTCCGGCGCAGCGTTGATCGCCGCGTGCGCCATGTCGCCGAGCGACCGAGGCTACCTGGAGAACGCCTCCCGAGCCCGACAGCTCTCGGGCCGCGGGGTCACGAGACTCCTCAGGGTCGCACGAACCATTGCCGACCTCGAAGGCCGAGCACGAGTGCGACGCGACCACCTCGAGGAGGCGCTGCTGCTCCGCACCCACGACACGCCGACGAACACGCCGGGAGCCACCCTGCGACACGCGAAGCAGTCGGTCTCGTGAAGCGGCATCCGAACGCGTTCCAACTCCGTCTGGACGACGCGGGCTATCCCGAGCAGTTGCGCGACGTTCCCGACCCGCCGAAGGTGCTCTACGGCATCGGTGACCCGGACGCACTTGAGATGGGTCTCGCGGTCATCGGCGCGCGCCGTTCGACGCCCTACGGAATCCGGGCGGCGCAGCTGTTCGCTGGATGGGCAGGACGAGCTGGCTACACGGTGATATCGGGTGCGGCTCGTGGGTGCGACCAGGCAGCCCAGCAAGCGGTACTCGACGTCGACGGGCGTACGGTGGCGGTCCTCGGCTGCGGGGCGGACGTCGACTACCCGGCGTCGAGCGCAAGGCTTCTCAGACGGCTTCGGGACGGTGACGGAGCCGTCATCTCCGAAGCCGGGTGGGGGAGCGCGCCGCTCAGGTGGGCGTTCCCGCGACGAAACAGGATCATCGCCGGCCTGGCCGCGGCGGTCCTCGTCGTTGAAGCGGGATTGCCCAGCGGTACGTTCTCGACCGCC
>JACRBU010000065.1 GCA_016213085.1 Coriobacteriales bacterium
GCGCATCGGGCGCTCGGCGGGCGGGCTGTACGCGGTGTCGACCGCGGGCTCCATCGCCGGGACGATCGGGACGGCGTTCTGGCTGATCCCGCTCATGTCGATCGAGACGCTGGTCATCGCCATCGGCTTCGTGCTGTTCGCCACTGCGGGGTTGGCGTTTGCGCTTCGGGAGCGTGAGACGGACGCCAGCGAGCGAGTCGGTCCGCCGATGGCCCGCCGGGAGCTCGCGCTGCGCTGGGCGACCGTCGGGATGATCGGCTTCGGCCTGCTGGCAGGCTCGACGGCGCTCACTTCGGCAGGAACGGCTCAGCCGGTGGGCGCTGCCGTGGGGGAGAAGGTCATCTACCGCAAGGACACGCAGTACCATCGGCTGCTCGTCACGGAAGCCGGCGACGTGCGCAACCTGCGCTTCGACCGGAGCAGGCAGTCGTCGATGTCGCTGCGCGATCCCTACTCGAGCGACATCCGCTACCCCGACTACCTGCACCTCGCTATGGCGGCGAAGCCCGACGCGAAGCGCGTGCTCGTGGTCGGGCTCGGCGGCGGGACGCTCATCAAGCGGATGTGGCGCGACTACCCCGGCGTGCAGGTCGACGCGGTCGAGATCGACCCCGACGTCGTCGACGTCGCCAAGCGCTACTTCGCGCTGCCCGACGACCCCCGCGTGCGCATCACCGTCCAAGACGGCCGTCGCTTCATCCAGACGACGCGCGAGACCTACGACGTCATCGTCATGGACGCCTACTACGACGACGCGCTCCCCTTCCACCTCGCGACCACCGAGTTCTTCCGCGAGGCGAAGGGCCGACTCAACCGCGACGGCGTGCTGATCTACAACGTCGTGTCAGCCGCCGAAGGCGAGAAGGGCAAGCTCTTCCGAAGCATGCACCGCACCGCGAGCGGCGTCTTCGGCAGGATCTGGGTGTTTCCGATCGGACTGGCCGAAGACGGCGACCTCGATCGGAACCGCAACATCGTCGTGCTCGCCACCGACAGCCCGCTTACCGAGGGCGAGCTGCGCCAACGGATCGACGAGCGGGTGGACGGGCGGGTGAGCGTCCCGGGATTCGAGACGTTCGACGAGGACCTCTACTCACGACCGATCGACGTCGGAGATGTCCCCACGCTGACTGACTCGCACGCACCCGTGGACTCGCTCATCAGCGTCAACTAGCGGCGCGGCGTCGTCTGCGGCGCCGGTCTGCCCCGCGCTCGAGTCCTGCGAGGCCGCGGACTGCCCAAGTGGCCCGGCCGCTTCGATGACGGCGGCGGACACGTCGGAGTGGAAGCCCGCGACGAGCGCGAACAGGTTGCGCACCGCCTCCGTCCCGCCCTCTTCGGCCACGGCGCCGAGCGCCGCGCGGAAGGACCCACGTGCGGAGGCCTCGTGCAGCTCAGAAGCGCAACCACCGAGCAGCGCCACGGAATCGCCTGGCAGCAGAAGGCGCGCACGCTCGGCGTGCACGACCCTGCGTTCGGACATCGGAGGCTCGGTCGGGAGGATCATGTCGAGGCGGCCGTCGGTGCGCAGCACGCCGAGCGCGACCGAGCCCACCGAAGCGATCTCGAGCGAGAGCGCGTCGGGATCCAGCTCGGCGACGGCGGCCGAAAGCCACGCTGTATGGGGCGCGGAGCCGATCCCTCCGCCGAGCATGCCGAGCAGGTCGGCCGGGGTGGCGCGATGAGCGACCGCGGCGCGCATCACCGAGCGAAGCCCGATGTCGAGAAGCTCCACGTCGGAGGCGTCTTCGGCGATGATCTGTCCGGCGACGATGACGAGGGGGCCGTGCGGGGCCGAAAGCGCCTCGCAGAAAGCCCGGGTTCCGGAGGCCGCCTCGTGAGCAGAGACCCGCAGCCACGCCCGGAACACCGGCTCGCCCCACTTCGCGCTGGCCTCGGCAGGCACGATCACGCCCGCGGAGGGCATCTCGAGAGCGCGTGTGCGCACGCTGGCCCGGACATCGGCAACGGGCTGCTCTCGCGCCAGGAGTTCGGTGGCCTCCTCGACGCTCGACACGAGCCGGGCGACGTGTGCGGGCCGCTGGGCGCTCGGAGCCGGCGGCTGCTCGATCGGCTCCGGCGTCGACGACCTCACGGCGTCGATGGCGATCGCCACCACGTCCGCATAGGCGGAGAGCACCGAGCGGTCTTCGGCGGAGAAGTGCCTGGGGCGCGGCCACTCGAGCGTGAGCGCGCCGGTCGACTCGTTGCGACCGCGCAACGGCAGCACCGCATACGCATGCGTGCCGAAGCCGTCGCGCCATCGCGCCACGCCAGCGGCGGGCTCCGCGGCGGTCGGGCCGCGCCCGTGCGGATCGGCGATGAAGAGCGGCTCGCGGTCAGCGGCGACTCGGCCGACATCGGTCTGCGTGTCGATCGGCATCGAGAGCTCGCGCACGAAGGCCGAGCGGTCGCCTGCCGCGCCGAGCGATTCAAGCCGAGGACCTTCGGCAGTGTCGACGACGAGCGAGATGCTCGCGCCGACAAGCCCGAACGCCTCGATGGCGTGCTCGACGACGGCGTCTGCCGCACTGTCGATCGTGTCGGCGGCCCGAGCGATGGCGGCCAGACGGGCCAGCGCGTCGGGGTCGTATGCGAGCGGGGTTGCGTCCATGGACTCGCGAGGCTCTCGAAGGGCAACAGTGGGGAGCATACCCTACGACCCAAGATGTACGCCCGGGCACTCCCCGCGGCCGATGCGCGTGTCGGCCCCAGGGTCTACCATCACAGTCATGAATAGCGCCTCACCTGCACAGAGCCACGCGCTACCCGCGCACAGCCGCTGGAACCCGCTCGTCGTCGACACCGTGATGGCGGGTGCGCTGGCGCTGTTCGCGTGGGGCCAGTCGATCTTCTTCTCGAGCATGGTCTTCCGCGTGCGCTTCATCGGCGGACCGCCGCCGGGGGGACCTGGGCCTCGGCTGCCGGAGCCGGTCACGCGAGCGTTCTTCGAGAGCCCGCTTCCGCAGACGACGCTCATCGGCGTTCTGCTGATCGGCTTGGCGTTCCTGCCGCTCGCGCTCAGGCGGCGTTACCCGCTGGCCGTGCTGGCGGTCGCCACGATCGCGACTGCCGGCTACGAGTTCCTCCACCAGCCGCCGACGATCGTTGTGTTGGCGCCGATCATCGCGCTCTACACAGTCGGGACGCTCTACGAGCGGTGGACGCTCGTAGCGGTCGCGGTGGCTACGGCCGCGGTGTCGATCGTGGGCACGCTGCCGGACGTCGACAGCCCGCGCTGGATCGCCGACGTCTTTCGGGTCATCGCCACGATGGGCGCCGCCGCGGCGCTGGGCGATGCGACGCGCAACCGGCGCGCCTACATCGCCGAAGTCGAGCAGCGAGCGGTCGAAGCGGAACGGTCGCGAGACGAGGAAGCCCGCCGCCGCGTGGGCGAGGAGCGCCTTCGGATCGCGCGCGAGCTGCACGACGTGACGGCGCACTCGCTCTCGATCATCGCGGTGCAATCTGGTGCGGCGTCACGGGTCGTCGAAAGCGATTCGGCCGCGGCCAAGCGCTCGCTCGAATCGATCCGCTCGACGAGCCGGGAAGCGCTGGAGGAGCTGCGAGCGATGCTCGGCGTGCTGCGCGGTACCGACGAGGACGCCGAGTTCGGACCCGCGCCTCGGCTCGATGCCATCGAGACGCTGGCTTCGGCGGTAGGCGACGCTGGACTCGAAGTGGTGGTCGATGCCGACTTCGACGAGCTCGACGACATCCCGACGGTGGTGCAGACCTCCGCGTACCGCATCGTGCAGGAGTCGCTCACGAACGTCGTTCGCCATGCGGGCGCGACCAAGGCGGCGGTGCGACTCGCGGCGAGCAACGATTCGCTCGCGATCGACGTCGTCGATGACGGGCGGGGTGTCGAGGAGCCGCTCGGCGAGGGACACGGCATCGGCGGGATGCGCGAGCGAGTGCACACGCTCGGGGGGACGTTCTCGGCGGGGCCCGAACCGGGCGGCGGGTTCGGCGTGCACGCCACGATCCCGCTGGCGAGGAGGTAGCGCGTGGGTGATGCGGGTCGCATCCGAGTGCTGGTCGTCGACGACCAGGCGCTCGTTCGCAGCGGGTTCTCGATGCTGATCGGCTCGGCCGACGACCTCGAGGTCGTGGGTGAGGCGATCGACGGCGAGGAGGCCGTCACGGCGGCTCGGGAGAATCGGCCGGATGTCGTGCTCATGGACATACGCATGCCGAAGATGGACGGCATCGAAGCGACGCGCGAGATCGTCGGCGACAAGCGGACCGCCGGGACGAAGGTGCTCGTACTCACCACGTTCGACCTCGACGAATACGTCTTCGAGGCGCTTCGCGCGGGCGCGAGCGGCTTCATGCTCAAGGACGTCGACCCCGACCACCTGCTCGACGCGATCCGTGTGGTCGCCGAAGGCGAAGCGCTGCTCGCGCCCTCGGTGACTCGGAGGCTGATCGCAGCGTTCGCGAAGCGACCAACCGGCACACCGGCTGACATCGCGGCGCTCGAGTCGCTCACCGAGCGCGAGCGAGAGGTGCTCGAGCTGGTGGGCACCGGAATGACGAACGCCGAGATCGCCGAGAGGCTGTTCATCAGCCCGGCGACCGCGAAGACGCATGTGAGCCGCATCATGATGAAGCTCGATGCGCGCGATAGGGCGCAGCTCGTTGTGACGGCGTACGAGACGGGGCTGGTTACGCCGGGTGGATGAGGCGGCTAGCGACCGACGAAGCGCTTCACGTGCCGAAGGGCTTCCTCGCCGGAGTAGATCTCTCCCCAGTACATCTTGAGATCGGGCCCCTCGTGTATGAGGATGTCGCCCGGTGGCGTGACGACGACTGACTCGGACCTGTCGGCGTAACGAAACACCGTCAGCTCTATGTCGCGGCGCACCTGAACGTTGGCCAGCGACAGGGGTTGGCCGCGCACTGCTTCGAGGAAAGCGCTGCGGGTCTGGGTGCGAACGAGGCGACGAATCGGGCTAGTCAGTCGCCAAGAGGCGCCGTGACGTTCAATCCTGTAGCTACCAGCAGGCTTTCCGTTCTGGAACACGAAGACCTCATATCGCGAAGTCGGGCGTTCGGACTCAACTACGTCTCCTATCGTCCTCGCGCTTTCCCACACCCTTGCATCCGAACTCAGACCGTGGTCAGGTGTGCCCAGCGCCATGACGCGAATCTCCAACGGCTCTTGCGGGAGCCGGACCGAGCCACGCTGTTTGGCCTCCCCCAGCAGGATGCGAGCAGCTGCGGCTGGGGACTCGTCACCCCCGGGTACACGGAACTGCTCTTTCGGCACGCATCCAGTGAACACAACGCAGGCAACAAGAAGGGACGCGACCGAAATGCGGGCAGCTACGCTCGCTACGCCGAAACGGACACGGATGCTCACGGGTTCCCTCACTTCTTCCGTATGTTGTCCAGCGTTTCGTGCCAGTACCAGTGATACGTGTAGTTGATGAAGCCCGACGAACGGACACGGCTCAGTTGGTCGTCACGGCGTATGAGACTGGGCTGGTTTCGCCGGGCGGATGAGGCTAGGACACCTGCCGGTCACCCCAACGCCACCTCGGCCCACACTTCGACCGACAGCCCCGGGACTCGCTCGAACGCCCGCACGTTCGCGGTGACCATCGTCAGGCCGTGCGCCTGGCACGTGGCCGCCAGCCACAGATCGTGCGGGCCGATCATCGTTCCCGCCTGGCGCAGGTCAGCCCAGACGCGCGCGTGGGCACGCGCACAGGTTGAGTCGATCTCGAGAAGCGGGAAGTGCTCGAGAATTCCCTCGACGAATGCTGACCGCTTTGCCCGAATGTCGGCCCGCATCGCGCGGTGGACACCGTGCAGCAGCTCGCTCGCAGTGACGACCGAGATGAAGGCCTCCTCGCCCTCATGGAGTGCGACATGCGGCTCGACCCCCAATCGACCCCGCTCGACCTCGATCAGAATGCTCGCGTCGATCAGGACTCCCATGCGTCGCGAACCTCCGCTTGGGCGAGTTCCACTCGCGCTGTGGCCAGGTCTTCGGCAAAGTCGTCCGCCTCGGACTGGCTGAGGTGGGGCAAGGAAGCGAGCACCGCGGGGAGTTCGGACAGCTGCGTACCTTGCGGCACCGGGCGAAGTTCGGCGACCGGCCTCTTCCCGCGCACGAGCGTGAATGTCTCGCGACGGTAGGCGACGCGGTTCACGTATTCAGCGAAGCTGCGGGCGATCTGGGTAACGCTCACGACGGACATGGCGCCTCCGAGCATATAGTCCGATTATCACATTATATGATTCGCTTTCGGACTCCTCTGCCTCCTACTGGAATGGGCGTCGGACCGACGCGGACGGACAGCACGCTAATCCCTACGCCCCGGGACTGGTCTTGTGGGCGCTGAGACCGCCGTGTTGCCGTCGGGACTGGCTAGCTGTCGTTCAAGGTCCGCGAAGGCATCGATGATCTCTCTTGCTTCGAATGCGCGGTTGCGCCGGCCTACGGTCAGCTGTCGAAGCACGCCAGCACTCTGCAACCTCGCGACAGCCTGGTTGACCTGCGGCTTGCTGCGGTTGAGCAGCGCGATTGCGGTCTTGACGCTCAGGATTGGCGTGCCCGGAAGGAGGCGCATCAGCAGGTCCACCGACGAGTCACTCCGAACGCGGCCGACCCTCTCTCGCCAAGTGGCTTGGATCGCCTGGCAGCGTGCCTCGAATGCCTGAGCATCGTCCGTTGCTCGGACACATGCGGCTGCGAAGGATCCAACCCAGTTATTCAGACCCTCGTGGGCGGCGTCTCCATCCGATGGACCGACGTATCGGTACCCGGTCAGGCCGCCGACGTAGTCGTTTGCGCGCGTTGCCAGGACGAGCGAGATGGGCGGTTGGACGCTTCTGGACAGACCACGGCGGCGCAGAATCAGGTGAATCAAGGCGCGCCCCGTTCGTCCGTTCCCGTCTACGAAGGGGTGGATCGTCTCGAACTGGGCGTGCGCGAGGGCGGCCTGGACGATTGCCGGCAGGGAGTCTCCGTTGCAGAACTCAGCGAGGTCGTCGAGGAGATCGCGCAGGGTATCTGGTGGCGGTGGCACAAAGGCGGCACTGCATGGGTTGTACGCACTGCCACCGATCCAATTCTGAACCTCCCGGATCTCACCAGCGTGTTGCTTGAGAGGAGTATTGGCGAGAAGGCATCGGTGAATCCCGAGGATTGTCGCGCGCGTAATGACTGTCTCGCGTTCAGCGGCCTGGAGCGCCTCTCCCATGGCATCGATGTTCCCGAGGACTTCCTCAGCTGTGACATCAGCTGACGCCTCACCCATCTGTCTGGCCGCTTCCGCGCGCAGCAATCGTCGCGGGCCAACCTCGAGTCCTTCGATCTTGGATGAGGCCACACACTCGGCACGCAGCAGCAGGCGCGCAAGGGCTTCGGTATCAGTAAGCACGGTCGACTGCGTGCCGAGCCGCACGATCGCGGCTTCCGCGTCGGCGACATCTGCTGCCACTTCGCCGGTGAGGACTATGCGGCGCGTGAGGAGCGGGTCAGGGACATACGCGTCGTAGTCACATGAACGCCGATCAGCGCGCGGAACGCCAGATACGGGTTCTGCCACCCATCGATTGCGTTTGAGCGTTGCCATTACCATCACCTCATCTTAGTTAGGTTTGTACGATAAACCTCACTAAGGAGTCAAGACAGTAAGGGCGGTGATGCCGAGGACCAGGGCTATATCGCGGAAATTCCCGAACTCGACTCCTTGTCGGCGTTCGGTCACACGCAAGCGGATGCACTGAAGGAGATCGGACTGGCACGGGACGCCTGGCTCGACGCGGCGAAGGAATCAGGCCGGACGATTCCACGGCCGAAGGTTCGAAAGACGGGCTAGGGCCCGGCCGCCGGCCACTGCCTTCGGCTTCACCCGCTCCCGAGTGCGACCAATGCTGCGCAGGCGAGCGCGGCGGCGGTCGTCGCCGTTGTCACGACCAACCGCGCCGCTTGGCCGCACGCAACCGCGCCCGCCTCCCTCAGCTCGGCGCCGATCCCCGCCCGCTCGGTCGTGACCCCGCGATAGGTGACCGCCCCGCCGAGGCGAACGCCCAGCGCGCCCGCGAACGCGGCCTCGCCGTGAGCTGA
>JACRBU010000064.1 GCA_016213085.1 Coriobacteriales bacterium
GTGAAGCTGCACTTCGGCGAGAAGGGCAACACCGGCTTCGTCCAGCCGATCTTCCTGCGCGAGGTCGTAGCGCGCATCAAGGAACAGGGCGGCAAGCCGTTCCTGACCGACAGCAACACGCTCTATCGCGGGGCTCGCGGCAACGCGGTCGATCACCTGCAGACCGCCATCCAGAACGGGTTCGGATACGCGACGGTGGAAGCCCCCGTCGTGATCGCAGACGGGATCGACGGGCGCGACGGCGTCGACGTGCCGATCGAGGGAGGCAGGCATTTCGACTGCGTGCGCCTCGGTGCGGCCGTCGTGCATGCTGATGCGATGGTCGTCGTGACGCACGTGAAGGGGCACGAGGCCACCGGAATCGGCGGAGCGCTCAAGAACGTCGGGATGGGCTCGGGCACGCGGGCTGCGAAGCAGCGGATGCACTCCGACCTCAAGCCCGAGGTCACCGATGAGAAGTGCACCGCCTGCGCTCGCTGCATCAAGTCCTGCCCCGTCGAGGCGATCTCGGCGATCGGGCCGGACCGGGTGGCGGTGATCGACTACGAACTCTGCTACGGGTGCGGCGAGTGTGTCGCCGCGTGCCCGCACGGAGCGATCGGCATCCAGTGGAAGACCGAGCCCGAGGCGATCCAACAGAAGATCGTCGAACACGTCGCCGGTGCGCTCGCGAACAAGGCCGAAAAGACCATCTTCCTCTCGTTCGTCACCAACGTCTCACCCGACTGCGATTGCTGGCACTTCAGCGACGCTGCCGTGGTGCGCGACATCGGGGTGCTCGCTTCGACCGACATCGTCGCCATCGACCAGGCCGCCCACGACCTCGTGACCGCCGCCGAAGGGATTCCCGGCACGCGCGGTGAGGGGCTTTCGGCGGGCGAGGACAAGTTCAAGGCGATCACCGGCATCGACGGCACGGTCGCGATGGCGTACGCACAGAGCATGGGTCTGGGTACGACGGAATACGAACTGAAGACCCTGGAATAGCCGAAGCACTTCGGTCTGCTCGAACCGTCCGAGGGGGTACGGCGACATGCAATACGGCGAGATCATCAAGAGCGCATGGCGCATCACCTGGCGATACAAGAACCTCTGGTGGCTCGGCTTGTTCGCGGGCGCAGGCGGGACGTCGGCGAATTTCAATTCGAACTACAACTCGTCCAACTTCTCGCCCAGCGGCGGGACGTCCGAGCCGTTTCCGACCGATGCCCTCGCCGAGTTCGGCGACTTCGTGGCCAGGTTCTGGCCGTTCATCGTCGCCGGTGTGCTCCTGCTCCTCATGATCTGGCTCGTCTTCCTGATCCTTCAGGTGGCGGCGACCGGAGGCCTCATCACCCAGGTCGACGCCGCGGAGCGCGGCGCGCCGAAGGTCTCGGCGCTCACGGGGTGGGGCGACGGCTTCCATCGGTTCTGGCCGCTCGCGATCCTCGGGTTCCTCGTCGCGTTGCCCACTCTGGTGGTCTTGCTGCTCGTCTCGCTGGCCCTGTTCGCGGTCGTCGCGGTCCCGCTCTACGCGGGAGGGCAGCCCTCGTGGGCCGGGCTGATCGGCGTTCTTGCCATCTTCGTCCTGCTGGTCATCGTGCTCATCCCGGTCAACCTCGTCCTGGGCGTGCTCGGCACGATCGGCCAGCGAGGCATCATGCTCGCCGGTCAGGGGCCGTGGGAATCGCTCCTCGATGCATGGCGCATGGTGCGCACGCGCTTCAAGGACGTGGCACTCACGTGGCTGATCCTGCTCGGCATCGCGATCGGCTTCGGCATCGCGATGGCGATCGTGATCCTGGTGCTCGTCGGCGTGATCGTCGTCGTGTTCCTCGGCATGGGCCTGGC
Source organism: Coriobacteriales bacterium (assembly GCA_016213085.1). Lineage (GTDB taxonomy): Bacteria > Actinomycetota > Coriobacteriia > Anaerosomatales > JACRBU01 > JACRBU01. The sequence continues at coordinate 1,831 of JACRBU010000064.1, forward strand.
GGTTCCGCGCGCGACGCCGGTGCTGATCGGGCTCGGCGTCGTGGTGGGGCTCGTCCTCGCCGTGATCTTCTCGGTCATCAGCGCGGCCTACGCGACGTTCCACTCGGCCGCCTGGACGCTCTTCTGGCGCCGGGCGACCGGTCGTCAGCCCGCTGCGCCGCCGTACCCGGCAGCGCAGCCGTCGGGCTGGCCGGCTCCACAGGCACCGTACGGACCCCAGCCTGCCGCCCCCTACGGCCCACCGATGGCGCCGATGCCGATGCCCCAGCCGCCACGGGCGAGTCAAGTGCCGCCTGACGTGCCACCTCCGCCGGTCCCGCCCGCACCGCCGGTCGCGCCGGAGCCACCTGTCGCGCCGCAAGCGCCGGAGCCGCCGGATGCGCCGTCGGGGGACACCGAGGAAGAGCCGCCTCGGTGAACCGCGTACGATACGGCGCCGTCCTCAACGATGCGTGGCACGGCCTTTGGCATCAGTGGGGGCTCTGGAGGTTCCTGCTCATCTACTTCGCCGCGCTGATTCCGGCTCTGATCGTCCCGCTCGCTGGCTTCATCGCGCTGGTCCTTCTCGGCGCGAGCGCCTGGAACTGGGCAGTGCTCGCGGTTGCCGGCGCCCTGCTCGTCGTCTCGTTCCTCGTTGTCGCCGTCCTCGGCGTTCTGGAGACCGCGGGTGCGGTGTGGATGGGCAACTTCGCGCTCGAGGGAGGTACGCCGAGGGCGCTCGACGGGTGGCGCCGCTCGCAGACGCCCTTCTGGCGGCTGCTCGGCCTGTACGCGGTCGTATGGATCGCCGGGCTCGCGCTCGGCCTGCTCGCCGTGGGCGGCTTCGTCCTGGCGTTGCTGCCCGTGATCCGAGCCGGCGACTCGCCCAGCGGGAGTGCGGTCGTGGCAATGATCGCGGGCTTTTGCGGGCTCTACGTGGTGATCCTCGTCATGGCCATGGCGGCCACCATCCTTCTGACGCCCTTCCTCTGGAGCGCCCTTGGCGCGATCATCATCGACCGCGCCGGCCCGCTCGATGCGTTTCGGCAGGGGTGGTGGGCCATCCGGCATCGCTTCAAGGAGTCGGTCCTCACGGGTCTGATGCTCTTCGGGATCGCGTATGGCTATCAGACGGTGGTCTCGTGGATCACGCAGGGCGTGATGTACATCTTCATCCTCCCGCCGACGATGATGGCGTCGGAGGAGCGGCCGCCTGAACCCGTCTTCTTCGTCTCGTTCGCGTTGGGCTTGTTCGTGGTGATGGCGATCACCACGCTCGCGTCCCTGCCGTCATCTGTCTTCGTGACCGTCGGCTGGGTCTCGTTCTACCGCCAACTCACCGGGCGCACCACGCCCGCGACGATGGCGGCGCCGGTGCCGATGACGCCCCACGCACCCGCGACCCCGGCGGTGAGCGATGCCTGACGGGGGGCGGCTTCTCGTGGTCGCCACGCCGATCGGCAACCTCGGCGACATCACGCTGAGGGCGCTCGACGCGCTGCGTGAGGCGCGCGTGATCGCGGCCGAGGACACGCGCGTCACCCGCAAGCTCCTCACTCGCTACGAGATCTCGACCCCGCTCGAACGCTTCGACGAGCACGTCGCCAGGCGCCGCGCTCCCGAGCTCGTCGCTCGCATGCTCGAGGGCGACGCGATCGCGCTTGTCTCCGACGCGGGCACGCCCGGCATCTCCGACCCGGGCGAGCAGCTCGTCGACGCCGCGCTCGAGGCGGGTGTCTCCGTCGAGGTGCTGCCAGGTCCTTCGGCGATCGTGACCGCGCTCGTCGCGAGCGGGTTGCCGACGCACGCGTTCTACTTCGGAGGCTTCCTGCCGCGCAAGGCCGGCGAGCGGACCCGGTACCTCGAATCGCTCGTGGCGCTCGATGCGACGCTCGTGTTCTACGAATCGCCGAAACGCGCGGCCGCGACGCTCGCCGCACTGGCCGAAGCCCTGCCGGGACGTCGCGCGGCGCTCGCTCGCGAGCTGACGAAGCTGCACGAAGAGGTCGTGCGCGCGCCCATCGCCGAACTCGCGGCGCGGATCGGCGCGCGCGAGGAGCTCAAGGGCGAGGTCGTGTTGCTCGTCGGACCGCGGACCGCCGACTTCATCCCCGAAGCGCCCGCCGACGATGTTATCCGCGCGCGACTGGCCACCCTCGAGGCTTCGGGTATCCGCAGAAGCGAGGCGGTCAAGCAGGTCGCGGTCGAATTCGGCGTCGCGCGCAAACGCGTGTACGAGCTCGCGCACGGCGAGTGACTCGGCGCCCCGACCGTCACCCGCTCGAAACGCAGGAACGCCCGCGCGGCGCACGTGCCGGCGGGCGTTGCGGATTCGAGATCGTGCTTGGCCGGGCTACTTCTTGCCCTTGACCGCGTCGACGCAATCCAGGCAGACCGGGCGTCCCTTGACCTTCGTGACGTCAGTGTCCGTTGCCCCGCAGATCGCGCACGCGTCCTTGTGCTTCTGCAGGATGATGCGGTCGCCCTCCACGAAGATCGCCATGGGGTCCTTCACCTTGATGCCCAGCGTTCTGCGGAGCTCCATGGGGATGACGATGCGGCCAAGGTCGTCGACCCGGCGTACGATTCCAGTGTCGTGCATCGTGACGCCCCTTCCGTGAGCCCGGCGGCGCGCGCCGGAAACGGCGGTTCATCGGCGAGCAAAGCGAGTCCGTTGGAACCGCCGCCTTCTATGGCGGCAACGTCCGCCATAGAAACGGTTATCATCTGCCGAGAATCTGCAGGAAGAAACTCGTGGGGTACCGCTTCCAGTATTACCCTTGACCTGGGAGAGCCGAAACAATGGCCGACCGTTCGTTCTACCTGACCACACCGATCTACTACGTGAACTCGGTCCCGCATCTCGGCACCGCGTACACCACGATCGCCGCGGACGCACTCGCTCGCTACCGACGACTAGTCGGAGACGACGTCTACTTTCTTACGGGACTCGACGAGCACGGCCAGAAGGTGGCCCAAGCGGCCGAGACCAACGGCATGTCCCCCCAGGAATGGGTCGACTCGATCGCTCCCAAGTTCGAGGATACCTGGGAGCTTCTGGATATCACAAATGACGACTTCATCCGCACCACCGAGCCCCGGCACGAACGTGCCGCGAGCCATCTGCTCGAGGTCCTCAAGGAGAACGGCGATCTCTACCAGGGGCACTACGAGGGCTGGTACTGCCTGCCCGACGAGACCTTCTACACGCAGGAGCAGCTCGGCGAGGGCAAGTGTTGCCCCTCGTGCGGACGCGAGGTCCAGTTCATCCGCGAAGACAACTGGTTCTTCCGCCTTTCGGCGTATCAGGACCGCCTGCTCGAGCACTACGCGGCGCATCCCGAGTTCATCCAGCCGGAGACGCGTCGCAACGAGGTCGTCTCGTTCGTGCAGAGTGGCCTGAAGGACCTCTCCGTCAGCCGGACCGCGTTCACGTGGGGCATCCCGCTTCCCTGGGACCCCGATCACGTCATGTACGTCTGGTTCGATGCGCTGATCAACTACATCTCGGCGGTCGGCTACGGCGATCCCGCCAAGGCCGACGAGTTCGCCCGCCGCTGGCCGGCGCAGTTCCACTTCGTGGGCAAGGACATCATCCGCTTCCACTGCGCGATCTGGCCGGCCATGCTGATGGCCGCGGGCCTTGAGCTGCCGCAGACCGTCTTCGCCCACGGCTTCCTGCTCACCAAGGGCGAGAAGATGAGCAAGTCCAAGGGCAACGTCATGGCCCCGGCCGAACTGGTCGAGCGCTTCGGCGTCGATGCGTACCGCTACTACTTCCTGCGCGATGTGCAGTTCGGCACCGACGGCTCGATCTCGCTCGAGAGCATGGTCCAGCGCTTCAACGGCGACCTTGCCAACGACTGGGGCAACCTCTGCAGCCGCCTGTTCTCGATGACCCGGAAGTACTTCGACGGCATCGTGCCGCAGCCCGTCGAGGCACCGGTCCTCCACGAGTTCGATGACGCGTTCCGTGGCATCGCCGAAGGGCTTCCCGCAGCGTATGAGCGGGCGATGTCACGACTCGACTACGCCGCCGCGCTCGAGTCGGCCTGGGAGCTGATCAAGGCGACGAACCGCTACATCGAGGACAACGCCCCCTGGAATCTCGCCAAGGCCGAGGAGACGCGCGAGCGGCTCCAGACGGTGATCTACAACGCGCTCGAGGCGGTGCGTATCGCGGCGCTGTTCACGGCGCCGGTCATGCCGCGCACCTCCGCCGAAGTCTGGCGGCGCCTCTCCCTCGGCGACATCCACGCGACGACCGATCTCGCGACCGAGTCCGCCTGGGGTCGCCTTCCCGTGGGCAACGTCGTGGAGAAGGGCGAGCCGCTCTTCATGCGCATCGTCGAGGAGGAAGACGCGGGCTGATGGCCGAGGACCGCCAGCGCATGCCGGAGTTCGGAGCGAAGCCGGCCGAGCGCGTCGAGCTTCCCGCGCTCGGCGCCGAGACCGCGGACACCCACGCGCATCTCGACATGCTCGACGATCCTGTGGGCGCGCTTCGCAACGCAGCTGCCGCTGATGTGACCTTCGTCGCGACCGTCGTCGACCTCACCGAAAAGCCCGAGGTCACGCTCGACGATCTCGGCGGATGGCTCGACGCCGCGGGGGCCGGCGCGCCTGAGGTCGGCCTCATCGTCGGCGTGCACCCGCACAACGCTCGTCACTGGAGCCCCCTGCTCGAAGAGCGGCTGCGCGCCATCGTCGCGAGTGACGACCGCGTCATCGGCCTCGGCGAGCTCGGCCTCGACTACCACTACGAGCACTCGTCTCGCGAGGACCAGCGCGCCATGTTCGCACGTCAGCTCGAGCTCGCGCACGAGTTCGGGCTGCCCGTGACGGTGCACCTGCGCGAAGCGCACGACGAAGGCCTCGGGATCCTCGACGACGCTGGCGTGCCTACCGCAGGCGCCATCATCCACTGCTTCACCGAGGACGCCGAGACCGCCGAGAGGTTCCTCGCCCTCGGCGACAACGTCTACGTCTCGTTCGCGGGACCGGTCACCTTCAAGAAGGCCGAGCAGATCCGCGACGCCGCGCGCGTCGTCCCGCTCGACCGCCTGCTCTCCGAGACCGACTGCCCCTTCCTCGCGCCAGCCCCGTATCGAGGGCGCCCGAACGAACCCGCATACGTCACGCTCAACGTCGCCGCGATCGCCCGGGCCCGCGGGGACGCTCCCGCCGAGGTCGCCGCCGCGACGCTCGCCAACGCCCGGCGCATCTTCGGGAGGTCATGAGTTGCTTGACCAGAGTCCACTCGTGCTGTGCATCGCCGGAAGCCCCCGCCGAAGGGGCAATTCCGAGAAGCTGCTCGACGAGTGCATGAAGGGCGTCCGTGCAGCCGGCGGCGAGCCGGTCAAGCTCGTGGCGTCGGAGACCGGCGTCCGGATGTGCCAGGGCTGCAACGCATGCTCCATCTCGGGCGAGTGCGTGATCCGGGATTCGATGGCCGAGGTTTACGCGGCCATCGACACCGCAGACGCGATCGTGGTCGCGTCACCGATCTTCTTCGCTACCGTTCCGGCGGCGCTCAAGATCGTCATGGACCGCCTGCAGCCGTACTGGGCCCGCCGCTACGTGCTGAAGGAGCCCGAGCGCTCATCGAAGCGGCCGGGGGCCATCATCGTGGCCGCTGCCGGCGGTGCGAACCCCTACGGAGCCGCCTGCGCTATCAAGCCGATCCGCTCGGTGCTCGGTGTCCTCGACGTCGACGTGCTCGACGTCCTCGAGGTCTTCGGCGTGGATTCGCCGAGCGATATCGGCCGACATCCCGAGGAGCTGGAGAAGGCTCGCGCCATCGGCGAAGCGGTCGCTCGGGCGGCCGTCGAGGGGCCCGCCTAGGACGCCGCGAAACCCCCGCGCAAGGCCCGCGCACACCCCCCGATCCACGTGCGGATGAGGGACACGCGCGGCGGCGTTGTCAAATCGATACATAGCGACCTGCGCGTTTGTGCGGTGTCAGACGATGTGCCTACAATCGTGGCCCGCTCTCGTTGAGGGGACGTAACGCGGACGTTGCTCCGCTGTTGATTTAGAGGGGTTCTCAGTGAGGAGACGGCCGGGCCGCCCGGCGCGATCCCAGAAGACCCAGCACATAGTCGCAGCCTTCATTCCAGCACTCATCGTCGTACTGAGCGTTACCGGGTTCGTGTGGGCGCATAAGCCGGTCGAAGTGGTCGTTGACGGCCGTTCGACCGACCTCAGGACGCAGGCGCGCGACGTCGCTGGCGTCCTCGCTGAGCTGGGCGTTTCCACTGATTCCGACGATCTCGTCACCCCTGCGCCCGAGACCCGGATCACACCAGGCATGAGCGTGATCGTGCGACACGCCGTCCCGGTCACCGTCGCCATGCGCGGAGAGATGACGCAGCTCTCCGTCATCGGCAAGACGGTGGCAGACGCCCTCACCGCGGCGGGCATCGATCCGTCCGCCCACCTCGCCGTCACGCCGACGCTGACAACCCCGCTCGAGGCCGGTATGACGATCACGGCCCCTGACGCATTCGTTCGCGTCGAGCAGCAGCGCCGGAGCCTCCCCTTCCGCACCGTCGTCCGCAACGACCCCATGCGTCCGATCGGGCAGCGCGCGGTCGTCTCGAAGGGCGAGCGCGGCACCGAGCTTCGCGTCTGGCGCGTCATCGTGACCGGCGGCAAGCCGGGGGAGCGGATGCTCACCGCAACGAGCGTCGTAGAGCCGCCCAAGCCCCGCGTCGTCGCGGTCGGCACCGCAGGCACGATCGCTCAGCTCGTGCGAGTCTCGCGCGCCCAGACCGCGTCGGGCACCCCGCCCCAGGGCGGCCGCCGCATCGAGATGCTCTGCACGGGCTACACCGCGGGCGAGGCGGGCGTGAACCACACGACAGCCACGGGTGACAGGGTCGGGCATGGCATCATCGCGACCGACCCCGACGTCATCCCCATGGGGACGCGCCTCTACGTCCCCGGCTACGGCTACGGTGTCGCGGCCGACGTCGGCGGTGCCATCGATGGCAACCACCTCGATCTGTACTTCGACTCCTTCGACGAGATGGACGCGTGGGGGAGCCGTACGCTCACCGTCGTCGTCCTCGACTAGCGTGCCTCACTCGCGTCTGGCATCCCCCTCGGCGACTCGCGCCGTCATGGAGGCGCACGGCCTTGCGACGCGCAAGAACCTGGGCCAGCACTTCCTGATAGATGACAACGTGATCGGCCGCGTCCTCGCGCTGGCGGACCTGGCGGGGGACGAGACCGTTCTCGAGGTCGGCCCGGGCATCGGTACGCTGACCGTGGCGCTCTGCAAGCATGCCGGCGCGGTGGTTGCCGTCGAGCGAGACCGTGGTCTCGTACCCGCGCTCGAGGAGACCACTGCCGACTGTCCGCGGTTCGCACTCGTGATGGCCGACGCGGCACGGGTGAGCGCCGAGGCCGTGAGCGAGCCGTTCGGGCCGCCCGTCGCGCTCGTCGCCAACCTGCCGTACCAAGTGGCCGCAACGGTCGTGCTTCGCTTCTTCGAGATCCTGTCTTCACTGGAGCAAGCGACCGTCATGGTTCAGGCCGAGGTTGCCGATCGCATGGCTGCTCAACCGGGGTCCAAGGACTACGGGGCCTACACCGTGAAGTTGCGGCTCTATGCGCGCCCGACCGGCAAGTTCCCGGTGGCCCGAGGCTGCTTCCTGCCGCCTCCTCGGGTCGATTCGACCGTGATCCGCCTCGACAGGGAGGCCCCTCTCGGCGAACGGGGCCTGCTCGAAGCCGCCGCGGAGGTTGCTGATGCGGCGTTCGCGCAGCGGCGCAAGACCATCCGGAACTCGCTCAGAGCAGTCCTCGGGAGGTCCGAGGAGGATGTCGACGCAGCGCTGGAAGCGACTGGAATCGACGGTCGCGAGCGGGCAGAAGTCCTCGAGCCGGAGCGCTTCGTCGAGCTCGCGAAGGCCTTCGCCGCGCTCGACCGAGAGGGCGAGTAGCGGCCGCAGGAATAGGTCGTTCGGCCTATGGGGAGCGTTGAGCTGGGGTTCTTAGCACCGACGGCGTGCTCAGTCAAGTCCATGCTGGTAAACGGCAGCGTTTCACGCTATACTCCGTGCCTGGAGCGAAGGAGGTATGTGCATTGGACCTTGGACGTCAGGTCGAGGTTGTCGGCCGTATTCGTTCGGATCTAGAGGAACTGACCGGAACAAAGATGCGCCTCAAGGCCAACATGGGCCGGTCGAAGATCATCGAACGCGAGGGGATCTTGGAACAGACTCACCCAAGCCTCTTCGTGGTCAAGGTTCAGGAGAAGCGCGAACGCACTGCCCGGGTTTCCTACAGCTACGTCGACGTCCTCACGGGCACCGTCGAGCTGTCCCACCCGGATAGCGGCGAGAGCCTTCTCCCCTGGTTGAACTAGCGGATACTGCACGCAAAACGCTCAGAGCGCGGGACGAATGTCCCGCGCTCTTGCGTTTTCGGGGACAATCGGAACACGACCGGCGAACCATAGGAGTCGATTGAATGCGCGTCACCGTCCTCGCGCCCGCAAAGGTGAACCTCTTCCTGGGTGTCGGCGAGCGACGCGATGACGGCTACCACGAGGTCGCGACGGTCCTGCAGACGCTCGCGCTCGCGGACGAGATCACGCTCGAGATTTCCGACACCCCCCGCCTGACGAGCGACACCGACCTCGGCATCGCTCCCGAAGACAACCTCGCGATGCGAGCGGTCGCAGCACTCGCCGAGGCGGTCGGCCGCGATGCCGACCTCTCGATCGAGCTGCGAAAGTCGATCCCTGCCGGCGCCGGCCTGGGCGGGGGAAGCAGCGACGCGGCAGCGGCGCTCATGGGCGCGGCGCACCTCTGGTGCCAGAGCCAAGGAGATCCGCTGATCGCTGAGGTCGCGGCGTCGATCGGCGCGGACGTGCCGTTCTTTCTCGAGGGCGGGGCCGCGCTCTACCGGAATCGGGGGGACGTGCTCGACCGCAGACTGGAATCAGCGCGCGCAAGCGTACTGCTCGTGAAGCCCGACGCGTCCGTCCCGACCGCAGAGGCCTACGCCGCCTTCGACGCTGATCCGCGCCCCGCAGGGAGCCCCGCGGGCGTCATCGGCGCCCTCGAGATGCGAGACGCACGCGCTCTGGGCCTCGCGCTTCGCAACAACCTCGCGCCTGCCGCCGAATCGCTCGTTGGTGAGGTGGGCGTCGCGCTAGCATGGTGTCGCGACCAGGCCGGCGTCCTCGGAGCCGAAGTCTCGGGCAGCGGATCGGCGGTCTTCGCGCTCTTCGCGGAAGACGATCTCGCCGAGCACGCCGCACGCGTGGCCAAGGCCTCGTTCGGCTGGTGGACTACGGCGACGGCGACCAGCGCGCATGGCGCACGACTCGTGGAGGGTGGCTGGTGAGCGGCAGAGTCGACGCAGTCGTACTCGGTGGTGGCGATGGCGAGGCCATCGTCCCCGGCGTCCCCTTCAAAGGGATGGTCGAGGTTGCCGGCAAGCCGATGCTGCAATGGGTCGTCGAGGCGATGTCACAGGCCGAATCTGTCGTGCAGACGGCGCTCGTCGTGCCCACGCGCGCAGGCGTCGGCGAGTGGGCGAAGCGCGACGGCCGCCTGCCCGTGCTCTCGGACGCGTCGTTCATCGACAACGCGCTCGCCGGCGTTCACGCTCTCTCGGGCGAGCGTCCGCTCATCATCGCCACCGGCGACATCCCGGCGATCACCCCGGAGGCGATCGACGACTTCGTCGCCCAGGCGATGGCCAAACGCGTCGACCTCGCCTATCCGCTCGTGCGCAAAGAAGACATGCTCAGCCAGTTCCCAGGGTCCGAGCGCACCTTCGTTCCCATCGACGGAGGACCGATCACCGGCGGCAACATCATCTTCGCGCGCCCGGAGCTCATCGAGGCCAACGCCGTGCTCGCCCAGAAGCTCTTCGAGACTCGCAAGAGCGTCGTCCAGTGGGCGATGATCATCGGCCCGATGTTCGTGGCCCGACTCGTCGCCGGCAACCTCAAGCCGGTCGACGTCGAGAAGAAGATGGCGAAGATCACCGGCGGCAGTTGCGCCGCCATCTACACCGATTACGCGTCGATCGGCGCCGATATCGACAAGCCTTGGGACCTCCCCATCGCCGCCGCGGCGCTCCAAGCACGGGAGATGGCGTGAGCACCGACCGGCTGCGAAGGGGTTCGGGCCGCTCGCTGGGAACTTCGGCGCGCCGACCGACGTTTCGTGACTCGGCGGTTACACTTACTTCCAGTCGGCGGTAGGATAAACAGGACGGGCGCAGAAGTGTGCCTGTGGAGAGCCGCAATACGGCCGGTCTTGGGGGGTCGGCCTCCTGCAGCGAGGGGGAGTCATGGAGATTACCAAGGTGACGCTGCGCCCAGTCGCCATGAACAAGGTGTGCGCGATTGCGAGCATCGTGATCGACGACTGCTTCGTCGTCCACGACCTGCGAGTCGTGAACGGCGACAAGGGGCTGTTCGTCGCCATGCCGTCGCGGAAGCTCCCGAACGGGGACTTCCGTGACATCTGCCATCCGATCAACACGGATGCCCGGTCGCTGCTCCAAAGCAAAGTACTCGAGCAGTTCCAAGCCGAGGGCGGCGTCGACGCGTTTGCCAACGCCGCCCCCGACGCTGCGGCCACCATCGTCTAGCCCCGTCGGTTTCCTTCGGTGGGCCACCCCCGATCGGCGCCGGCCCATCCTCAGGCGTTCCACGCCCGTTCGTGGCCAGGATTGAGCGGCGCCGCAGGCGTCCGCTCGAATCCTGGCGCCGATGGCAGCGCAGTCTGCCATCGGCCGGTTGACCCTTATCCGGGCACTACCTACACTGCAGAGCGTTTCGATGGGGCATCGTCTAATGGCAGGACTCGGGATTTTGGTTCCCGCTATCCAGGTTCGAATCCTGGTGCCCCAGCCACGCATCCTCGCTTGCCGGGCCTCATGTCCGGCCAGGCGATTCCGGGAGGCAACATCGCATGAACTCCGTAGCGCTCATCCTTGCAGCCGGCGAGGGCACCCGCATGAAGTCCGCCTTGCCCAAGGTCGCCCACCGCATCCTCGGACAACCGATGATCCGCTACGTCGTTGATGCCGCGCGTGAAGCGGGGGTCTCCCGAGCGGTCGCCATCACCGGTCATCGTGCCGAGATCGTCGAGGCGCTCCTCGAGGGAGTGACCTGCGTACGTCAGGAACAGCAGCTCGGCACGGGTCACGCGGTCGAATGAGCACGCGAGGCGCTTCGGGACTTCGACGGCTCGCTCGTGGTGCTCTCCGGCGACACGCCGCTGCTGCGTCCGGAAACGATCCGCGGGTTGATGGCGATGCGCGAGACGAGCGGCGCTTCGGCGGTCGTTCTCACGGCGCACATGGGCGATCCCACCGGCTACGGCCGCATCGTCCGTGGTCGCGACGGCGAGTTGGCTGCGATCGTCGAGCAGAAGGACGCCAACGACGAGCAGCAGCGCATCAACGAGGTGAACACCGGCACCTACTGCTTCGATGCGCGTTCCCTCTTCGCGCACCTCGACCGCCTCGAGAACGCGAACGCGCAGGGCGAGTACTACCTCACCGACGTCATCGAGATCCTCGTGAACGAGGGCCTGACCGTCGGGGCGATGTCGACCGACGAGCCTGCCGAGACCGTCGGCGTGAACTCGCGCATCCAGCTCGCCGAGGCGACGAAGATCCTGCAGATGCGCATCAACACCCGCTGGATGCTCGACGGCGTGACGATGACCGATCCCGATCTCGTCTGGATCGGCCCGGACGTGCAGATCGGATCGGACGTCGAGCTCCTGCCGATGACGATGCTCATGGGGACCACGACCGTCGGCGATCGAGCGCTCGTCGGGCCGAACACACGCGCGACCGATTCGGACATCCGTGCGGACGCCGTGGTCGACAGCTCGGTGCTCATCGAAGCGCAGGTCGGCGAGGGCGCCTCGGTCGGCCCGGTCTCATACCTGCGCCCCGGAGCGGTGCTCGAGGCGAAAGCGAAGGCCGGCGCCTGCGTCGAGATCAAGAACTCGACCGTCGGTGAGGGGAGCAAGGTGCCGCATCTGAGCTACATCGGCGATGCCACCATCGGCCGCGACGTGAACATCGGAGCGGGCTCGATCACGTGCAACTACGACGGCGTCCGCAAGCATCCGACCACCATCGGCGACGGTGCGTTCATCGGCTCTGATACCATGCTCGTGGCGCCCGTGGAGATCGGGGCGGGCGCTGTTACTGCAGCTGCCAGCGCGATCACGCGTGACGTGCCTGCCGGCGCGCTCGGCGTGGAGCGCAGCGAGCAGCGGACCGTCGAGGGCTGGGCCGAACGCCGAAACTCCGAGGAGGACGGCTGACGCTCGCAATCAGGCGTGTAAGGAGCGAGCCGTACGATGACTGAAGCCAAGCGGATGATGGTGTTCGCGGGGAGCAACAACCCCGAGCTTGCCGAGGGCGTGGCGCGACACCTCGGTGTCGAGCTCGGCAACGTCAAGATCCGTGAGTTCGCCAACGGAGAGATCTACGTCCGGTACCTCGAGTCAGTTCGAGGAGCCGACGTCTTCCTCATCCAGTCGATCTGCAAGCCCGTGAACGACGCGCTCATGGAGCTGCTGATCATGGCCGACGCCGCCAAGCGTGCTTCGGCACGGACGATCACGGCGGTCATCAGCCACTACGGGTACGCCCGGCAGGACAAGAAGAGCGCGTCGCGCGAGCCGATCACCGCGAAGCTCGTGGCCGACCTGCTCACGAGCGCCGGGGTCAATCGTGTCATCACGATGGACCTGCACCAGGGTCAGATCCAAGGCTTCTTCGACCAGCCGGTGAACCACCTGACCGCGCTGCCCATCCTCGCCGACTACTTCGTCGGCATGGAGCTCGAGGACCTCGTGGTCGTCTCCCCGGACGTCGGCCGAGTGAAGGTCGCGAAGAAGTTCGCCGACATGCTCAACGGCGGGCTCGCCATCATGCACAAGGGCCGCCCGGAGCACAACGTTGCCGAGATCACGCACGTCATCGGCGAGGTCGAAGGCAAGAACTGCATCATCATCGACGACATGATCGACACCGCCGGTTCGATCACCGAAGGCGCGAAGTCTCTCGAGAAGAAGGGCGCGAAGGGAATCTGGGTCACCGCGACCCACGGCATCTTCTCGCCGCCCGCCTACGAACGCGTCGATTCGGCGCCGGTCAACGAGGTCGTCGTCACCAACACGGTGCCGGTGCCCGAGGAGCGTCGCCACAGCAAGATCCGCGTACTCTCCGTCGCTCCGCTGTTCGCCCACGCGGTGCAAAACGTGTTCAACGACGAGTCGGTCTCTGAGCTCTTCGACCCCGACTTCCAGCTGTAAGGCAGGCGATTTGCTCGCGGTACACCGCGGCACGCCCCCGAAAGGAGCAACCACCAGATGTCCGAAGCAATCATCCTGAAGGCCGACATGCGCGAGACGATCGGCCACGCGAACCGCAAGCTCGCTGGCGAAGGCGTGATCCCGGCTGTCCTCTACGGTGCCGGGCGTGAGCCGATGTCGATCTCGGTCAGCCGCCACGACTTCGAGCTCTACATGTCGCACCACGGTGCCGCCGGTGTCATGCAGCTCGAGCTTGCGGGCGAGAAGAAGCCCGTCAACGCGCTGATCAAGGACGTCCAGCACGCACCCGTGAAGGGCAACGTCGTCCACATCGACTTCCTCGCGGTTCGCATGGACGTCGCGATCGCATCGGTCGCACCGCTGAACTTCATCAATGATCCGGTCGGCGTTCGTGAAGGCGGCGTTCTCACGGTGGCGCTCCACGAGGTCAACCTCGAAGCCCTGCCCTCCGATCTTCCCGAGTCGATCGACGTCGACGTCGCCGAACTCCAGATCGGCGAGTCGCTCCATATCAGCGACATCACGCCTCCCGCCGGCGTCACGCTCCTCGACGATGCCGAGACGGTCATCGCTTCGGTCACTCCGCCGACGGTCGCTGTCGAGGAAGAGGTCGCCGAAGAGATCGAGGGCGAGGAAGCTCAGCCGGAGGTCATCGGCGAGAAGGCCGAAGAGTCCGAGGAGTAGCTGCTTCGCATGACGCGCATGATCGTGGGGCTCGGCAATCCGGGCCCCGAATACGCGCTTACCCGCCACAACGCGGGGTTCCTCGCGCTCGACCTGCTCGGTGAGAACCTGCGCGCCACCTACTGGAAGGACCAGGGTGGGGCGAAGGTCGCCGTTGTGGACGTCGGCGGCGAGGACCTCGTGTTGGCCAAGCCGATGACGTTCATGAACCTCTCGGGGAGCGCTGTCGCCAAGCTCGCGGAGGCCTACGAGGTCGCGCCGGACGACATCATCATCATCCACGACGACATCGACCTTCAGCCGGGTTCGGTGCGGGTCAAGCGCGGTGGGGGCCACGGCGGGCACAACGGCCTGCGGTCGATCCACGACAAGATGAAGACCGACGCCTACTTGCGCGTGCGCATCGGGGTCGGCCGCCCGCGGGGTCGCAAGGACCCGGCGGACTGGGTGCTCGAGCCGATGCGAGGCGCCGACCTCGAAGAGCTCGAGGCTTCGATTCCCGACGCAGCCCAAGCGACGATGCACGTGCTCGAGCACGGTGTCGACTCGGCGATGCAGGAGTTCAACGCCGGCTAGGCGCGGCGGCCCCTAGAAGTAGTTCCGGGGGTTGCGCGAGTCGCCGTTCACGCGCACCTCGAAGTGCAGGTGCGGGCCGGTCGAAAACCCCGTCGAGCCGACGGATGCGATCCGCTGGCCCTTGCCGACCTTCTCGCCGCTCGAGACGCTGAAGCTCTTCAGGTGGTTGTACGTCGTGACGACGCCCTCACCGTGGTCGACCCACACCCGGTTGCCGTAGCCGCCGCCCCAGCCGCTCTCGGCCTTGATGACGGTTCCCGAATCTGCAGCGAGTACGGCCGCCCCGGACGCCGCCGAGATGTCGAGGCCGTGGTGGAACTTCTTCTTCCCGAAGATCGGATGCGTCCGCCAGCCGTATTCGGACGAGACGCTGCCTCCGGGCACGGGAAACACCATCGAGCCCGAGTGCTTGCCGGAGCCCTTCGGCCGCGATCCGAGTTCGGAGGCGATCCGCGCAGCTTCGGCCTCTTCCTCCTCGGCGAACTTGCGGTACCGTGCCGCGTTCGCCTTGCTCTCGGCCATCATCGACGACTTGGCGTTGAAGATGGATTGCTGCTCGGCTACGCGGGCCTCGCGCACCGCCTGCATCTCGCGGAGCTCTGAAGCGACGGCCTCGGCTTCCTTGCGCTTGATCGAGACCGCGTCGAGGTCGCGGTCGAGCTGGACTTGGTCGCGCTCGAGGGAGCCCTTGGTGTCCTCGAGATCGCCAGCGAGCGTCTGGTTCGACCTGATGACGCGGCTGACGAGTTCGGTGCGCGCGATCAGGTCGCCGAAGTCGTCGGAGCCGAGCACGAGCTGGATGTAGTACCACTCGCCGTTCTTGTACGTGGTGGCCATGCGCGCGGCGAGAAGAGTCTGCTGCTTCTTGAGCTCGCGGGTCGTGCGCTCGATCTGCGCTTCTGTGCGCTCGATGTCCCGGCGCAGCTTCTGGACCTCTTTGCGCAGTCGATCCACGCGCGCCTGCGCCTTGGCGATAGAGGGGTCGAGGTCGTCGACGTCGGCCTGGAGATCGTCGATCTTGTCGTCGAGCTTCGAGGCTTCCTTGGCGAGCTTGGTCGCCTTCGCGTCGGCGGCGCGAGCCTTCGCGCGAGCGGCGTCGGCACTGCCGAGACGCTTGTCGACGTCAGCCTGCGTGGCGGCGCGCGCGGGGACGGCCGTGACGAGGAGGAGCGCTGTGAGGAGCGCGAGGAGATATGCGCGGCTGCGATGCACTAGTTCGATTCCCCCGGGGTGCTGCGAATAGGTACTGGTCCTCCGAAGGGGCGCTTCGGGCCGATGATACCACCCCCCAGGGTATATTCAAACGCGGTCATTCCCCGGCTCAGAACAGCCGTTCGCCGCCGGAAGCTAACCGTCTGGGAGGCCACAGTGCCGGGCGTGCTTCAACCGATATACTTCTGTTCACTTTCTGTGCTCCGCTGCCTGGGAGGCACACCCTGTTCCGGATAGTCCACAAACGCCAGCTTTCCGACGCCGTCTTCGAGATGGGCGTCGAGGCGCCGCGCATCGCCCGCAAGGTCAAGGCGGGCCAGTTCCTGGTGCTCAGAGTGGCCGAAGGCGGCGAGCGCATCCCGCTCACGTTCTCCGATTGGTCCGCTGAAGAAGGCTGGATCCGCTTCATCTTCATGCGCGTCGGCAAGACGACGCACGAGCTCTCGCACCTCGAGGTCGGGGACTCGATCGCCGATGTGGCCGGCCCGCTCGGACAGCCGACGCATGTGGGCGACCTCGGCCGGGTCGCGGTCGTCGGTGGCGGCGTGGGTGCGGCCGTCGCGTACTCGGTCGCGCGTGCGATGGCCGAGGCGGGTGACGAGGTCACCGTTATCCTCGGCGCACGCACGGCGGACCTTCTCGTGCTCGAAGAGGAACTGCGCGCGCTTCCGATCAAGGAGCTCGTCGTCATGACCGACGACGGCTCTGTCGGGCGAGGCGGCCTCGTGACCGCGCCCCTCAAGGAGCTCTGCGAATCCGGCGCGATCGACAATGCGTTCGCCGTCGGACCCGCGATCATGATGAAGTTCTGCGCCGCGACGACCGCCGAATTCGACGTGCCGACGATCGTCTCGCTCAACCCGATCATGGTGGATGGCACGGGGATGTGCGGCGCGTGTCGCGTGACCGTCGGCGGCGAGACGAAGTTCGGCTGCGTCGATGGCCCGGACTTCGACGGACACGCGGTCAACTTCGAGGAGCTTCTCACGCGCCAGCGGATCTACACGGACGACGAGCGCGTCGCCGATGCCGAGTACTCGCGAGGATGCCAGTGCCAGGTGTAGCCGAAAACCAGCCCGCCGAGAAGCCTCGCCACAAGCCCTCTCGCGCGCCGCGCACGCCTATGCCCGAGCGCGAGGCCGCCGAGCGCGCCACTGACTTCGACGAGGTCGCTATCGGCTACTCCCAAGACGACGCCATCGCGGAGGCGATGCGCTGCCTGCAGTGCCGCAACCCGACCTGTATCGACGGCTGCCCGGTCAACATCGACATCAAGTCGTTCATCGGCCACATCATCGAGGGCAACTGGGCCGACGGCGTCGCGGTGCTCAAGGAGCGCAACGCCCTGCCCGCGGTCTGCGGGCGCGTGTGCCCGCAGGAAGAGCAGTGCGAGGCTGCGTGCGTGCTCGCCAAGAAGGGCGAGCCGGTCGCCATCGGCCGACTCGAGCGCTACCTCGGCGATTTCGACCTCGCGTGCGACATCGAGTCCCGCTGCGTGCCGGAGCTCGCTCCCTCAAGCGGTTTCCGCGTCGCCGTGGTCGGCTCGGGTCCTGCGGGACTTGCCGCCGCTGGTGAGCTCGCTCGCCTCGGCCATGCGGTCACCATCTTCGAATCGCTTCATGCGCCCGGTGGCGTGCTCTCCTACGGCATCCCCGAGTTCCGCCTTCCGAAGTCGATCGTCAACGCCGAGATCGAGATGCTCGAGACCGCGGGCGTCGAGATCGTGCTCGACTCGGTCATCGGCCAGATCGAGACCGTCGAGGAGCTCATGGCGCCATCGGAGAAGGGCGGCTCGGGCTACGACGCGGTCTTCCTGGGACTCGGCGCCGGGCTGCCGGTCTTCATGGGCATCCCGGGCGAGAACCTCAACGGCGTGTATTCGGCCAACGAGTTCCTCACGCGCGTGAACCTGATGCGCGCATTCGACTTCCCCCATGCTGACACGCCGGTCTGGCGCGGTCGCAAGGTCGCCGTCGTCGGTGGTGGCAACGTGGCGATGGACGCCGCGCGCACCGCCAAGCGCCTCGGCGCCGAGGAGGTCTTCCTCGTGTACCGCCGGACTGAGGACGAGATGCCCGCGCGTCGCGAAGAGGTCCACCATGCGCGCGAGGAGGGCATCGAGTTCAAGATGCTCTGCTCGCCAAGCGAGATCACCGGAAGAGAAGGTTGGGTCACCGGTCTCGTCGCCACACGCATGGAGCTCGGGGAGGCCGACGACAGCGGCCGGCGCTCGCCGGTGTGCGTGCTCGGCTCGGAGTTCCCGATCGAGTGCGACACCGTGATAATGGCTGTCGGCACGCGGGCGAACCCGATGCTCGATCGCGCGGCGCCCGACATCGAGACGACGCGCCGCGGCTACATCTTGACCGACGAAGAGGGTGCGACGAGCGTCCCCGGCGTGTTCGCCGGCGGCGACATCGTGACCGGCGCGGCCACCGTCATCCTCGCGATGGGCGCCGGTAAGCGGTCGGCGAGGGCCATCGATGCCTGGCTGCGCGAGGGCAAGCCCGGCGCCTAGCCCCGTGCGCCCTCGCGCCCGAATCGCCGGTCAGGCCGCCTTTTCGGCAGGGAATCTCCGCTCGCGTCTGCCTTTCGCGTAGCTCGGGTACAATCCGCTCGGGGTAGGACGAACGCGCGTATTTGCGCGTCTGTCGGTTCGAGAATCCGTCTGTTCGGCGAGATACAATGTGCGAACGGTACGGATTCGGTGGGGGTTCGGACAATCGGGGGAGGGGCCGTTGAGCGACGAGCCGATCAAAGCGCTCGTGGTCGACGACGATCCCGAGATCGTCGAGATGGTCCAGCGGGGCTTGGGCGCCGAAGGCATGCGCGTTCTCGGCGCGAGTGACGGTGCCGAAGGGCTGTCGGTGCTCTCCCGCGAGCGGGTCGACGTGGTGGTCCTCGACATCATAATGCCGAAGGTCGATGGCTGGATGATGCTCATGGACATCCGCAACGACCCGGGCCTCGAAGACATCCCAGTCAGCATGCTGACGCAAAAGAACCAGGACCTGGCCCGAATCCTCGCGTTCAAGCAAGGCGTTCAGCAGTACGTCACCAAGCCGTTCAACCTGACCGAGCTCGCCGCTCGAGTCGAGGGCCTCGCGAACTGGCACCGCAAGCACGCCACGGCGCACACGCCGCCCGAACAGGACTTCCGGAAGATCGCGGTGCGTAAGGGCGGGCGCACGGTTCTGCTCGCGATCGAGGACATCGTGTTCCTGTCCGCGCGCAACAAGTCGACGTACGCGCACACCTTCGAGAACCAGTACCTCGTGGACACGAGCCTCGGCGACCTCGAGGACCGCTTGTCGCGCGAGGGATTCGTGCGCGTCCACCGCAGCTACGTCGTCAATCTCGACAAGATCCGCGAGATCTTGCGCGAAGAAGGGGCGTATGTCGTGGTCGCCGGCGATCGAGACGAGACGCACATCCCCGTCGCCCGCCGCCAGGTGCGCACCTTCCGCGAGGCTGTCGGGATCTAGACCGCCGTCAATCCCGAACGTCCGTACAGCGCGGCTAGTTCCTTAGCGACTGCAGGGGCGCAGGAAGACGTCCGCCGCGGCGCGCGAACACCGTTCCGGCGTACTGGTTCACGGGCATCACCGGCGCTTCGCCGAGCAGCCCGCCGTAGCTCACGCGGTCGCCGACGCTCTTGCCGACCGCTGGGATGATGCGCGAGGCGGTCGTCTTCGAGTTCACGACGCCGATCGCGCACTCGTCGGCGATGATGCCGACCAGCGTCTCGACGGTCGTGTCGCCGGGGACCGCGATCATGTCGAGACCGACCGAGCAGACCGCCGTCATCGCCTCGAGCTTCTCGATCGTGAGCGCGCCCTGCTCGGCCGCGCGGATCATCCCGGCGTCCTCCGAGACCGGGATGAAGGCGCCGGAGAGCCCGCCGATCGAGCTCGTGCCCATCGCCCCGCCCTTCTTGACCGCGTCGTTGAGGAGCGCGAGCGCTGCGGTGGAGCCCGGTCCGCCCGCCATGCCTACGCCGATCGCCTCGAGGATCTCGGCCACCGAATCGCCTTCGGCAGGTGTCGGGGCGAGCGAGAGGTCGACGATGCCCATCTGGACGCCGAGTCGCCGCGATGCCTCGCCCGCAACGAGTTCGCCGGCGCGCGTGATCTTGAAGGAGGTCGTCTTGATGGCCTCGGCGACCGTCGTCAGGTCTGCGTCGTCGGGCAGCGAGGAGACGACGGCGCGCACGACGCCGGGGCCCGAGATGCCGACGTTGATGACCTCGCTCGCCTCGCCAGGTCCATGGATCGCGCCGGCCATGAAGGGGTTGTCCTCGACCATGTTGGCGAACACGACAAGCTTGGCGGCACCGATCGAGTCGTTCTCCGCGGTCAGCTCGGCGGTCTGTTTGATCGCCTCGGCCATCGTGAGGACGGCGTCCATGTTGATGCCGGCACGTGTGCTCGCGACGTTGACCGAGGCGCAGACGCGCTGCGTAGAGGCGAGCGCGCTCGGGATCGACGCCATGAGTTTCACGTCGCCATCGGTGGTGCCCTTCTGCACGAGAGCCGAGAAGCCGCCGATGAAGTCGACGCCGACCTCCTTCGCGGCACGGTCGAGCGCGAGGGCGAGGGCGGAGACGTCGTACGCGTTGACGGAGGACGCGAGCTGGGCGATGGGGGTCACCGAGATGCGCTTGTTCACGATGGGGATGCCGTACTCGCGCTCGAGCGCTTCGGCGGTGGGAACGAGGCGCTCGGCTGCGGTGGTCACGCGGTCGTAGATGTTGCGCGCGACGACGTCGAGGTCCGGGTCGGCGCAGCACGACAGCGACAGCCCCATCGTGACGGTGCGGATATCGAGGCTCTGCTGCATGACCATCGTCAGAGTCTCGACGACCTCATCGGGCTCAAAGCGCACGGTTCCTCCTCGGTTGGTGAAGCTAGGCGACGCGGCCTGGGCCGCAGGTGTGGAGCGCTAGATACGGTGCATGTAGCGGAACACGTCCTCGCGCTGGAGGGTGATCTGCATGCCGAGGTCCTGCGCGACCGTGTCGAGGCGCGACTGGACCTCCTCGAACGGCGTCTTCTCCTCGTCGACGGTCACGAGCATCGTCATCGAGAAGATGCCGGAGATGATCGTCTGCCGGATGTCCTCGATGTTGACGCTCGCTTCGGCAAGCGCGTTCGAGATCGCGGCGACGATGCCGACGCGGTCTTCGCCGAGCACCGACAGGATCGCCGGGGTCTTCATGGGGGTGCCTCCTCGCGATGGTCGCGCGTCCGGGCGGACGCTACACTCGTTATACCGCACGCTCCGAGGGACCTTCGGGGTTCCCGCGTGCAGCGGACATCATAGCCGAGGAGGAGGCGCGCGTGGCGGTACCGATCGTTCCGGTCAAAGTCGGCGACGTCGTTCGCCTCAAGAAGCCCCACCCGTGCGGTACCAACGAGTGGGAGATCGATCGGATCGGTGCGGACATCGGCCTGAAGTGCCAGGGGTGCGGACGTCGGGTCATGCTCCCGCGCTCCGAGTTCGACCGACGGTTTCGCGGCTTCATCCGTCGCGCCGACGAATCGCGGGAGGCGTAGGGGCGCTACGCCTGAGCTGGGTTCCGATCTGAGGTTGGCCTGCGGACGCCGGTCTACCCCGGGAAGGGCTCGAGCCCCGCGTCGTCGGGGAGCCGAAGCCCTTTGTAGTCCCCGCGCGTCGTGTCGTTGAGCTGCATGTGCACGTGATTGCCGCCGTCGTCGGTGTATTCATCAAGCTGCGAGTTGATGACCCCCGAGATCTTGCGGATCTTCGCGATCCGAGTGACGCCGGCCTCGACCCGCTGCCCTGGCTTGATCTTCAGGTCATCGACGTGGATCAGGACGACATCGACATCGGGATCGTCGTCGGGCTGGATGTGGATCTCCCAGTCGGCGAGCCGGCCGTAGAGCTTGTAGTGGCGGATGCGCCGTACCTTCCCCGTGACGGGAGCGTAGACTACGGCGCCGGGTTTGCCGCCGACGTCGACCGCCGAGTCCGGCTTGCCCGGCCGATCTCTCCACATCCGAAGGCAGCACCCGCTGAGCTTCGCGCTGTCGCCCTTGCCCTTGATGGTGCGCTTGCCGGTCGACTTCGTGCGCTTGACCTTGTCCGAGTCGGCGACCTTCAGGTCGGTCGTCATGTGCAGCGCGTAGTCGCGCGCGGCCTGATGAAAGCCGATCTCTGTGATCGCTGTCGGTCCGACCGGCACGTGAAGGTCGAGGCCGCGGTAGCTCGCGAAGATCGGGGTCGGGTCGGGCCCGGGCTTGATGATCGGTTTGGCGAGCTTGACGAGGTCTTCCTGGGTCGTCGTGCTCAGCCATGAGCCGGAGAGCAGGCCCTTCGATGGCCGCGCCGCGGCTTTCGTCGGCGGCTCGGCGGTGAGCAGGCGGACGACGGCGATCCCGCCCCCCACGAGGAGGACGAGCGCGAGAACGGCAGCGCCGGCGATGGCCAGTGCCGTCTGCTGCCGCTGGCGTCGGATCTGGCGCTGCTCTCGACGCTTGCGTCCGTGGTGCATAAGGGACTCATCGCGCTCGGCGTCGTCGGACCGCTTGGCGCCGAGCGAGCGCAACGCCTCGCTGCCGAGCGCCGACCGCACCGGGCGCACGCCCGTGGCGTCGCCGGATGGCTGGCTCGACGGCGCTTCCGCGGACGACGGGGCGCCCGGATCTTCGGGAAAGCGCTCGGTCACGGACGCACCCTCGCCTCGTCGCCCTTGATCTTCACGGTGGTGTCGAACGGCTTCGAGATCTCGCGCAAGCGGGCGAGGATCGACTTCGCCTCGTCGCCCTCGACGTACTCGGGCCTGCCCATGTCGTCGAGGTACACCGGCACGGCACGCGCGTTCGTGACGCCGTCGGGGCCGAGTTTGGCGTGCAGGATGAAGGACTCACCCGTCTTCTGCGTGTAGTGATCGAACACGAAGTCGCCGAGGGAGTAGGCGATGAGGCGGCGCTTGTAGAACTCCACGCCCTGGATGACGTGCGGGTGATGGGCGAGCACCATGTCGGCGCCGGCATCGACCGCGGCGCGCGCCCACTCGGTCTGCTCGTCGTCGGCATAGTCCT
Organism: Coriobacteriales bacterium; assembly: GCA_016213085.1. Taxonomy (GTDB): domain Bacteria; phylum Actinomycetota; class Coriobacteriia; order Anaerosomatales; family JACRBU01; genus JACRBU01. The sequence continues at coordinate 24,680 of JACRBU010000064.1, forward strand.
CGTTTTCGACACCCCAGTGGAACGACACGATGACGTAGTCGTGGTCCTTCCTCGCGGCCTTGATCGCAGCCATGGTGCGTTCGCGGTCCTGCTTGCCGCTCGCCATGCCCGCTCTGTCCGGCTGCGCGATGAACTCGTCGGGGACGATGTGGCTGAACGCGAGGTACGCGACCTTGGCGCCGTCGCGCTCGTAGGTCGCGGGACGCCAGGCGGCGTCGCGGTCCATGCCTGCGCCTGCGGGAGCGATGCCCGCCATCTTCAGTGTCTGGAGCGAGTCGCGAAGGGCGTCCGGTCCGTAATCCATCACGTGATCGTTGGCGAGGGAGACGAAGTCGAAGCCCGCGCTCGTCAGCCCCTGGATCGCTCGCGGGTCGCCCCGGAACGTGGTGTCCTTGTCGGCCGGCTCTCCCCGGTCCGAGATGATGCTCTCGAGGTTGCCGACGGTGACATCGGCCTTCGCGAGGTCATCGGCGACACCGGTGAACGGGGCCTCGCCGCCTTCCGCCTCGATGAGGTCTGAGACGTTGCGATCGAAGAGCAGGTCGCCGACCGCTGCGACCGTGAGCGTGGCGGGGCGGCTCTCGTCGACGTTGGCGGCGGCCTTGGCCTTCTTGGATTTGGTCGCCGCCTTCTTCGGCGCGGCTACCTTCGATGCGGTGGCGGCGGCCTTGGCCCTACCGGAGCGCGACTCGGCGGCGGCTCCGCCGATCGCCCACAGGCGCCAGCCGACGAGGGCGACAAGAAGGGTCGCGAGAACGGCCCCGATCAGCAGGCTGCGACGCCTCCCGCGGGATTCGCGTCGACGCCCCACGAAACGAGAGGAGCGGCGATCGAGAGTCTGGAGAGTGGATTTGCGCATACTCTCCGATCGGACCAGGGGCAAAACACGAAACAGTATAGCCGCCCCGTGGGTCATGCGCAGAACGTCGCTGGTCAGCGCGGTGCGGCTCGGGCGTTCGCGGAGGGAGAGCGAGCGACATGCCCATTAGGTCATTCGGCCACGTTGAGTCGGGGCCGGCGCACGCCGATACCTTCAGTGGTTGGTGCTGCGGCGAGTCCCCCGACGGGCTGTCGCGAGCACCCGGAAGCGGCTCGCAAGAGGTGGTTCTCCACCAGCCGATCTGGCTTCCAGAACAAAGGTCCCGGTGCGACAAGAGCGCCGGGACCTTGGCTTTGCGAGGGCGCCGCGGATGCGAGCCAAACGCGCGGCGGCGAGCTCGGCTGAGCGCTCGAGCACGCGGGCGGCCTGCGCGCTACCCGGTCTGGCCGGTCATCGCGAAGCGCTCGATCAGCAGTGCCGGAACGAGTGTCGAGCTCTCCTCCGAACCGACGTGCCGACGTGCCGACGTGATGCCCTTCACGCGTGCGAGGGCTTCGATCGCTCCCTGAGTGAAGCGCAGGTTCTTCAGCGGCCGGCCGAGCTTGCCGTTCTCGATGGCGAAGGTGCCATCGCGAGTCATCCCCGTGAGCGTCACCGTCTTCGGGTCTTCGATGTTGGTGTAGTGGAAGCGGGTGACGTAGACGCCGCGGTCCACGGCGGCGATCAGCTCGTCGATCGTCGCGTCGCCTGGCGCCATCTGCAGGTCGAGCGGCAGGGGGCCGAAGGAGTTCGGCGCAGGGAGGGCTCCGCCCGAGTTCGGCATCGAGAGCCTGGCTGCCCAGTACGAGTCCGTGATCGGCTCTCCGACACGTCCGGCGTCGATGAGTACCGCGCGTTTCTTCGGCATCCCCTCGTAGTCGAACGTGAGTCCGATGGCCTCGGGGTCGAGGGCATCGTCGATGATCGTGATCGACTCGCTCATCACCCGCTCGCCGACGCGTCCCGCCATGAAGGAGCGGTCCTCGGCGATCGCCTTGGCGGAGAAGCCCGTGTACGCGAGGAAGTTCACGATGTCGGACACCGCTTCAGGCGCGAGGACGACGGTGTACTCGCCCGGGTCGAGGTCGCCAGGCTCCTTCGAGCGGACCGCGATGTCGGCCGCCTCCGCGCCGATCGCGGCGAATTCGAACAGCTCGGGGCTCGCGCCGATGAACGACGCCCATCCGGTGCCGCTCGGCTCGCCGGTCGACAGCACCGTGCCGCCGGCGCCCGTGATCGTCATGCCGACGTCGACGCCGCGGGAGCTCGCGATCGCGATCGCATGTTCGGCCGCGCGTATGGTGCCCGCAGCTACGAGCCCTCGAGTGCGCGAGGCCTCCACGATCGCGCCGACCGCGTCTGCGCGCTGTTCCGGCCCGAAGGAGCGAGCCGCCTGCCGCGCCCGGTCCACGATCTCGACGGGCTCCGGGGCGGGCAGGCCAGGGAAGTCAGGGTCCTCGGCGGAGGCGCGAGCGATCGCGATCGCCGAGTTCGCCGCAGCGCGCAGCGAGCCGTCGTCAAGGCGGTTCGTGGACGCCACGCCGACGCGCTTGCCGACAACCGCTCGGATGCTGACGACCGAATCGTCGGTGGCGACGTTCTGGTGGATGCGGTTGTCAGCGAAGCGCGTGAGCGCGCTGGTCTCGGCTCCGACGAGCGCCTCGGCTTCGTCAGCTGCAGCGGTCATCTCGACGGCACGCCGGGCGAGTTCTCGCGCCTGGTCCGCGGTCATGCTCATCGTCCCACCCCCACCTGCACGCCTCGGAACCGGGTCGGCGCTGCTCCGTGCGCGACGTGCGCTACCTGCATCGGCTCGCCCTTTCCGCAGTTGGCCAGGCCCCAGACCTCCCAGTGGTCGGCGGAGCACACGGCGTCACAGCTGTTCCAGAACTGGGGGGTGATGCCGGTGTAGTTGGGCCGTCTGATCATCCTGCCGAGCTTTCCGCCCTTGATCTCCCACCCGATCTCGCATCCGAACTGGAAGTTCAGACGCTTGTCATCGATCGACCAGGAGTTGTTCGTCTCGATATACAGCCCATCGTCGGTGTCTGCGATCAGGTCGTCGAAGGTCCACGTGCCGGGTTCGAGCGAGACGGTGGTCATGCGGATGAGCGGGATGCGGTTCCAGCCGTCGGCACGCATGGCACCGTTGCTCGTGCGGCCGATGGCGGTCGCGCTCTCGCGACTCGAAAGGAAGCCGGTGAGCAGCCCCTCGCGGATGAGGAAGTCGCGCTGGGCGGGCACGCCCTCGTCGTCGTAGCCGAAGCTGCCGAGCGACTCGGGGATCGTGGCGTCCGCGGTGACGTTCACGTGCTCGGAACCATAGCGCAGCTCGTCCAGGTCGCCGAGCGCGACCCACGACGTGCCCGCGAAGGCCGCCTCGTCCCCGAGGACGCGATCGAGCTCGAGGGGGTGACCGATGGACTCGTGAACCTGCAAGCCGACCTGGCTTCCGCCGATGATCAGATCGGTGGTCGTGCTCGGACAGGGCGCTGCGGACATGAGCGCAACCGCCTCTTCTGCCACTCGCGTCGCATTGCCTACAAGGTCGAGACCGGTCACGTACGCCCATCCCGCCTGGCGCCAGCCTCCGCCGTGGGAGTTCGGGTAGGAGCGCGTGAGCACCTCGCCTTCGCCGATAGCGTAGGCGGCGATGCCCGCGCCCGACTCCGTCCACGACTGCTCGACGAAGGACCCGTCGAGCAAGCCGAGCCACTTGCGATAGCGATTAGCGCCGATGTGCGCCTTCGTGAGCGCGACGCCCTCCACGGCCCGCATGGCCTCGTCGGCGGAGAGGGCGACAGCGAGCTTGTCTTCAAGGGCGACGGTGAACGGGTCGATCTCGCAGCCCCCCGACCACGTACCGACGACCGGCTCGAGCTCCGAGAGGGCCACAGGGATGCCGGCGACGCGCGCCGAGGCTCGTGCGATCGCCACCGCTTGCCTGGCGGTCTCGGCCGCAGTGGCCTCGCTGACCTCGCGCGTGGCAGCGAAGCCCCACGCACCGTCAGCGACCACGCGCACGCCGAGCCCGAAGCTCGCGCGGGACTCAATGGCCTCCACGACCCCGTAGCCGACCGCGATCTCCTCGGTCAGCGCGACGACCACGCGCGCGTCGGCATACGACACTCCTGCGGTTCTTGCGGCTTCGAGGGCGGCCTCTATGACGTCTCTCACTAGCGACCCTTTCGTCGGTCGGAGGTGCTGGCAGTCAGTGGACCACAGAAGTCGGGCGGAATCCTTACCGGATTCTTACCGAACCGGTCGATTACGTCCCAGAATGCACGAAAGCCGCCTGGAGCGGCGGCCTTCGATGGATGCGTGATTCAGGTGCGCTAGTTGGCCGGGACTTCCTTCAGCGCTTCGGCGGTGGACTTCTTGGCCCCCATGATCGGAGCCGTGCGCGGCTTCCAGTCGTAGCGGCGAGCGCCTGCGAAGTCGCCACGGTCCGAGAGGACCGAGATCTTGATGAAGTCACCGGTCCGCGGCGCGTGGATGAAGTAGCCGCCGCCGATGTACATGCCGACGTGGTGGATCGGGCTCCCGAAGAACACGGCGTCGCCGGGCTCCAGATCGTTGTAGGCGACCTTCTTGCCCAGCAGGAACTGGCTGCCGGAGTAGTGCGGCAGGGTCACGCCGTGCTGCTTGAAGACGTAGAGCATGAGACCGGAGCAGTCCATGCCGCTTGGCGACTCGCCGCCCCACAGGTACGGGATACCGTGGTATGCGAGGGCGGTCTCGACCGGCGTGCCCGGGATGACCTCGATGCCCTTGGCGTTCGCGCCGGCGAGGATGTCCTTGAAGAGCTTCTGCTCCTCGGCTGCGCGACGAGCTGCCTCGCTGTCGAGCATCTTGAGCAGGTCGCTCTGCACGGACGCCATCATCTCTTGGCGCTCGGTTATGCGGAGCATGACCTCGATCTTGCGGGCCCGGAGCTCGAACTCAAGCGCTTCGGCTTCGCTTTCAGCGGACTGCAGAGCGGCGACCTGCTGCTCCACGAGGCCCTTCTGACCGCGAAGCGACTGGGCGATCTCGGCGTCACGAACGCCGATGGTGTTGAGGAACTTGACGCGCTGGACGAGTTCGCCGATCGAGTCGGAACCGAGCAGGACCTCGGCCCACGCGAGCGTGCCGTTCTGGTAGATCGAGCGGGCGCGGGTGGCGAGGACGTCCTGCTGCAGCGAGTACGCCTTCTTGGCCTTGCCGAGGTCGTCTTCGGCGACCTCAACGCGCTTGCGCGTGGCGTCGAGGCGGTCTGTGGCCTGGTTGTAGGACTCGGCCGCGAGCGCCAGCTCACGATCGAGTTCCTCCAGCTGCAAGGTGAAGGCGTCGAGCTCGGCCTGCTTGGCGGCCAGCTTGTCGCGGAAGGACTTCGTCTTGTCGTCGACACCAGCGCCGCCGAGCTCTGAATTCGTGTCGGCGGGGGTGCGAGCGGGAGCGGAAGACTTCTTGGTCGTCGACTTCTTCGTGCTCTTCTTGGTGGTCTTCGTCGGGGTCGACGGCTTTGTGGAAGGAGCCGGAGACGGCGTGGCTTCCGTGCTGACAGGCGCAGCGTACGCAGGAACAGCCGCTGCGATCAGCAGCGACGCGGCTACGATCAAGGCGCATGCTCGCCGAGTAGTCTCTGCGAGTCTGCTCGTCATGCAATTCCTCTCGTTGCCGGTGGGAGCCAAGTGGGTGCTCTTTCTGTACCCCTTGGTTCTGACCGGGCCCGAAACGTTATCTTACCACATTCCCGCTGGTAGCGGGTTCGCGGGCTCTGAGAATCCACCCGCCTCGGTACACGTGCAGAGAAAAGCAACCCCCATGCCGGGGTCGGCTTTCTCTATAGAGACTATCGGGCATATGTCTCCGATTCTAAAGGCACCGCAGGTCATCGGCGTGTGGTGTTTCTGTGGAGTTACCTGTGACCTGCCGCGACGCGGCCCCCGACAGTTCCACACGCGCTCTAGCTGCGGAAAGCCGATCGGCCGCTGTCGTCAGGGAATCGGTCGTGTGCAGGTAGCGCATCGCCGTCTGCATCTGCCGCCATCCGTGGATGTCCATGACCTCTCGCACGGTGGCGCCGGAAGCAAGGTAGAGCGACGCGCAGGTGTGCCGAAGGTCGTGGAAGCGCGTACCCGGCGGGACGCCCGCACGCGCGCAGGCCGGTTTGAACACGCGTCGGCGGAAGTCGTCCGGGTCGATGGGGCGTCCCGAGGGCTGAGGGAAGACGAGGTCATCTGCCGAAGGCGGGCAGCGGGGGCGCCACGCCAGCAACACGTCGACGATGTGCGCGGGTAGCGGGACCTCGCGGTCGTGCCCGGTCTTGGTGGATCGCTGCATCCTGGTTCGGTAGTAGGTCTTGTTCACGCGTGCCAGGCGCGTGCCGAAGTCGATGTCCGACCAGGTCAGAGCCCTGATCTCGCCGAGACGCATGCCGGTGTAGGCGGCCGTGGCGACGAACGCGCGGTACTGCGGCGGAATCTCGGCGATGAGGCGCTCGAGGTCGGCGAGCGAGAGGATTCTGCGCTCGTCTGCGGCAGGGACGGATGAATCGAACCAAGGGCTCGGATCGCGGGAGAGCGAGCCCATGCGATGGTGCCAGCGGAGGCAGGCGCGCAGGGGGACGAGGACGTTGCTGAGGCGCTTCGGCTGGATGCCGGAGCGAGAGAGCGCGACGACGACGGATGCGATCGCGGTGCCGTCGATCGCGACGAGCGAGACTCCGGCAAGCGCGGGGCCGAGGTGTCTTCGGTAGATGCTCTCGTAGTCGGCGAGCGTGGAGGCGCGAAGCGGCCGGGCGCTGCAGCAGCGGTAGGCGAGCCAGGCGGCCCAGGCGTCGGCGAATGTGGTTGGAGGCGACATGGGGCGAGCGTGGCCGAGGAGGCTTACCGGAATGTGACCGGAATCCCGAGAGCGTAGCGGGTTGACTCGCCTCGCTGCTGCGCGGTACAAAATGTTCAATATCCTGAACATTTTGTAGAACGTCTGGTAGATGCCCGTATTCGAGCGACACATCGCCAGGATCTTGCGGGCTCGTCTCCACGAGCCGCGACGATTCATGCAAGTTGTGCAAGGGCCTCGGCAGGTCGGGACGACCACGGCGGTGCGCCAAGTACTGGCCTCGCTGCGGATTCCTTCCATCTACGTGTCCGCGGACATGCCAGAGGCGCAGGGTCGTCGCTGGTTGACGGAGGCATGGGACGAGGCGCGTTCGATTCACGACCAGACGGGCGGACCGGTTGTTCTGGCTCTCGATGAGGCCCAGAAGCTTCCGAAGTGGACGAGCTGGGTCAAGTACCTTTGGGACCAAGATGCGTGGGACAAGCGGGACATCCGTGTCGTGCTGCTCGGATCCTCGCCGCTTCTGATCGGCCGCGGGTTGAGCGAGAGCATGGCGGGCCGGTTCGAGATCATCAGGGCGTCGCACTGGACGTGGCCCGAATGCCGCGACGCCTTCGGGTGGGATCTCGAAACGTTCATCTTCTTCGGGGGGTACCCCGGTGCGGCGACGCTCGTCGGTGATGAGGCGAGGTGGCGCGAGTATGTGAAGGAGACCGCGATCGAGACGAGCGTCTCGCGCGATCTGCTGCACATGACCCGCATTGACAAACCTGCGGTGCTCCGACGGCTGATCTACCTCGCGGCGGAGTACTCGGGGCGGGAGCTGAGCTTCCGCAAGATACTCGGACAGCTCGATGACGTCGGGAACGCGACGACCGTCGCGCACTACCTCGATTTGCTGGAGGGGGTCGGTCTCGCGTCGGGTCTGCAGAAGTACGCGGGTGAGCCTTTTCGCTCGCGAGCGTCGACTCCCAAGCTGATGGTTCACAACACAGCGCTTATGAGCGTCATGTCGGGGAGGTCATTCGCCGAGGCGCGAGCCGACGGTGCCTGGTGGGGGCGCCTTGTGGAGAGCTGCGTAGGCGCCCACCTCCTAGCGCAACAGCGGCGGTGGCCCGGTGACGCGGTCTTCTACTGGAGAGACCGAAGCGACGAGGTCGACTTCGTCTTGAGGTCCGGAAGTCGGCTGATCGCAGTCGAGGTGAAGTCCGGGGCGCACGCCGGGTCGAAGAGGGGTCTCGAGGCGTTCGACCGACGGTTCGGCGGCGATGTTACGCCACTCGTGGTGGGGACCGGCGGGTTGAGCATGCAGGAGTTCTTGGAGAGCGTCATCGTGCCGCTGGACTGAGAGTGGGTGCTGGGGCAGTAGGTGCTGGGCTGACATTGTCAGGATTCGAAAGTCACGTGGGTGTTGAAGCGCGATCTAAAGTCCACTAGAGTGGATATATGTCCAACCATGATGAACATATAGTCAGCCAGATGGAACTTACGTTCCGCCTGACGGACACGCCGACCGCCCAGGAATCCGTGCTTGCCTTCCTGCTCGACGCGGCCGGCGATCAATTCACCGAGGTGGAACTACGCAGGATATTCGATCTGCCGAAGTCGACGCTGCACTTGTCGCTCTCGAACTTGGTCGAAGGGGGACTCGTGGTTCGAGAGAACGTGGGCCGTACCGGCGTATACTCCGTCGACACTTCTGATCCGCTTGTTCGGACCCTGAAGCTTGCCAGGGCCATCGCGGCCGTACAGAGAGTGATCAAGCCGCTCAAAGAGCGACTGGATCTCGTGGTCCTCTTCGGGAGTGCCTCACGCGGCGAGAATCGGGCAACCAGCGATGTCGATGTTCTCGTCATCGCTCAGGACCGCGATTACGTCGAGGCAGAACTGGCGCGCCACCAATGGCTCCAGCCCGTGGTGATGACGCCGGCCGAGCATATGACGTTGATCGCCGAGGGTGGGACGTTCGCCAAGGAAACCGCTGGCGGGCTCACGATCTTGGAGCGCACATGAGCGAGTTGGACAAATGCATCAAGCGCGGGGGCCTGTCACGCTTCGACCGCATTGCCCCGGACGTCGTCGAGAACGAACTGGCGTCAGCCCGTGAGGATCTTTCCGACGCTGAGTTCGTCTTCGGCAACGAGATGTGGAAGCGAACCACGGTTACCGCGTATTACGCGATGTTCCATTCCGCAAGAGCCCTGGTGCTTCAGCGCGGATTTGCCGAGAAGAGCCACTACTGCCTTCTCGTGGCATTCCGGGCCTTCTATGGGGATGACGAGACTGGACGTGAACTGGCGCGAGGCATCGAGCGCGCCCGCGTCCTGCGACAGAACGCCGACTACCACGCGGACTTCTCTCCTGAGGCGGCAGCGGCTGTGCTGCAGGTGGCTCAGCGGTTTCTCGCCTTTGCCGAGAGCCACCACGGTGCCGGCACTGCTGAAGGCTCGGTCGGCGAGGTGGAGCCGACTGATGACTGAACTTGACGAGGGGTACCGCGAGGGGCGGCTCCTCGGGCGCGAACGCCTGACGGCGCTCTTGTCGACGTGGTTGCGCTCGCCGAAGCGGGTATGTTACCTTTCGTGTCCGCGCTGAGAGGCGCGCAGCATTGCGGGGTGGAGCAGTCTGGTAGCTCGTCGGGCTCATAACCCGAAGGTCACAGGTTCAAATCCTGTCCCCGCGACCAAGGAGTCTCTGGGCCGTCCGAAAGGGCGGCTCACTGGTTTTCGCAGGTCAGACACGGTAAGGGTGTCTGGCCTGTTTTTGTTGTCAAGGGACCTCTCGCGTTGGTCTAACTCACACCTCGCGGAGCTTCCATCTCGATGCTCGACTGCGTGAGTCTGCCTCTCGAGGGGAGACAGCAGTGTGGCAGCGACTATGATGGGTGGGCCCCTAGAA
>JACRBU010000062.1 GCA_016213085.1 Coriobacteriales bacterium
CCGAACGGGCGGACCTGCGCGAGGGCGCTGCCGAACCTGCGTCCGGGCAGGTAGCCGAAGCTCCCGCCGAGCAGACCAACCTGTAGCAATCCCGCGCCGACGCTGCGCGAGCGCGCGTCAGAGCTGCGCGTTGCCGCCCTCCGCGAGGAACTTCGCGATCGCAGCTGCTTCGGCGTCGCTGAGCTGCGCTCCGTTCCCGCGCATGCGCTCGACGGTGGCCTCCCACGCCGCAGCGTCGTGCTGGGCCTGCTTGATGCGCGTCGTGTCATGGCACACGGTGCAGCGTTCCAGGACGAGCGCCTTGACGGCGGTCGATTCGCCTTCCCCGGCGGGTGGCTGCTCAGTGGCTGGCGGCTCTGTAGGGGTTCCGGTCGTTTCGGTAGTCGTGCCGTCCGTGGCATTCGTTCCGGTGTCGGCAGGTTGATTCGTACAGGCGGCCAAGGCGAGCAGGGCAGCCAGGAGGAAGGCGATGACACCGTACGAGATGAGGCGGGCGCGCATGCGGATCTCCTTTCGGCGGTTACTCATCTCAGGGATACCCAAGACATCACTGGGACGCCCCGGAGAGCTCCGGTGGGGCTCCGCGGCTAATCCCTGCGCCGTTCCTGGTCGCATCCGGAATGGTCTGACGACGGTCGCGCGCGGGAGGCTAGCGGCGGACCCAGGCCTCCCAGACCCAGTCGTAGTTCCATTGCTGCCGGTGCGTGCGTTCGAGCAGGTGGCGGCAGGACTCACGTTGCGCGGTCGAGTCCTCGTCCACGTCGTGGAACTGGATGAACAGGCGGCCGATGCGGCTGAGGTAATCGGCATCGGCGAGAGCCGGGATCAGCTCGTACTCGCCGCCCTCGATGTTGATGGCGGCCACGTCCGCGCCGTCGGGCAGCAGCTCGCTCAGGAAAGTGACGGAGCGGAACTCCACCGCTGTCGGCGCGCCGTCGGCGAATGCGCCCGTACCGTCGTCGCTCATGCCGAGGGACCGCGTGCCCGCCTTCTCCCCGATCGCGAAGGTATGCACGATGACCCTGGAGTCGTCGGCGAATCGCTGCCTGAGACTCTCGGCGAACTCAGGGACCGGCTCGAAGACATGGACGGTGCATCCGTACGCCTCGCGGATCGCCGCCGTGTAGTCGCCGAGGTATCCGCCGAAATCGAGCACAACGCTGTCGGGGTCGAGCGGAAGGCCGCGCGTGAGCATCGCGTTGTGGCCGTCGCGATCGAATCGCTCGAAGGGGCTGAGGCTTGCGCTCGGGCGCACGCGGAGCGCGAGGCGGCGAAGGGCGCCGCGGGCCGCGCGGACAGCACGCTGGGTCGGAGATGCGGGTTGCGGCGACGGATTCACGCGGGTCCGGTTTCTTTGGGAGGCGCGGCGTACTCCGCAGTCTAGCGTGAAGGCACGCGCAGGGGGATTGCGCACGCAGCTAACGATTTCTTCCATATCGTCCGATATAGGGTATTCGGGACCCGGCAACCGGTGGGGGAAAGTCGTGCGTATTCGGAACCGTACTGTCGCTTTTCTCATAGGCGGCACAGCCCTGCTTCTCGCAGGGGCATACGCGGCTGGAATCGTCGTCACGAGGCACATGCCCGATCTCGCGGTGGGTTCGCTCGGCACCATCGGCGTGCTGTTCATCGGCGCCACGGGCGTCGCCGTCGAGACGGTGATCCTCCCCGACAGGATGCGCGCTCGCCAGTCCGAGTTGATCCTCGAGATCGCGGGCGATTCGATGAGCTACCTCCGCTCCGGCTTGAGCGTCGAAGCGGCCAGTGCGGTGTGTCGCCTCGTTCTCGCCCACACGACAGCCTCGGCTGTCGCGGTGACCGACAAGCACACGGTTCTCGGCTTCGCCGGCATCGGCAGCGAGCACCACACTGTCGGCGGTCCGATCGTGACTCAGGCGACGAGAGACGCCATCGCGAACAACTCGATGGGCGTGCTCCGCGGGCGCTCGAAGATCGGGTGCACCGATCCGAAATGCGCACTGCGCGCGGCGATCGTCGTCCCGCTCCAGATCGCAGGGGAGCCGGCCGGCACCCTGAAGTTCTACTTCACCTCGTCGCGCAGGCTCAACCGCACGGCCATCGCTCTCGCCGAGGGACTTGGCCGGCTGTTCTCGATGCAGCTCGAGCTGGACAGGTCCCGCAGCGATCTCGCGTATCTCGCGGGGCACGACCCGCTCACCCGAATGCACAACCGTCGCCACTTCGAGGCCGAACTCGGCCGTGCCCTGTCGGAGGCGGGTCGATTCGGCGGCACCGGAGCGATCGTCTGGTTCGACCTCGATCACTTCAAAGACATCAACGACTGCCTCGGGCACGCGGTCGGCGACGACCTTCTCGTTTCGCTGAGCCAGTCCATCCGCAATCACACGCGTGACTACTGCACCCTGGCGAGACTCGGAGGCGACGAGTTCGGCATGCTTCTCCCGCAGGCCGACCAGGCCGAGGCGGAGGCCGCTGCCGACCGGATGCTCCACCTCCTGTCCGAGCGCACGTTCTCGGCTGGAGGGCACGAGGTGCGCATCACGGCCAGCATGGGGGTCGCGTGCTACCCGGAACACGGCACCGATTGCGACTCGCTCATGTCCCGTGCCGACCTCGCCATGTACGAGGCGAAGGCGACGGGTGGCAATCGCGTCGTCGTCTACACGCACGACGACTCGTGGCACTGCCGGATGACCGAGCACATCGAGACCGCCGAGCGGATCGTCAACGCGCTTCGTGAAGACCGGTTCGTGCTCTACGGACAGCCGATGAAGCGCCTCTCCGACGGCGTGGTTGCCGCGTACGAGCTGCTGCTCCGGATGATCGACGTGGACGGACGCATCGTCATGCCGGGAGAGATCATCCCGACCGCCGAGCGGCTCGGGATCATCCGCGACATCGACCGGTGGGTCTCGCGTAAGGCCATCCAACTACTCGCTGACGAATCGGCTGCCGGTCGCGACACCCAGTTCTGCATCAACCTCTCCGGGTGTGCGTGCTCGGACCCCGAGCTTCTCGGCATCTTCCACGAGGAATTCGCGGCGACCGGCGTCGATCCCTCCCGCCTCACGATCGAGATCACCGAGACGATCGCGATATCGGACATCGAGCGGGCGCAGGAGTTCGTGCGCGCGCTCAAGAGCGTGGGCTGCCAGTTCTCGCTCGACGACTTCGGGTCGGGCTCCTCGTCGTTCTACTACCTCAAGCACCTTCCAGTCGACTTCCTCAAGATCGACGGAAGCCTCGTCAAGGGCCTCGAAGACGCCTCGGCGAACGCGCACTTCGTCTCGGCGATCGTCGAGATGTGCAAGGGCCTCAACATCTGCACCGTGGCTGAGTACGTGGAGAGCCAGGACCTGCTCGACGCGGTCAACGATCACGGTGTCGACTACGCGCAAGGCTACGAAGTGGGGTGGCCGAAGCCCCTCGAGGCCTACGTGGGTACGCCGGACGCAGACACCGAACAGCTGAGCGTGCGAGCGGTTCCGGCCTACTCGACCTCGGACTGAGGGCCGGCAGACGACGGGCCGACGTGAACCGTTCGTTTCATGGGCGCAAAACCTCTGTTGCTTTGAGGCCCCGGTCCTTCCATCGGTGGTTCCCAGCGGCAATCATGTAGCTGACGTTCGTAGCACGAGTCGCAGCCACGTCTGCTCATCCGTCACCGGATCGGACAGGAGGCTCTCGTGCCCGAGCCCGCCAACCTTCCTTCCGACCCCGTCAGCCTCACTGATGGGTCGTCGACAGCCTCCACGGCCGCTCGCATCTTCGCCGCCCTCCAGCCGCTGCATCATCTCCAGGACAGTGATGTCGACCTGCTCTCCCGCTCTGCGGTCGCACTGGCTCACTTCAGATCGGTCGGACCCTGCACCATCGAGCGAAAGTTCAGCGGCCATGCGCTGCGGAACCTGCACCCCTGTCAGGCTGCGATCGTCGAGACCGTGAGCCTGCTCGCGGCCGACGTGCCCTCTGTCTCGAGCGGCGAGGCCGTGCGGTGCCGTCCTTCGGACATCCAGCGGCGTACGCTGTGGCTCGCCGCGATACTCCGCCTTGCTGACGGGCTGTGCAGCGCGATCGACGCGTCCCCCGACGGCGTGTTCGCCGTGTGGACGGACGAATGCGTGTTCCTCGAGGTGGACGGCGTCGAGCTCTCCCCCCGAAGCCTGATGGCCTGCCGCGTCGCGGCGCTCGGGGCCGCGTCAGGCAGACGGTTCATCATCGCCAGCTCGCATGCACGCAGAGGCGCCGCCTAGCCGCCGAGGTTCTCCTGGAAGTACTTGTCGGCTTCCTGCTGGAGCGTCTGGGTCTCCTGCTGCAGGGCGTTGAGCCGATCGAGGTTCTTGTCGATCGACTCGTTGAGTTTCGCAATGGACCGTACGCGGTCCTTCCGGTTCGACTGAACCAGCGGGAACAACTCCTTGGAATCCGCGGCGATGCTCTCGGCAACCGTGTCGGATTCCAGCTGCTTCTCCGCGATTCCCAGCTGCATCTGCGCGTAGGTCTTGATCTCGTCTGAGACCTCGAGCGTACCGATCTTCACGTACTCGGCCTGCGCGGCCTTCATGGCTTCCTTCTGCTCCCCGATCTTCTCGATCACCTGCGCGGAGACGTCGACGCCCTTCTTCGCGTCTTCCGGGGAATCGCCGAGGGCCAGTAGTTCTTGCATCAGGTCGCTGATCTCGCCGTCTCGCTGGTTGTACTTCTCGATCTGGGCGTTCGCGCGATCGATCGCCGCGTTCGCCTCGTCGGTCTGCCCGCCGCATGCCACGAGGGAGCCGGCGAGCGCCAGGGCGATCACCACCAATGCAAGCTTCCTCGCAAGCCGCATGCATCTTCCCTTCTCGGTGCGGACGCGTACCGCAACGAGGATAGCGCAGGCTCAGGCCGCCTGTCCCTCTCCTCGGCAGGTGGAGAGCCCGCGGGCTCCTTCACGCACGGGCACCCGTCGTCGTTGCCGTGTCGGCACCGGTCGTCACCGGTATGTCATCCCGACGCCACCTCGGCGGAACGTGGGGCGGATACGCTCAGAGACGAAGGCACGACGCATTCTCGACAAGGGAGAGACCATGTCTGGCCGCCGGCTGTTCGCCATCATCGTGATCTTCGTTCTCGCCGCAGGAGCCTGGATGGTGCTCGCGGGGTCCGTGCAGTTGAGGACCGACGCGAACGAGGTCCGACTCGGGGACGAGGTGAGCGGCCTTTGGGGAGCTCCTCAGGTGCAGGAGGCGCCCGAGTTCCGCTACACGGTTCCCGGCACCGAGAAGAAGAAGGGACCGAGGAAGTCCAGGCAGCTCGATCTCGTGGCCAGCGACATCGCCGCCGACTTCACCTTGGACCAGCGGCGCAAGGGGCTGCTCTGGTACGCCACGTACGTCGTGGACTTCGACGCCGCCTACCGCGTCAGCAACCCGACGGACCACCCGGTCGAGTCTACGATGCGATTCCGATTCCCCGACCCTTCTGGCAGCTACGACGGATTCACGGTGCGCGTGGACGGGGAAGAGGTCCCGGTTCGCTACGAGAGCGGCAATGCAACCGCCGAGTTCAAGATCGAACCCGGGGCAGCCGTCTCGGTCGACACCGGTTACCGCACCAACGGGATGGACAACTGGGCCTACCGGCCGAGCCCTGGAGGGGCGAGCGTCATCCGCGACTTCGAGCTCAAGATGAAGACGGACTTCGGCAAGATCGACTACCCGGCGAGCGGCGTGTCGCCGACTACGGCCGAGAGGTCCGGGAGCGGTTGGGACCTGGTGTGGAAGTACGAGAGCGTCGTCAGCGGGCGTGAGATCGGGCTTGTCATGCCGAGCCCGTTGAATCCCGGGCCGCTCGTCGCACGCATCACCGCATTCGCTCCGGTCTCATTGCTCTTCTTCTTCGCGGCCCTGATCCTCCTGACCGCGACCCGCAGCGTGAGACTGCATCCGGTCCACTACGGCTTCATCGCTGCCGCGTTCTTCGCGTTCGATCTGCTGCTCGCGTATCTGGCCGACCAGATCGACATCAACATCGCGTTCGTCGTCGCGGCGGCCACGTCCGTCGCGCTCGTCGTCGGCTACCTGTTCGTCGTCGTGGGGAAGAACGTGACGCTCGTCGAGATCGCGATCAGTCAGTTCGTGTTCCTCGTCCTGTTCAGCTACAGCTTCTTCTTCGAGGGCTTCACCGGGCTCGCGATCACGGTCGGTGCGATCCTGACGCTGGCGTTCTTCATGGCGAAGACGGCCCGCGTCGACTGGGAAGCCGTGTTCCCGCGTCGGGGCAGCGCGCAGGAGCAGCCGCCGCAGCCGATGGGTGACCCGGTGCAGACGCCGCAGGGCTGGGTCGCAGACTAGACGCGGTTCTTCTCGCTTGCCTCAAGCATCCCGAGTTCGACGCCGATCTCCGAGCACGCGTCGAGGAAGCGGTCGAGCTGTTCGTACGAGTGCCTCGCCATGACGATGATCCTGAAGCGCGCTTTGCCCTGGGGCGCGGCGGGCCAGCGCACGAGCGAACAGAGGATCCCGCGCTTGTGCAGCTCCTCGGTGAATCTCACGCCGAGGTACTCGTCGCCCATGAACAGCGGTACCGACGGGATCAGATCGCGACCCAAGACGGTGAAGCCGCGCTCGACGAGGCCGTTGCGCAGGTAAGCGGCCTTCTCGAAGAGCGTTCGGCGGAGCTCCTGTCCGTTCTCGATGATGTCGACGGCCTCGATCATCGCCCCCGCCATCATAGTGGGGATGGCCGAGGAGAGGATCGACGAGCGGACCGCGACCCGCAGGTAGTCGACGACGGGCTTCGTGCCGCAGAGATAGCCGCCCGTGCCGCCGAACGCCTTGTACATGCATCCCATCAAGATGTCGACGTCTTGGGCGCAGTCGTGGTAGTCGACGATCCCGCCGCCCCGCTCGCCGATGACCCCGACTCCGTGTGCGTCGTCGATCATGATCTTCGCGCCATGCTTGCGGGCCACACGGACGTACGCGGGGAGGTCGAGTATCTCGCCCTCGAGACTGAATACGCCCTCGGTGACGATGAGCTTGTTCGGCCTGTGGCACTCCTTGAGCTTCCGCTCGAGGTCGTCGAGGTCATCGTGTGCGTACGTGATCTTCTCGGCGGTCGTGACCTCGCAGCCGTCCTGAACCGACCCGTGGTTGAACTCGTCGAGGAACACGGCGCCGGAGTCTTTCTTCACCGGCATGCCGAAGAAGAACGGGTCGAGTACGGCCTTGATGACGGACACGTTCGCCATGTAGCCGGTGGGCAGCGTCAGGCAGTCTTCAGTACCCGTCAGGCGTGCGATCCGTCGCTCGAGCTCTTCGATGATGTCGACGTTGCCGGCGATGACGCGCGAGCCGCCCGGCCCGACCCCGTACTTCTCGATCGCCGCTATCGCAGCCTTCTTGACGCGGCGGTTCTCGGTGAGGCTGAGGTAGTTGTTCGCGCAGAAGAGAAGGAACTTGCGCCCTTCTACCGTGCACTCGGGCTCGTTCACGCCTGACGTGATGGTCGTGAACGGGGGATAGATGAGGCTCTCGTTCATCAGGTCGACGAAGATCGGGATGGAGTCGAACCCCGAAACGCCGGCCTGCTGGGTGCGTTCCTTGTAGGCCTTGACGATAGTGCGCAGCATGAAGCCCCTCCTTGTACGCGGCGGCAGGTAACGCGTCGGGGGGAGTGTTGAGCTGCGAGCGGTGCCTCTTGAACCTTCTCTTCGGCCTATTCCCGATAGAGGTCTTGAGCCACCAGGACGGCAAGACCGAGCAGCATGGGCGCGATGGCGTAGCCCGCATCGACGATCGGGGTCCTGCCGGCCCCGATGTAGCCCGAATACGCGAACACCGTGTCGGAGACGGCCAGCATGGTCGCGCTGGCGATGACCAGCCACCAGGGCCATCCGAACCGCCCTGCATTCAGCCTGCTGACGAGCATGCCCAAAGCGACGGCCGGCATGATCAGTATGTAGGCGTCGAGGATCGGATACATCGTGTTGAAGATGCGCGTGACGAGCGGTTGGGTCTCGGTCGGCGCGAAGATGACGTAGGGCCCAACGACGGTGATGCCCACGAGCATCAGGATCACCGAGGCGATCGCGAACGAGAGGACGAGCGGGAAGCGCAAGCTGACTACGTTGCGATAGGAGACGATGGCGAGGTAGAACGCGGCGCCGAAGCAGGCGTACATCGCGAGCGTGAACACCTCGGCGATGCTCGGGTAGGGGTCCTCACCGGTGGCGACGTAGAGCGCGATGAAGATGATGTTGCCGACACCGACGCTCAGTAGTCCCAGTCCGAAGAGCGTCCATTGAAGGCGGGTCGTGCCGTCAGAGGCGAGCGCACGGGCGCCGGGGAGGATGAGCGCGGCCATCGCCAATGGGATGATGCTGACGATGACGACCGCGATGTTCCCGCCCTGAGCGAGGATGCCTCGCGCGCCCATCATGTCCACGGTCACGAGTAGAACGAGCGTGAGAACCATGGCGGCGGCCGCGAGTCGCGTCCGTCGCGAGATCGCCGGGACCTCGCTTCGCCGCGGAAACGGCAGCCGTGCCTCGTGGCTCATGACGTTCTCGGTCACAGTGCGCCCCCCTCGGATGCCTGCGAGCGGCTGGTGTCAGTGACGATGGCACATGGCGCAGATCGGCTGTGGTGCACGCTCCCCCAACTGCGGTGGTCGTTACAGGGCAAAGCCTAGCCCAAGTTCAGGCTGCATGTCAGAGTCCTTCCCACAATCCGCCAGAAGTCGATGCTTGACGCGCCCTGGCAAGCGCCCGACCCTTTCGGGCCGCGCTCCCTCAAGGCGCTTCGAGTGGCGGACTCTACTTGGCCGACCAGCTCTTTGACTGGGAATCCTGGGTCAGCTCGATTCCGCTGTCGGGAAGCTCCGCCATGGTCGATTCGACCGGGGCCGAGTCCAGAGAGACGACCTTCCACGTCGACGTGCCGTCGCTTCCGGTCTCCTGCATCAGTCGGACGAAGAACTCCTTCGGGTACTCCTTGGCGAAGAAGCGCATGAAGGTCTCGGTGTCCTGCACGCCGCTGAAGTTGCTGTTGTACGTGATCGTGTCGAAGAACGACTTGGTTCGCTCCTCGAAGGTCATCGAGTCGTCGTTGGGCACGTCCACGGTGCCGTACATCTTGAACGCGGGGACCGCCTTGTTCGTGAACGTCGTGAGAAAGACCGTGTAGGCTGCGTCGTGGTCACCGGTCGACTTCGTCTGTGAGATGACGTCCCGGACTTCCATGTCCCACTTGCCGGCTTCCGGATGAGCGCTCCATGCTTTCTGGAGTTCCTCTGCGGTGTACTTCGGACCTCCGATTCCGCCGACGCCGCCCGAGCACCCTGTGGCCAAGAGGGCCGCGGCGAGCGCCAGTGCCGATAGAGCGATGATCCGCACGTGCTTGGCCGACAGCCATCCGAAGACGTGCATGGTGCCCCCTTCTTCCCCGAGGTCCCCATGACCCCTTGGGCGCATTGTAGTGTCCGTCGCTGTCGCTTGCATCGGGCGGCGGCGACTCAGGACACGCTTCGCGTCGGGTGCCCGACGGCCTTCTCGCCTCAGTTGTCTGCTTCGGGAGCCCGGATCGTGCCGAGCACGCGCGTGGCGCCCTGGTTGGCCGGCACGATCTCGACTGCGTAGATGCGCCCGCCTCTGAAGTAGGTGAGCGCCATTCCGCCGCGTTCGGTGGGCTCCTCGCTCTCCAGGACGAAGGCCCTGTCAGGGAAGGTTTCGCGGTGCCAGGCGAGCACCTGGTCGAAGGGCGCCTTGACCCAGAGTTCGTAGCGAAGCTCGCGCTCGCTCACCGCGGTGGCGCCGACCACCTCGCCGTCGATGACGGGGTACTCGACGGGGAACAGCTCGTTGAGCTCGGCGACCTTCTTCTCGTCGGACATGTCGGCAAGACCTCCGGCGGGCTGGTTGGAGGCTCCGGGTTCGAGATGGCGCGAGTCCGCGGCCGGAGGCGGCGTCGAAGTGTCGGAAGCGCCGGGGCGGGCGCATCCGGCCAGTGTAGCAGCGCAAAGCACCACCCCGAGAAGCAGTCGAAGCGCGCGTCGCAAGCTGAACCTCCCCATCTGTCGGGACCCACATCATAGCTGCTCAAAGCAGGTGTCTTCCAGCAGGGGCCGCCGCCCTTCCGCGCGCGGCTGCCACTGCTAACAGAACCCTAACGTGACATGAACCGACCGCACACCTTCGGGTTCGTTCAGGCGGCGATACTCAGATTCAGGTCGTTCCGAGCGCGTGCCCCACCGGGGACCGCCGGAAGTAGCGGACTTCGGCCGATCGGCAGGAGAGAGCATGGTTGGTTCATCGTCAGTATCCGCCCCGTCGCGGTGGGATCGGCTCGGGCGGCTGCTGGTCCTCTCAGCGTTCGTCGCACTCGTGGCCCTCGCAGTCGCGCCCGCCGGACCGGCATTCGCCGGACAAGCAGCCTCAGGCGAGCTCCTCTTCTATCCGTGCTCGAGCTGTCACCCCGTGTCCGAGGGCGGAGGAGCCGCGCTGCCTAACCGCTTCGAGGGCCACAAGGTCGTCCTCGAAGGACACGACAAGCTCGGCACCGAGAAGTCGGCCTGCCTGGTTTGCCACGACGATCCCGCGAAGGACCCCGGCAAGCTCAAACTCGCGGACGGCAGCCTGATCGACATCAAGGGCGACGTCGCGCAGGTCTGCTACCGCTGCCACTCGCAGAAGTACGAGGAGTTCAAGGCGGGAGCCCACGGCAAGAACAAGCCGAAGTGCACCTCCGCAGGATGTCACGACCCGCACGCGCCCGGCTCGATGTACGCCGATGCGCTTCTCCCGTTCACCGGAAGCGGGTTCCAGTTCAAGGTCCTCCCCGAGCGCGAGGCGTTCCTCCCGCTCCCGCCGCCCGCTCCGGACCCCGCGGTCGAAACGCCGCTGTGGTTCGTGGCCATCGCCACCCTCGGCATCGTCGCCGTGGGCGGGCAGGCTGCAAGGCTCATTTCCCGAGGAAGGTCTCACCGATGAGCGATGACACGAAGCGCGATCCGCTCGCCGAACTCGCGGCCGCTGAGCAGCCGTCGGAACCGGAGTCGACCCTCTCGCTTTCGAGGCGGCGCTTCCTCGGGGGGGTCGGCGCAGCTGCTGGACTCACGATGGCCGGCGTGCTGCCCGCATTCATGACCGCTGTCACGGCGGCAGGCTCTGAAGGCGGCGAAGGAGGCTCGCCCGAGGCTCCCGGGGCGGAGAACCCCATAGAGCACATCGCCGAGGAGAGCAAACCCGTCAACTATCCCGGCAAGCCGGTCTATTACGCCGACGAGCCGGGCGATCAGAAGTGGGCCATGGTCATCGACGTCAAGGCTTGCGTCGGTTGCCGAAAGTGCGTCTACGCGTGCGTGCGCGAGAACAACATCGGGCGCAACTCCGGCTTCACCTACATCCAGGTCCTGGAGATGGAACCCGGCAAGATCGAGCTCGAGACCGCGAACGCGAACTACGAAGAGGGCGGCAGGCCCGACAAGTGGTACCTGCCGGTCCAATGCATGCACTGCGCGAAGCCGACGTGCGTCTACGGTTGCCCGGTCAAGGCGACCTGGAGAGAGCCGGACGGCATCGTCGTCATCGACTACGACAAATGCATCTCGTGCCGCAACTGCATGGTCACGTGCCCATACTTCGCTCGCCACTTCAACTGGGTCGAGCCCGAAGTCCCCAAGAACGAGGTCAACCCGAAGGTGCCGCTGCACGACAAGGCGGGCGTCGTCGAGAAGTGCACGTTCTGCATCCAGCGCACGCGCAACGGCAAGACGACCGCCTGTACCGAGGCGTGTCCGGTGGGCGCTCGCAAGTTCGGCGATCTGAACGACCCGGACAGCGAGGTGTCGGTTCTGCTGCGCACAAGGCGGGCGTTCCGCCTGAAGGAAGAGCTGGGGTCCGAGCCGATGATCTGGTATGTGGGGTGATGGGGCGTGACTGATCTTTCGACTCCGCGGCCCGGAGTGAAGCGCTTCATCGGAATCGATTGGGATTTCGGCTCGCTGCGCACCGCAGGAAACACGTACTGGAGCTGGGTCGCTCTGCTGGCGACGCTGATGGTGCTCGGAGCGCTGTCGTGGTTCATGCTCTTCACGCGTGGCGGCGAGGTTCTCTCGATGCGTGACGGTAGCCCGTGGGGGCTGTGGTTCACGAACTACATGTTCTACGTGGGGCTGTCCGCCGGTGGCCTCGTCGTCTACGCAAGCGTGCACCTGTTCGGCGCGGACCACTTCGCGCCTCTCTCGCGACTGGCTGTCCTCCAGGCGGGCGTACTCACGATGCTCGCGGCGCTCGGGATCCTCACCGACATGGAGCGACCGTGGCGCGCAGTCTGGATGCTGCTCACGCCTAACCCGAGCGCGCCGTTCATCTACACCGGTTCCGCGGTCGGGCTCTACACGATCCTGTGCTTCATCGACCTCTGGGTGCTGATCACGGGCAAGGGCGGACACAAGCTCGCCTTCACGATGACGCTCATCGCCCTTCCGGCGGCGATCTACCTGCACACGACGACGGCGTTCGTGCTGGCGATGAACAAGTCGCGTGAGCTGTGGCACACGGCAGTCATGGTGCCGATCTTCCTGACTTCAGCGACGGCTTCCGGAATCGCGCTGCTCATCATCTTC
>JACRBU010000063.1 GCA_016213085.1 Coriobacteriales bacterium
GCCGCCAAGAAGAGCAAGCCGAAGAAGGTCAGCCTGACGAAGTGGGTCCCCAAGGCGACCCAGGACACCAAGCCGTGGCGTCCCCGGCCGAAGGCCGTCCAGCCCGCCCAGCGGTTCGTTCGCTATGACGGCATGATCTTCGTCATCACGCAGACCGAACCGGGCGCACCTCCCGAGTATCGTCGCTACGAGGTCCCGGGCGAGGGCGCGCGCCTGTCCTACACAACGCCCGACAGCCCTGCGGCCGCAACGGCGCCGGCGCCTTCCGGCGGCCTGAACTGGTCCATCGGCAACTAGGCCTCAGCCCCGTGAATGCGGTCCCCGGTGCCCCAATCCCGCGTGAGAAATCGGATGACGACGCGGTCTCGCCTTTGGCGCAGGATTCGCGTATCCTTATGTTTGTGTGTGGGCCGGAAAGAGGCCCAAGGTCAGCGGCGAATCGTCCCTGTGCTTGAAACACGCGATCCGGCACTCGCCGGAAGGGAAAGATGAGCCGCTTTTTTGTTGCCCCACCGGGGGCAGGAGAGTAGGTAGGACATGGCAAGCGGTACCGTGAAGTGGTTCAACGCCGACAAGGGTTATGGCTTCATCGAGCGCGAGGGTGGCGACGATCTTTTCGTCCACTTCAGCGAGATCCAGGGCGAGGGCTTCAAGACTCTCGACGAGGGCCAGGCTGTCGAGTTCGACGAGACCACCGGCCGCAACGGCAAGCCTCAGGCGAGCAACGTCCGCAAGGCGTAGACTCGGCTAGAACGCTTCGAGCAGGGCGCTCCATTCGGGGCGCCCTGTTTCGCTCACGGACTGCGGCCTTGAGGCCACACACCCCGGGGGGGGGACTCCCGAGTGGCTCGGTACTGGTCGTGCCGCGACAAGGGGGAGCATCGTGCTCGGACGTCTGCTTGCTATCGCTAAGTGGCTCGCCGTCGGGACGGTGGTCCTGGTCGCGGCGATGGTTCTCGGCCTGGTCTTCGTTCCGCTGGTATCTCGTCCCTTCACCGACCGCTGGGGGGCGACCGACGACGAAGTCTCGGCGCGATTGCCCGGTGACGACATCTTTCCGGCCGAGCGCGAGATCTCGACGAAGGCGATCACCATCGATGCCCCGCCGGAGGTCGTCTACGCGCTCGTTCAGCAGATGGGCCAGCATCGAGCGGGCTGGTACGGATGGGACTGGTTCTACAACGCCACGGGTTCCTCGGACTTCGTAGACGGTCACTACTCGACGCGCATCGTTCCGGAGCTCCAGGGCGTCAAGGCCGGCGACACCATCAACATCAACGACATGGTCGCCTACGAGGTCGCCGAGGCCAGCCCGGGGTCCTCGTTCGTGCTGTATGCGGGGAGCCAGACGCCTGCGGAATGGAGAGCTCCTTCGAAGCCCGCGACCTGGACCGCGCAGTCGGTGCCGGAAACGTGGACCGCCAACTCCATGGCCTGGGTGATGAAGCCGACCGCCACTGGCGGCACGCGTCTCCTTCTTCGCATGCGGGCGGACGGGACCGACACCGGACTGGCGCGCTGGATCTGGGACGGGCCGCTGAACTTCGGCGGGGCGCTGTTCTCCCGAAAGACGATGGTCGGGATCAAGCGTACTGCCGAAGGCCTCGCACGGAAGTAAGTAAGAGACCTGTTCGCCGTGGTGGTCGCGCAGGACCGAGCGCCGGATGAGCCCCGGCTACCGAGTGTTCAGGGAGGTGCGGATGGGTTCGTCTTCGCGGGCCGCCTCTTCGGCCTCGCGATCGGGCGCCTCTGCCTCGGAGAAGGCCTGTCCCACGACCGGGAATGCGGCGATGAGCTGCTGCGTGGTCGGGACCGGTTCGGAGCCGACGTAGTCGTCGAGGGCGACGGCGGCTTCGAGCGCATGACCCGCAGCGTGGGACCAGAGCTCCTGCATCGCGTCCTCGGCGTCCGTGGCCGTGAGGCCGAGCCCCTCGTTCGCGGCCTTGAACTGCGCGAATGCGGCTTCCGGATCGTCCGCAGAGAGCGTGAGCCAGGCGGCGTCCGCGCCCGCGTAGGCGTCCTGCGCCATCCGTAGCGAGAGCGCGACGTCGGATGTTGGGGCGTCTTCTGGCCGGTACGAAGCCACCGACTCGCGGACGCGTGCGAGGCGCTCGTCATACTGCCCGCGAGTGACGCCGCGCTGCGTCGCCACCACGAGATCGTTGACGGGCTCGGACACCCGATGCGCCTCTGACGCGCGCTCGAGCCGTACCAGGCGTTCGCGGCTGATCGCCTCGGCGCGGGCGGAGCTCACGCCCACGGCGCCAAGCGACACGAAGACCGCGACGCCCAGAGTGATGACGAATCCGACCGGGTCGGCCGTGGTCTTCGGAACCCCGTTGCCGTTGAGCTTCTGGCGCCGCTTCGCGCCGGTCGAGCCGCTCCGGAAGTTGAGGCGCACGTCGGCGTCGAGCCAGGTGATGGAGCCCTCGTCGTCGAGCCGCTTCATCTTGCGAGCGGAGATGGTGCCGTTGCCATCCAGATAGAACATGCCGTTTGCGTAGTAGATCAACCGGCCCGAGCCGGTGATGCAGGCAACGAGCTTCATGAGAATGCCTCCGCGCATTGAACGCGGGATGTGCGGTTGCCGGCCGCGACGTCCCCTTACCCACCACGAATCTAGCGCACGGACAGGGTGTCCGCCAAGGACGAGGTTGGCCTCGGGAAGGTCGAAGGCGCTCCCCGAGTGAACGGACTCGCGCGCCCGTCGCAGGTAGGAAGGGCTAGCGGGGGTCCTCGACTGGCGATGATTCGGCAGCGTCGACGATGGCTGGCGCAGCGCCTTCGGTCACTTCTGCAACGAGCATCTCGATGACGTCCGACGCTGCGGCGGCGACTTCACGTGACAGCTCGTCGGCGATCGGCGAGACCTGGCCGACTTGGATCGCGTAGACGATCACCTCGGCCGTCGATCCTGAGAGCCGAGCGCCGAGCAGGAGGTTCGGGATGCTGATGCCGTGGCTCGTCTCGGACCTGAACATCGGGATGCCGTCTTCGGCGAGGAAGCGGAAGACCGAGCCGGGGCTCTCACCCGTGTCGATCGCGTCGACGATGAACACACGGTCGTTCTCGATCAGGTGCGAGACGAGCTGCATTCCGCCGAGATGGCCGACCACGACCGAAGCGTCGGCGCCCAGGTCCCGAGAAGCAAGCTCCTCGGCCACCCGGACGCCGACGCCGTCGTCGCCCATGAGGCTGTTGCCGATACCTATGATGCAGGTCCGAACCGGCATCAGCTCTTCGCGGTCTCCGTCTTCGATGTGGACGCGCCACCTGGTAGGTAGTGGAAGAACATCGTGAGCAGCTGCCCTGGCTCCTCGAACACCGTCAGGTACACGTGGATCATCCAGAACATGATGAGGATCCACATACCGAAGTAGTGCATGAGCCGGACGACGCCGAGGCCTCCCACGAGATCCGTGAACCAGGTGAGATAGGCCATCGTGTTCGTCCAGATCGCGAATCCGGTGACCGCCATCAGGATGATGCCGAGCGGGAACAGTACCCCGTACGTCATCTTCTGCAGCGGATTGTACTTCGGGATCTTCGGGTGCGTCCTGCGCAGGAACAGGTAGTACTTCACGAACTCGAAGAACTGCCCGCGGTTCTCCCGCTCGGGCGCGAAGTGACGCCAGTCGGCGACCATCATCGTGCTGCCGGCATTGGCCGAACCACGCCCGAAGAACGCCCAGTAGACCCTCACGATGAACGTCAACATGAAGACGAACATCATGAAGAAGTGCAGCGTGCGCACCATCTCCATGTTGATGCCGAGCGGGGGCTGGTAGATCAGGATCCCGGTCACGATGAGCGTCAGGAAGCTGACGACGTGCAGCCAGTGCATGACGATCGCTGGCCACGGATGCTCTTCGACGGTCATGTTGTGCGCCATGGTCACCGCCCCCTAGCGAACCTTGAACTTGAGGACGCGGTTGTGCTCCGGTTCAATCACGTGAACCGCACACCCCATTCAAGGATCGAAGGTATGGACCGTGCGCATGATCTCGAGCGGTTGGTCGATGACCGCCACCGGCGTGCCGACGAGCGCTTCCTCGACCGGCCCGCGGACACCCTCGTCATCGCGCGGCGAGAGGTTCCAGTTCGACGCCGGTACGGCAGCCCACGTGTCCACCGTGCCGCCCTTGGTTCGGCAGTAGTGCGACAAGGCGCCTCTCGGCGCGTCCTGCGCACCCCAGCCTTCGCCGTCGCCGCTCTTGTTCGGCGGGTCGATCCAGACGTCGGTGTTGCCGTTCTTGATGTTGGCGAGCAGCTCGTCGGACCATTGGAGCGCGTAGTCCATGTTGACCCTGGCCTTGATGATGCGCGCCGCGATGCGTCCCAGGTTCGAGAAGAGGACCTGCGGCTTGCCTTCCTGGCCGACGGCCTTGAGGACCGCGTCGACGTACTCGACGGTCTTCGGCTCCTTCTTGAGGTAGGCGATGACGACCTGAGCAAGCGGGCCGACCTCCATGGGTGCGCCCTTCCCGGAGGGATCCGGGTAACGCGCCGCCATGGTCCAGTCGTACTTGCCCTCGGGGAACGCCTCGCCCTCCATCGGCGGGAGTTCCGTGTAGTCCTGCGGCTCCTGGCCGGTTTCCAGCGGTGCCTTGCCCTCGCCGAGATTGTCGGGGAACCAGGAGTACTTGGTGTACATCTGGACCTTCTGGGGGTCGGGCGTGATGACGTTGGCGAGGTCACCCTTGAAGATGGCGCCCGCCGGGAAGACCCGGTCCTCGAGCGTCTGCTCCTTGCCGTCGAGCAGGCCCCACGTCAGGAGATTGGTCGTGCCGATGCCGTACGTAGCGAGATCTAGATAGGCGGGCGCGACCATCAGCAGGTCGTTCCACAGGACGTTGTCCGTGAACGCTTTCACCTGGATCATCATGTCCTGGTAGTAGATGATCTGCTCCAGCGTCGGGATCGCCTTCATCCCGCCTGGCGTGAGCGTCATGATCATGGGGAACTTGCCGGCAAGGACCGCGGCCGCCTGGTTGGCCCACTGCTGTGCGACGATCGACTGCACGTAGTGTGACGCGAGAAGCAGGTCCTGCTCGGGCGTGAGCTTGTAGCCCGGGTTGTCCCAGAACATGTTGGACA
>JACRBU010000002.1 GCA_016213085.1 Coriobacteriales bacterium
GGCGCTCGTCGTGCGATTCGCAGGTGCGCTCGGACTCGACGAGGCGCGCACCGCCCAGCTCGAGACCGCCGCGCTGCTGCACGACATCGGCAAGATCGGCGTGCCCGACGCGATCCTTCGCAAGGCCGGCCCGCTCGAGCCTGCGGAGTACGACAAGGTCAAGGAGCACGTGGTGCTCGGCGTGCGGATACTGAGCGCCATCCCCCGCCAGGAGATACTGCCCTGGATCGAGGCGCACCACGAGCGCTTCGACGGCACCGGCTACCCCCAAGGGCTCGCCGGCGAGGAGATCCCGCTCGAGGCGCGCATGATCGCGCTGTGCGACGCGTACGACTCGATGATCACGATGCGCGCCTATCGCGATGCGCACAGCGAGCGCATCGCACGGGCGCGCGTCATGCAGGGCGCGGGGTCGCAGTTCGACCCGGTACTCGCGGCGCTGCTCGTCGAGATGCTCGAGACCGGCTCGCTCGCGCGCCACTCGACGCACCTGCCGAACGCGTCGCCCGCGTTCGGAGGCTCATGAGGCCGGTGTGACCAGCGCTCGGAGATAAGGGGCGCGCAGGTATACACGTGGTATATACTTGGTGTCCACCGGGTGCGCAGGAGGCCACGTGAACACGAAGATCCGCAAGGTGGGCAACAGCTACGCCGTCACCGTACCGAAGGAGCTCGCTGACGAGCTCGCGCTCGAAGAGGGCGCGGAAGTCGTGATCGTGCGCGAAGATGACACGCTCGTGATCAGGCCCGCCGAGTCGCGGTGGGAGCGCTTCACGAATCGCGCCAGACTGCGGGCCGAGGAAGCGGGCATCACGGAAGCAGACATCGAAGCCGCCATGCGCGAGATCCGTGGCCGCTAGAAAGCGCGTCCTCATAGACACGAACGTGCTCGTGTCAGCGGCGTACTTCGGCGGGAAGCCGAGCCGCCTCGTCGATCTCGCCCGACAAGGCGAGTTCGTGGCGCTCACATCACTGCACATCCTGACCGAGCTTCGCGAGGTCGTCGCGCGCGCGCCGTTCAGTGGCAGAGGCCTCGACCCTGACGAAGCCGCTATCGGAGTCGCAGACTTCGCCGAGGTCATCCCGGTCGAGCTAAGCGAGCGAACCTTCACTGAAGATCCGGACGACGATCCGGTCGTCCTGGCCGCCATCGTTGGTAGGGCGGACGCGATCGTCACGGGAGACGGGCATCTCCTCAGTCTGAAGGACCCGCCCGTGCGGATCGGCACCGTTTCGGATCTGCTGGCCGAGCTCGGCGAGGCCGAACCCGGTCCGTGACGCCGGAGGTCATGACGCCGGCGCAACCGCCCGCATCGCAGTGACGAATGCTGCGAGCTGTTCCGCAGACGCGATTCCGCCGTCGTCGGTGATCACGAGCCGGGCCTCCGTCTGCAGCGCCCGCGCGGACGTCGCAAGCCGCTTGGCACCCGCCATGAGGTCGACCGCGGGCAGTCCGCCCAAGGTAGTGAGCCCGGCCGCAGTCGCCGCGAGAACGAACGATGCGAGATGGTCGCCGGTCAGACCGCCAGGATGCACGCCGGCGAAGCCCGCACGACTCAGGGCGGCCAGGATCGTCCGGATGTCGCCGTCGGAGTGGAAGATCGCGGGCACGCCGGCCGACGTCGCCTCGAGCGCGAGCGAGCGATAGCACGGCACGAGCGCGTCAAGCGCAAAGTCCGGCGACACGAGCCACCCCTGCGCCCCAGCGAGATCGTCCGCGACGACGACCGCATCCGCACGCCGCGTGAGCCCGGTGCGGGCCTCGACGAGGGCCTCGTGAAGCGCCTCGGCAAGCGGGTGAGCAAGCGCCGAGGGATCGCCAGCCGTCTGCCGAAGAACCGTCATCCAGCCTTCTTCTTCGGCGATGCGACCGAGGACGCCCGAGAGCGTCCACGCAACGCCGATCCCCGCTTCCTTGAGGCGACCCGCGGCGTCGTCCGCCCAATGCTCGGCCGCCGGCACGAACACGATGTCGAGCCCGAGCTCGGTCGCGAGCGCGGCGAGCGCTTCGGCCGGGCCTGAGGCCTTCCCCCAGTACAGGGCCTCGAGTGCTTCCGGCGGCACGAAGCTCATGCCGCGCGCGGCGACCGAAGCGCCCTCCAGAGCAGCGCGTGCGAGCTCAGCGCCCATCAGGTGCACCCGCCATGGGAGGTCCTGCCTGCTTGTCCAGTCGAATCGTCATGGAGTGATTATGCGCCCGAAGCCGACTGCGGCCCCCAGCTTCAAGATGATTGGCCGAAGGTACGCGGCCGAAACGAAAGACGGCCCACCGGCTGAGCCGATGGGCCGCTGCGGCCGCCGCGAAGCGGCCGTTCAGATTGCTGGTGGAGGCGCGGAGACACGCGACCCGGGCTTTCGCCCGGACGTGGACTATTCCTTCTGCTCGATGTCAGAGCTCAGTTGCACACTGAACCTAACACGAGACAGGAGGGCGTTTGTGGAAGTGCTCGACTTCCACCCTAGTACGCCATAGCCTCGCGGCCACAGGCGCCTATGAGTCTCTAGCCCGCTTACGCCTTTCGGCTTCACGGGACGGCGTTACCGTAGCGAGTTGCCTCGCCGTAGGCTTCACCGTTTGAGCCCTCTTTTCACTCGGCTGTCACCAGCCAAGGCGACCAACTTGATCGAACTCCGGTCCACAACACATCCCTGAGAGGCATCTCCAGGCTCAGTCACCGCTTGAGTTTCGAACCGGGGTTCACGCGGTGACGAGCGGTCCCGGTTCTAGGCGGTTCAGGTGTCCCTCGCGGCATACCGTCCACGTCCGCTTGGTAAGTCTCCTGCGCTGGCGCCGGTCACGGTGTCGGAGACGCTACACCGAGCGGCGTCGCTGCTCTATTTAGGCAGCGAGTGCGTAGTTGTTGTCGACGCTTAATCGACTGTTGCCCCTGTTTAACGAGGTAAGGCGACCTCGGCCTGCTTCCTCTCTCAGACGTATCATGTCGAAACCAGTCGCCCCCACATGGGGTGGATTTCAACGATGTCAAGGTGCCGCGGCCCACCAAGCCGCGTGGGCGGGGATTGAGCTGCGAGCGAAGCGAGTCCGCTCAGATCCCCGCGTCGATGGCGGCGAAGTCCGCCATCGACGGAG
Organism: Coriobacteriales bacterium; assembly: GCA_016213085.1. Taxonomy (GTDB): domain Bacteria; phylum Actinomycetota; class Coriobacteriia; order Anaerosomatales; family JACRBU01; genus JACRBU01. The sequence continues at coordinate 3,092 of JACRBU010000002.1, forward strand.
TATACCCCGCTCCACATCGCAGATGGAGCAATCCTCGTGCCGCGCAAAGGGCGACCTACACGCCCTTCTGACGCTCCCTGAGCGCCCGCTCCACGTCGCGCTTGTGGTCCCGCTCGGCGAGCGTCTGACGCTTGTCGTGCAGCTTATTTCCGCGACCGAGACCGAGCTCGATCTTCACGCGCCC
>JACRBU010000066.1 GCA_016213085.1 Coriobacteriales bacterium
ACCAACGTCCGCGCGGTGTTCCTTCACGAGTTCTTCGCCGATCGCGACGGGGTCCGTGATGTTGAGATCGCGCCGCTGGTCGAGCAGGCGCTCGACCGACGAGATCCAAGGACGTGGTACTGGGCCCTGCTCGACTACGGTGCGTGGCTGAAGAGGTCGCTGCCCAATCCCTCGCGGCGCAGCGCGCACCACACGAGGCAGTCGCCGTTCGAGGGTTCGCGCAGGCAGAAGCGAGCGAGACTGCTTCGCGCCGTGCTGGCACTGGGCTGCGCCTCAGCAGCCGAGCTTGCCGCCGCCGCGGAGCTCGGGCCGCGTGAAGCTACCGAACTCCTCGAATCGCTTTCCGACGACGGCCTCGTGGGGCGCGCCGACGGGGGCGGCTGGTGCGTGCCATAACCCTCCCGTGACGAGGGAGCGGACGCGAGCTATCCGTCGCCTGTCTTCTTCTGCATGATGCCGACGATCGTGCGCATCTTGCCCTGCTTGCGATCGTGCTCTCGCTGGATCTCGGCTCGCTTGTGAGGGTCGAGCAGGTCGGCTACGCGCTGCTGGAGGTCCTTGGGCGCAAACGGCTTGACGATGTAGTCGATCGCGCCGCTCTGCAATCCCTCGAGCTGCTGGTTGAAGTCGCCGACCGCCGAAAGGTGCGCGACGGGGATGTCCTTCGTCTTCGGGTCGTTGTGGAGCCGACGGCGCACCTCGTTGCCGTCCATGTGCGGCATCATGATGTCGAGGAGCACCAGGTCAGGCTGGTCGCGTCCGGCGATGTGGATCGCATCGACCCCGTTGTCTGCAGTGATCACCTCGTAGCCCCGAGGCTCCAGAGCCGCCTGAACGAGTCTCAGGATCGACGGCTCGTCATCGACGACGAGAATCTTGGCTGTCTTCACGGTACCGCTCCCTTCGCGCCTAATCGCCGATCGTCTCGCGGACCTTGGCGACGAGTTCCTTCGGTGTGAATGGCTTGCAGACGTATTCGAGAGCGCCGCTCTCAAGTCCTGCGGCTTGCTCGACTTGCTGGCTCTTTGCCGAGAGCATGAGGATGGGGATGTCGGCGGTCTCGGCCTTCGCCTTGATGCGGCGACACGCTTCGTAGCCGTCGCATGCCGGCATCATCACGTCCATGAGGATCAGGTCAGGATGCTCTCTGATCGCGATCTCGATGGCCTTGAGGCCGTCGTCGGCTTCCAGCACCTCGTAGCCGTTCGCCTTGAGCGAGAACGTGACGAGCTTGAGGATGTGCGGCTCGTCGTCGACCGCGAGGATGCGCTTGGTCATGACGCCTCCGTGGTCATCTGGGCGGTCAGCAGCTCGTCGACCTTCGCAGCGATCTCCTCGGGGGACATCGGCTTCGCGATCCTTCCGGCGGCGAGGTTGATCAGGTCGATCTGCTCGCTGTCGATCTGGTAGGCGGTCATGACGACGATCGGGATGTCGGCCCACTCCGATTTCGACTTCACGCGCTTGAGGACCTCGTACCCGTCCATCCTCGGCATCCGAAGGTCGAGCAGGACGATGTCGGGCTTGTGCTGCTCGATGGCGGCGATCGCTTCCGTACCGTCGTATGCGGCCGCCACTGCGAACCCTCGCCGCCTCAGCGTTTCGCTGAGCATCTTGACGATTGAGCGGTCGTCGTCCGCCACGAGCGCGAGAGGCGAGGTCTTGCTCCCCACGAGATCGTCGACGATCGAGATGAGGCGGTCCTGGTCGATCGGCTTCTCGAGGTAGTTCGCCGCGCCGAATCGGCAGCTCTTGCCCTCGTCGCAGACGATCGAGAGCACGACGACCGGGATGTCGGCGGTCTCCGGCTGCTCCTTGAAGCGTTGCAGCAGCTCGAAGCCGTCAGCATCGTCGAGAATGACGTCGAGCGTGATGACCGAAGGCTGCACCCGACGCGCGGTCTCGATGGCCTCCTCGGCACTGTGGGCCTGCACGACATCGTAGCCGTGGCGGCTGAGGTAGGTCTCGATGAGCGCCGCGATCTCGGGATCTCGGTCGACGACGAGCACGGTTCCGTGGGCCCCCTCGGGGCCCGCGACCTTCGGCATCCGAACGAGGTCCGCTGCGGCGACCGGCAGGGTGAAGTAGAACGTCGAGCCCTGCCCGAGCTTGCTCTTCACGCCGATGCTTCCGCCCAGCAGCTCGATGATGGACTTGCAGATGGACAGGCCGAGCCCGGTGCCCCCGATCTCACGCGTGATCGCCGAGTCCACCCGGAAGAACTTCTGGAACAGGAGCTTCTGGTCCTCGACGCTGATGCCGAGGCCCTCGTCGGTGACGGACACCATGACAGCGCCGTCCGCGCCCTTCGCGGTGACGGTGACGTCTCCGCCCTCAGGCGAGTACTTGATCGCGTTGCTGATGAAGTTGATCAGCACCTGGTTCACGCGATCGCGGTCCCCAGCGACGTCGGGCAGGTCGTCTGGAACGTCGGCCTTGACGGTTCGGCCGCTCTGCGCGAGGACGGCCTGGAACGTCGCCACCGCGTCGGCGATCGAGTCGCGCAGCGAGATCGGCTCCACCTTGAGGTGGATGCGCCCGGA
>JACRBU010000067.1 GCA_016213085.1 Coriobacteriales bacterium
ACCTCCTCGGCCTTCTTCATCGTGAACTTGGTGGTGTAGGCGACCGCGTAGAGCGCTTCAAGCGCTTGGGCGAACTCGGTGCCGTTCGGGCTGCCCGCGCCATCGACCATGATGAAGTTCATCGGCGGGACGTCGATGGCAACAACCTCGCGCGCCGACGGCTTGTACAGGTGTTTGAGCTCCTTCTTGAGATCGAGCTTCTCCACGTCGCCTCCCCTGTTGTGGTGGGCTCGACCCCCAGTCTAGCGCGTAGGACTGACAGGCTTCGGCTACACTCCGTGCATGCCTGAGACGGATCGCGAACAACTCCAGCGCCTCGTGGACACGCTCTTCCGCACCGAGAGGCGCGTGGCGCGACTCGACGTGATCATCCGCGCGGAGGCGCTCGATCTTCCCGAAGAGCTGCGCGGGCTTATCGATCTGCTGCCGCCGAGCGCTTACACGCGACCCAAGCTCTGCGACCAGCTGAACTCCGCGCTCAAGGGCCACGGCTGGACCGGGAAGTACGGGACGGTCGACTAGCCGGAGCGGCGAGCGCGCCGGCTGCTGTCGACAGCCGGAGTACGGCGACGTGACCGCGAGCTATGCGCCCGACGTCCCCTTGGGGTCCGCAATCGCGTCCTCATAGACCGCGAGCGTCTCGGTCACCATGCGGTCGGGGTCGAAGAGCTCGATCGCACGCTTGCGGCCCGCATCGCCGAGGACGTGGCGCAGGTGCGGCTGGGAGAGCACTTGCGCGATCGCGTCGCCGAGCGCGCCCGGGTCACCGGGCTCGACGACGAGCGCGGTGACGTCCTCCTCGACGACCTCGGCAGCGCCCCCCGCGCGCGTAGCCACGATCGGCGTCCCGGCGGCTTGCGCCTCGGCCAGAACGAGCCCGAAACCCTCCAGCTCGCTTGGCGAGACGTACGCATCCACCGCTGCGAACAGGTTGCCGATGTCCCCCACGCGGCCCGGCCACAAGAGCGCCTCGCCGACCCCCGCTGCGACCGCGCGTACGCGGAGGTCGCCTTCGAGCGGTCCCTCGCCGACGATGGCGACGCGTGCATCGGGAACCCTCTCCAGCAGCGTCGGCAACGCATCGATCAGCGTCTCCAGCCCCTTCTGCGGCGCCAGGCGCGCGGCGGTCGCCGCGAACGGGACGCCTTCAGCGACGCCGAACGCCGCCCGAGCGGCCGCGCGGTCGCGCCGCTCGAGGAAGCTCGCCAGGTCGATGCCGTTGCGCACGCGCGCGACGCGCTCTGGCGGGAGGCCGTAGTCGTCGAGCAGCTCGGATCGCACGGAGTCGCTCACCGCGATCCAGCGGGCAACGAGCGGCGCGAGCGAGCGCTCCGCCCGGCGGTAGATCGCCTTACGCCGAGGCGAGAAGTCCGCGCGGCGCAGGACGTGGTTGTGCGCCGTGACCACGACCGGCACGCCCGTCCGTCGAGCGGCCAAGCGCGCTACCAGGCCGGCTTTGAAGCCGTGAGCGTGGACTACATCGAAGTCGCCCCGGTCGATGATCGCGCGCAGCGCGCGAACCGCGGCCCAGTCCTTCGGCGGTGAGAGCGGTCCGACGATGTCGAGCGGTGAGCCCGCAAGTCCTTCGGCAGCTGTCTCGAGCAGGACGTCGCTTCCCTCGGGAGCCGCGACCTCCACCTCGATCTCGCGTGCGACGAGCCCGCGCGCGAGCAATACGACGTGCCCCTTGATGCCGCCTGCGGCGGGCCGAACGACCATCAGTACGCGCAACGTCGGACCCCCAGAGGAAACAGCCACCGGAACCTCGAAGTATACGGAATCCAGTGGACTCGAACGGGTAAGTCTATTGGTACCCGCCAGCAGCATCACCCTCGTCGGCCTTCGCGTCGGCGATTTCGGAGACACGCCATGCGGATCATCGGGTTGGAGCGATACCGCGCCGCCAAGAACGCCGGCGCCCGTGCACACGGGTTGCACTGGCTGGCACATCACGGCTTCCGAACCCCGGCCGGCTGGGTCGTCCCGTGGTCCGAACTCGACGGGCTCGAACCGGATGCCGAAGCGATGCTCACCGCCGCGCTGACTCCGCTGGTCGGCGACGGCACGTTGGCGGTGCGTGCATCGGTCGAGTATGAACCCGCGCTCGAAGCCGACGTCGAGCCTGCGCTCTCGTTCGAGAGCGTTCTCGGGGTCTCCGGACCTCGCGACGTCGCCCGCGCCGTTCTGCGCGTTCGCGACCAGGAGAACCAACCGAAGATCCAGGCAGCGCTTCAAAGGGCCGAGATCGATCCCGAAGCGCTGCGTGTTGGTGTCGTCATCCAGCGTTTGGTCGAGCCGGTCGTGTCGGGCACCGCGTTCTCGATGGATCCGATCACGCACTTCTCGCGCACCGTCGTCGAAGCGGTCAACGGGTCGGCCGAAGGTGTGCGGGCCGGCTCGGCTACCCCGCTTCGGTGGGTCCGCCGGCACGGCGTCTGGAGCGTCGAGCCGACCTCGAGCGACATCCCGATGTTCGTCGTGATCGAGGTAGCGGACCTGGTCGAGCAGATCGGGCGCAAGCACGGTTGGCCGGTCGAGGTCACGTGGGTCTGGGACGGCGAACACGTCTTCTTCGTCGACATGAGCGAGGTGCCGTGCTCTGACGGTGCGAGTCTGTACTCGCACCGCGCCGCTCACGCGGCCTTCCCCGACGTCGTCACGCCGCTCATGTGGTCCGTCGGTGCGCCGCTCACCGTCGGCGCGTGGACACGGCTCGCCCGCGAGGCGCTCGGCGAGACCGACCTCGATCCGAGTGAGGTCGTCCGCCTCATCCACCACCGCGCGTACGTGAACATCGGCGCCCTTGGCCGCGCGTGCGACAGCGCCGGCCTCGATCGCGGGGTGCTCGAAGCGATCGCGCTCGGAGGAGGAGCCCGCGGTGCGCTTTCGGGCTCGAGGTTCGGGTGGCGCGCCGTCCTGCGTGCCCCGCGCATCGCGCGATTCGCCGCGCGCACCTCGCTCAGTACCAAGAACGTCGAGCGCGAGGCGAGCCGCATCCAGCGGGATCTCGAGCGCTTCAAAGCCGGACCGGACTGCGCCGATCTCACCGCGAAGCAGGTCCTGACGCGCGTCGACGATCTGCTGCCGATCGTGAGCGACGCTCGCTACCTCGAGGTGGTGGCGCCGCTCGTCGTCGGGATGCACGCTTCGACGCTGCGCCGGCGCCTCACCGCCGTCGAGCTCGACATCGACGACATCGCGTTTCCGTCCGATGGCGGCGAAAGCGCCGATTCCGCGCTCGACGGGCTCCACGCGTCGTGGGACGCGCTGCCGCCCGGCACCCGCGCGGCCGTGTCCGGAGGACGGGTCTCCCGAGTCAGGGCGACCAAGTCCGGCCGGACGTTTCTCACCGAGGTCGACGCCTTCCTCGCTCAGTATGGCCACGGGTCGGACTGGTACGCCGACATCTCGGTCGCCCGCTGGAGCGAGGACCTCCGCAGCCTGCTTCGAGCCATCGCGCGTCGAGTGCCGTGCGCATCCGCGACTCCGCCGGTGACGCGGGACCGGCTCGTCGAGATGGGGGCCGCAGCGTCGGTGCTCCGCTCGTACGACCGCGTGGCCGCATGGCGCGAGCTCGCACACCGCGTCTCGGAACTGAACGCGCTCGCGTACGCGGAGCTTCGGCCACTCTACCTGCGCCTCGCCGACATCCTGCAGCGCCGGGGCTGGCTGGATAGGCCCGCCGACGTCTTCATGCTGACCGCCAAGGAGCTCGGCGACGCGCTCGCCTTCAACGCCACCGAAGCTCTCGTTCGGGAGACCGTCGTGCGCCGCACCGCCGAGCTGAACGCCGCCGGCGAAGGCGCGGCGCCCGACCTCATCTTCGGCGAGAAGCCGGCCCCGCTCGCTCCCGTACACGGCGAGCAGCTGCGCGCGGCTCCGGAATCCGGCGGGTACGGGTGCGGCGCGGTCGTCAGGGTCGAGAACGTCGACGAGATCGGCCGAGTGATGCCCGGCAGCATCGCGATCCTGCCGGACGCCAGCGCGCGTTGGGCGCCGGTGCTCGTGCGCGCCGGGGCGGTCATCGCAGGACGGGGCGGCTTCCGCTCCCCGCTCGCCGAAGCGGCGCGCGACCGCGGCGTCGCGCTCGTGGTGGTACCGGACTCGGAGGGCCTCGCGCTACCCGACGCGTGGGCCTTCGTCGACGGCTACACCGGGTCGGTAGTGCTGACCGACTCGGCCGCCGAAGAGGGGCTGGCGTGCGACGTGCCGGCCGCCGACGAGCCCGAGACGGGCGAGCATCCAGACGCCCACGGAGCCGTAGCGGCCTCGTAGCCTGCGGCACCGCGCCGGCTTGGCGTCCGTGCGATACTTGGGACCATGGGGGACAAACGCTCATCACGCGCCACCGATGCGCGCCGTCAGCGCCGGATGCGCCGCCTCACGGTCACGATCATCGTTGCCTCGGTAGTGCTCGTCGTGCTCGCCGTCGCGGGCTACTTCGGCGTACGCTGGCTCGTCGCCACCGGTGGGCTCGCGTTCGGCCCGGCGTCGGTCCGCGTCTCCGCGCTGCCGAAGGACGCTCGAGTCACCTTCGCGTCGACGACGGCGACCGGGACCGTCCAAGTCGCCGAGCTCGAGCCGGGCGAGTACCGGCTGCGCATCGCGCGCAAAGGGTTCCTGCCGGTGACCCGCACCGTGGCGCTCAAGCGCGGACAGGACGCTGCCCTGAGCTACCGACTTCGGCCCAAGCCGATCCGGTTCACCCTCGATCTCCGACCCAAGAGCGCCGTGTACGTCATCCGGTGCTCCAACGGCGCAACCAAGACCGGCAAGGGCCGCTTCGCCGCCACGCTCCCCGCCGGCACCACGAGCGTGAGGGTCACGTCGAAGGGCTGCCAACCGGTTCAGCGCGAGTTCTTCCTCGACGAGCCGAAGAAGCTCGCCGAATGGCTCGACCCGAGCGGCCAGATCGTCCATCGGCTGTCGATCTTCGAATGCGTACCGGCTCCCAAGGGCGTCGCCTTCACCCCAGACGGGTCGCAGGTCTGGGTCACCGCGCTCGTAACGCAGCCCTCGATCGCCGCATACGATCCGCGCACCGGAAGGCAGCTCGGCTCGGTCGACCTCGGCGATTCCGGCGCGGTGGAGGTCATGTTCTCGCGCGACGGCAAGCGGGCCTACGCGAGCCAGATGCAGTCGGCGAGCGTCTTCGAGATCGACACGCGAACGTTCAAGGTCGTTCGGCAGCTCAAGACCGGTTCGTCGTGGACCAAGATCGTCGCGATATCGCCGAACGGCAAGCGGCTCTATGCTGCGAACTGGTCGGGGGACGACGTTTCGGAGATCGACCTCAAGAGCGGCAAGCTCGTCCGGCGCATCCCGACGGTCGACACGCCGCGCGGCCTATGGCCGACCGCCGACGGCAAGCGGCTGTTCGTCGCCGGCTTCGGCGAGAACTCGCTGCACGGCACGCTCGCGGTGATCGACCTCAAGACCGGGAAGAGCAAGGACTTCTTCGACAGGTCAGGCAGCGCGATGCGCCACATCGTCGCCGACGAGAAGCGTGGAGTGCTGTACACAAGCGACCTCGGCGCGGACTGCATCTGGGTCACCGACATGGACACGCTCAAGACGAAGCGCTGGGTGGGGACGGACCGCAAGCCGAACACGATCGACATCTCTCCCGACGGCAAGGTGCTCTTCGTCTCGTGCCGCGGCGAGAACAACCCAGCATCCTACTCGCTGCCGGGGCCGGAGTGGGGCACCGTGCTGCTGTTCGACACCACGACGCGCAAGCCCCTCGACGCGGTCATCGGCGGCAACCAGTGCACAGCGCTCGACCTGTCCGAAGACGGCACGCTGCTCACCTTCTCCGACTTCCTGGACGGCAAGATGCGCAGCTACGAGGTTCCGCCGTACGACACCCTCAAGCGCGGCAAGGGCGGCCGGTACCTCAAGCACTTCGACGAGGTCGTCAAGGACGGCTGGGCCGGATGGGACGGGCCCAGGCCTGGCGGCAGCTAGCTGAGCCCCTCGTCCGAACCCGGGCACGACAAGCGCACCACAACATAGCCGAGAGCCCCCATCACGACCGATGTCCCGAGGATCGCGACCTTCGCTGCCGAGAGCAGCGAGGGCTCGGCAAACGCGAGCGTCGCGATGAAGAGCGCGACCGTGAAGCCGATGCCGCCGAGGATCCCGATGCCGGCGAGCTGCGTCCAGTTGCATCCCTTCGGCAGCTCGGCAAGACCGGAGCGCAGGGCCAGCCATGACGCGGCGAGGATACCGACCGGCTTGCCGACCGCCAGACCCGCAGCGATCCCGACCGCCACCAGAAGTGCCGAGGGATCGGCGGCGAAGCGGTCCCATCCGACGAACGCGACTCCCGCGTTTGCGAGCGCGAACAGCGGGAGCGCAACGTAGGTGGCAACCGGGTTGAGGCCGAATTCGAGGCGCTGGAGAGGCGCGGCCGTTCGCCGGGCCGCCCCGCACACGGCCACGGCGCACTGGAGCTCGGCGTCGTTCTCGAGCACGTGCTCGCCTGGCGTGTGGTTGGCTTCGAGTGTTGCGAGCCGGCCCGACGCGAACTCGGTGAACTCCGGCGGCGTGATGCGCGCGGTGGCGGGAACGGCGACCGCAAGCAGCACGCCGGCGATCGTGGCGTGCACGCCGGAGTTCAGCATCGCGAACCACAGAAGCGCGCCGACGAGCAGGTACCATCCCGGCCCGTCGACCCCTAGGCGGTTCATGACGAGCAGTGCCGCGAAGGTGGCTGCCGCGATCAGAAGCCAGCTCCACGAGATCAGCGTCGTGTAGAAGAGCGCGATGACGAGGATCGCGCCCACGTCGTCGGCGATCGCGAGCGCCGTCAGGAAGACCTTGAGACCCGCAGGCACGCGAGATCCGAGCACTGCGAGCACGCCGAGCGCGAACGCGATGTCGGTCGCCATCGGGACGCCCCAGCCCGCCGCAAGCGCAGTCCCCCCGCGAATCGTCACGGCGACGTAGATGAGCGCCGGGACCGCCATCCCGCCGAGCGCCGCCAGGACCGGCAGAGCGGCTTTGCGAGGTTGCGAGAGCTCGCCGACGATGAACTCGCGCTTGATCTCAAGCCCGACCACGAGGAAGAACAGCGCCATCAGCCCATCGTTGATCCAGCGCAGCAAGGACTCGGAGAACTGGTAGGAACCGACGGTGATGCCGACGGGCATTTCCCAGAACTCGGCGTACGCCAGCGCGAACGGCGAGTTCGCCACGATGACCGCCACCACGGCAGCGGCGATCATCACCGCCGAACCGGCAGCTTCGTGGCTCGCGAACGCGGCGAAGCCCTGCTTGACCACCCTGCCGGGGTGGGTCGGCTCGCCAGGTATCTCCTGGTCATGGATCACGTGATCTCGCTTCGTCGGGCCGTTCGTCGGTCGGTCCTACATCGTGATACCCGGGTGCCACATCCGCCGACTAGCGGCCGGTTGTTGCCGCCCATCGTGTCGTTCGTCGGGACAAGCGCGTCCATGCACGAAACTGGCACACCCGTTGCTTTTTGTCATCCCAGAGTGTGGCGACCCGGGTCTCCCCCTCCCCCCTCGATCTGGGTATCGCCCCTCAGAACATGACAGGACGCGCCCTCCCCCCCTCGGGCGCGTCCTGCGCTTTCTGGACTCATTCCCACATTCCGCGCATTCCTGCTGCTCAGCGGCGCGTATCGGCGGCTCGTGTATCATGCGAACGCGAGTACGGCCCCGCGGTCGTGACTCCGCGGGGCCGTCTCCCCAGGGGTGGGCGATGGATGGGCCGCGTGGCGCGGCCGCGGGGCGCTCCTAGCCGAAGCGCCCCGTTATGTAGGCCTCGGTCCGTGCATCCGAGGGATTGGTGAACATCTCCTTGGTGGGGCCGACCTCGATCAGCTGAGCAGGCCGGTCCATCGACTCCCTCAGCATGAATGCCGTCTGATCGCTGATGCGCGCGGCCTGCTGCATGTTATGCGTGACGATCCCGCCCGTGACCTCGCTCTTGAGCTCGTCGATCGGGTCCTCGATCTGCTGGGTGGAGATGGGGTCGAGCGCTGACGCCGGCTCGTCCATGAGGATCACTTCGGGCTGCGTGGCGAGTGCCCGTGCGATGCAGAGACGCTGCTGCTGCCCGCCGGAGAGCTCGAATGCGTGCTTCTTGAGCAGGCCCTTCACCTCGGTCCAGAGCGCGGCGCGCTTCAGGGAGTCCTCGATGATCCCGTCGAGCTCGCGCCGGCTGCGAATGCCCTGCGTGCGAGGTCCGTACGCGACGTTGTCGTAGATCGACATCGGGAACGGGTTGGGCTTCTGGAAGACCTGCCCGACCCGCATTCTCAGCTCGACCGGATCGACCGCCTTGCCGTAGATGTCGACGCCATCGAGGGCGACGACTCCACCGACGGCAACGTCGCCAAGCTCGTCGTTCATGCGGTTCAGACACCGCAGCAGCGTCGACTTCCCGCACCCCGACGGGCCGATGAGCGCGGTCACTGCCTGTGCGGGAATGTGCACGTTCACGCCGGCGATCGCGGTCTCCTTACCGTAGGTGACCGAGACGTCAGAGAGGTCGAAGGTCCCCGATTGCTCGGTGAGGGGGGCAGTCGAAGTTACCATCGGATCTTGCTCCTTTGACGAGACCGCCAGGCGGCGGCCGCTACGTTGATGATGCTCACGCCAGCGACGAGAACGAGTGCCGTTCCCCACACGATGTGCGGGGCGGGCTTCACGGGCTGCGTGGCCATGATGTAGAGGTGGTAGGGCAACGCCATCGTCGGCTGGAAGACCGACTTCGGGATCGGTGCGGCGAACGCGACGGCGGTCACGAGGATCGGCGCGGTCTCACCCGCCGCCCTCGACAACCCGAGGATGGAGCCGGTGATGATGCCGGGTGCGGCTGCGGGCAGCACCACCCGGAACACCGTCCCAAGCCTGCTGGCACCCAAGGCGAGCGATGCCTGCCGAAGGTCCTTCGGAACCTGCCGAAGCGCCTCCTCCGTCGCCGTGATGACGACCGGCAACGTCACGGCTGCCAGCGTCAGCGCACCCGACAGAAGCGACTTTCCGAATCCGAGCAGGATCGAGAACGCGGCATAGCCGAACAGCCCGTAGACGATCGACGGCACTCCCGCCATGTTGGCGATCGAGATCCGGATGACGCGGGTGACCCTGCCGCCCTTCGAGAATTCGGCGAGGTAGATGCCGGAGAAGATGCCGACGGGGAGCGCGAAGATCGCCGTTCCGATCGTGAGATAGATCGTTCCGACGAGCGCGGGCCAGATCCCGCCGGCAGTCATGTTCTTCTTCGGCATCCCGAAGATGAACTCAGGGGAGATCGAGGCCAGTCCGCGCACCAGGATGTAGAGCATGATCGCGAGCGTCGAGCCGACGGCGAGGATGAGCGCGGCACCGGTGATGAACTTCGCAACGCGCTCGGCACCACGCGCGGCCTGAGCGCGCAGGCGCGAGCGCATCCTCGTCTGCGTGCTCATCGGCGCCACCTTCGGCGCTGCCTCTCGAGCACCACGTCCGCGGCGAGGTTGATGACGAACGTCACCGTGAAGAGCACGAGCCCCATCGCGAAGAGCACCGAGAAATGGAGCCCGCCGCGGACGACCTCGCCCATCTCCTGGGCAATCGTCCCCGTCATCGTGCGGACAGCCTCGAGCGGGTTCGTCGCGATGATGCCGGAGTTGCCCGCGACCATGAGAACGACCATGGTCTCGCCGATCGCGCGGCCCAGACCGAGCATGACCGCAGCGAAGATGCCGCTGGACGCCGCGGGCACGACCACCTTGTAGGTGGTCTGCCAGCGGGTGTTGCCCAGCGCCAGCGATCCGGTGCGCAGGTCCCTCGGCACGGCGCGCAGGGCGTCTTCGGAGATCGAGATGATCGTCGGGAACGTGACGAGCCCGACGACGAGCCCCGCGGTGAGCGCGGTCAGTCCGGACGAAAGGTCGAACGTCTTTGCGACGGCCGGAGCCACGAGTGCGAGGCCGATCAGGCCGAGAACGACCGACGGCACCGCCGCCAGGAACTCCACGAGCGACTTCGATACCTCGCGGACACGCGGGCCGGCGAACTCCGAGATGTAGATCGCCGCTGCGATGCTGATCGGGATCGACAGCAGCATGGCTACGAAGGTCACCCACAGCGACCCGACTTCAGCAGGCAGGAATCCGTAGGAGGGCGGCTTCGTGGTCGGGTACCAGTCGGTGCCCGTGATCATGGCGCCAAGGCCGATCTCCTGGCTCGCCTTGAGCGAGTTCTGTATGAGGAAGAGGAAGATCGCCGCGAGCACCACGATCGCGACCCAGCCCGAGAGCTGGATCAGCGTCCTGGCAACGCCCTCGGCCGCTCGGCGAATGGACGCCGAGCGGCCGCGAATGCGTTTCCTCGTCCGAGTGGACTCGGTCATGTCACCCCTGGGTCTTCAGTTAGAGCGAGCGGGCATGCGAACTACTGAGCGAGGGGCACGAATCCCTGCTCCTCGACGACCTTCTGGCCGTCGGCACCGAGAATCCACTCGAGGTAGGCCTTCATGGCATCAGCCGGCTCGCCGTTGCTGTACATGTAGAGACCTCGGCTGAGCGGGTACTCGCCGGAGACGACACCCTCGGGGGTGGCGGCGACGCCGTCGACCTCGAGGACCTTGATCGAGGGGCTCTCGTAGCCCATGCCGACGTAGCCGATGCCGGCCGCGTTCTTCGCGACCTCATCCACGATCGCCTGGCTGGACTGCATGTTGCGCATGGACTTCGCGTACTTGGCGTCCTTGCCGACCACGGCCTCCGAGAAGAACTCGTAGGTACCGGAGGACGTGTCGCGACCGAGCAGGACGATCTCGGAGTCGGCGCCGCCGACGTCCTTCCAGTTGGTGATCTCGCCGCGGTAGATCTTGCCGAGCTGGTCGGTCGTGAGGCCGGTGACCGCGTTGCCCTTGTTCACGATGACGGCGATGCCGTCCTTGGCGACCTCGGTCTGCACCGGGTTGATGCCGGCGGCCTTGGCCTGGTCGACCTCTTCGGGCTTGATCTCGCGCGACGCGTCGGCGAAGTCCACCGTGCCGTTGATCAGCGCTGCTATGCCGGCGCCCGAACCGCCACCCTTGACCGTGATCATCACGTTCGGGTTGGTCTCGTTGAACGCCTCCTGCCAAGCCTGTGCGAGGTTGACCATCGTGTCGGAACCTTCGACGCTGATGGTGCCGGAAAGCTCGCTGGCCTGCTCGCCAGTCGTCTCTCCTCCGGTGCTCTGGGCCTGATTGCAGCCGGTCAGCGCGAATCCGCCAACGAGCAGCGAGGCAGTCAGACCGAGCGCGATCCACTTGCGTGCTTTCACGTTCTCCCCTTCCAGGTACTTGAGAGCTGCAGGCGACATCGGGCCGCCGAAACGGATGCTATGGGGAGTGCACGCGCAGGTGGTTACACGGATGTTACCTCTGGAACCTCTATGTAAAAGGAATGTGAAACAGCGCGAAATCGGCCGTGAAGCGTGACATGATGTCGCCCAAGGCGCCCTCCGAGAGAGCGCCGTGACCACGATCCCGTCCCGCTGGAGGATGCATGGCCCGCGTGCTGGTCGTCGAGGACGACCCCATCATCAGGCAAACCGTCGAATACGCGCTCAAGCGCGCTGGCTTCGACACCGCCTCGGCAGCCGATGGCGACCGCGCTTTGCACTCGGCGCGCGAGTTCTCCCCCGACCTCGTCCTGCTCGACCTCATGCTGCCCGGAATGGACGGCTATCAGGTCGCCGAACAGCTTCGGACGACCGACAAGGAGGTCGCGATCATCATGGTCACGGCCCTCGACCAGGACCGCGACAAGGTTCGTGGGCTCGATGCGGGGGCCGACGACTACATCACGAAGCCCTTCTCGATGGAGGAACTTCTCGCGCGCGTGCGGGCGAACCTGCGCCGCGTGCGCACCAACGAGGTGCTCCGCGACGATCGCGTGATCGAGACGGGCGACCTCTTCATCGAGCCCAAGGAGCTCCGCGTGACGGTGGCGGGCAAGCCGGTCAAGCTGCGCCTCAAGGAATTCCAGCTGCTCGTCGCCCTCGCGAGTCGTGAGGGACAGCTCTGCACCCGGCAGATGCTCGCCGACGAGGTCTGGGGCTACGAGTTCCTCCCGTCGTCGCGCACGATCGACGTGCACATCCGCCGCGTACGCCAGGCCATCGAGGGACCAAGCGCCTATACCTACGTCCAGACCGTCCACGGCATGGGCTACCGTTTCCTCTCCCAACTCAAGGACGAGGCTGCCGAAGGCGAGACCGCAGCGGATTCGACGAAGGGCTGACGTTGGGCCGACTCGGTTCGATAGCGGGCTCGTTCCGTGTTCGGCTCCTGCTGGGATACGTCGTGGTCGCGGCGGTGTTCGCCCTTGCGTGGACGTGGTCGCTGTACGGTCCGCTCACCCAGTCGGTCATCAAGAACCAGGAGCGCTCGCTCGCCGCGGTCGCACGCGCCGGTGCAGCGCTCGTGGGCCAGCCCGAGGCGGATCCTCGGCAGGTGGCGAGCCGCCTCGTCGCGGAGACCGACCTCCGCGCGACGATCGTTGGATCCGACGGACAGGTCGTCGCAGACTCACTCGTCGACCCGGCCACGATGGAGAACCACGCGGCGCGACCCGAGATCGCAGCCGCCCTGCGGGGCGAGACCGGCACGGCGCGGCGGCGCTCTGCCACCCGAGGCGACGAGGAGCTCTACGTAGCGGTCCCCAGCCGACTCGACGGCTCCCGGGTCGCCGTGCGCGTCTCGCAGCCGGTCGCCGTCGCAGCCTCGGTCGCGTCGACGTCGCGGCAGATCGGGATCGCGCTGCTCGCCGTCGCGGTCCTCGTGTCGACCGGCGTCGCGCTCTGGGCCGCTCGGGCGGCCGCACGCCCGGTCGAGGAGCTCTCGGACGCCGCCCGTCGGATGGCCGATGGGAACCTCGGCGCGCAGATACCCGACGTCCCCCGGGACCTGAGCACGCTCGCCGAGGCGCTCGGCGACCTTCGGCGACAGATGAAGACGAGGATCGAGCAATTGCAGACGGAACAGCTCACGCTTCGCACGGCGCTCGATGGCCTGACCGACGCCGTGTTCGTCCTCGACGGCGACGCGATCCGATTCGCGAACGGCGCGGCAAGCCGACTCTTCCGCGTCCCCGCCGGCGGATGGCGTCACAAGCACATCGACCGCGCAGGGCTGCCCGCCTCGGTGGTCGGCGAGGTGCAGCGACTCATGGCGCGAGGCGGGGGCGCCACGGAGATCGGCCCCGATCCCACGGGCCACTGGATGCGCGTCGCCGTGCTGCCGATCCTCGGCTCCGAGGATACCGAGAGCTCGCTCGCGGTCATCGCCGACGTGACGGAGCGAGCCCGCGTCGACCGCATGCGCCGCGACTTCGTCGCCAACGCGAGCCACGAGCTCAAGACACCGGTCTCGGCGATCCAGCTGCTCGCCGAGAGCGCGAAGACGGCCGAGAGCGACGGCGATTTCGACCAGGCGCTCGTGTTCACGCGCCAGATCGCCGACGAGGCCGCGCGCCTCAAGCGTCTCGTGGGCGACCTGCTCGATCTCTCGCGCCTCGAGCTCGCTCCCAAGCCGGGATCGGTCACGGACCTTCGGCAGGCCATCGACAATGCGATCGCGGGGCATCGCGGCGCGGCGGAGCGAAAGAGCCTCGAGCTGACCGCCGATCTCAATGCGGTCGCCGGAACCGACGTGTTTGCGGCGGCCGACCCCACCGACGTGGCGGTCGCGCTGGACAACCTGCTCGACAACGGGATCACGTACACGGAGGCGGGCTCGGTCACCGTGCGGCTCGCGGTCGTCGCCGACGAGGTCGAGATCGCGGTCACCGACACGGGGATCGGCATCCCTTCGGAGGACCTGCCGCGCGTGTTCGAGCGCTTCTACCGGGTCGATCGGGCCAGGTCGCGCGACAGCGGCGGGACGGGGCTCGGCCTGGCGCTCGTTCGGCATGTGGTCGAGCGCTCGGGAGGCTCGGTGGAGGTGGAATCGGTGCTCGACGAAGGGTCAACGTTCACGATTCGCCTGCCGCTCGCGGGGGCCGCCTCCGGCGCACGCTAGTTGTAGTTCCCACGGACGTTGTTGTCAGCTGACCCGCGAGATCGGTGGCCGGCCGCCGATGCCTCCGTGTGGACGGAACAGATTGTACTCGCGCAGGAACGGGCCGAGCCTTTCGGTCCGTTCTTCGTTGCTCAGGTAGGTGTCGCCGTAGGCCCACTCGTTGGTGGAGATCTTGACGAACGCTTCCGCCTTGCCGTTGGTCTGTGGACGATAAGGTCTGGTCTTGCGCATCGAGATGCCGCGCTCGACGAGCAGGTCGCGGAACGCGTGTGAACAGTACGCCGAGCCGTTGTCGGTCAGGATCCTTCTGACCTCGATCCCCTGGCTCGCGAAGAACGCCAGGGCATGGCTGGTGAAGGCAACCGCGCTTGTGGCTGTCTCGTCGGGCCAGATCTCTGCGAAGGCGAGGCGTGAGTGGTCGTCGATCGCGACGTGGACGTAGTCCCACCCCGCGCCCTTGCGACAGCGGCCCGGACCGCGGCCGAGCGCACGATGACCGCCCCCCGGGTGTAGCCGCCCGAGTTTCTTGATGTCGAGGTGCACCAGGTCGCCCGGGTTCGGCCACTCGTAGCGCACCAGCGGCTCGCGTTCGCGCTTCTTGAGCCGTGAGAGGCCGTAGCGCCTCAGGACCGCATAGACCGTCGAGCGGGCGATTCTCAGGCGCCACGCGAGGAAGTGCGGCCCGCGCTTGAGCAGGACACGGGCCTTAAGGATCCTGCGACAGCGCCGCAGCGGCACGCCCGGCCGCGTCCGATGCGGACGCGAGCTGGCATCGGCGAGCCCGCCGCGACCGGCTTCGCGATACCGCCTGACCCACTTGCTCGCGGTCTGGCGGGAGACGCCGGCCGCCCTTGCGGCAGCGCTCACCGTCCAGCCCCCCTCGATACGGGAGACCAGAAGCAATCTGCCGTGGATGTTCAACCGCGCGTTAGGATGCGACACGAGGACCCCTCCTGTTCAGTTGTGGCTCGACACCAACAACCGACAGGACGGGGTCCTCAACTGTCAACAACCTATGTGGGAACTACAGCTAGACGGCGGCGAACTCCTCAACGTCGCGGCGAGCGGATCGCTCCGCGACCACCACCCCAGCGAGTACGAGGGCGGCCCCCGCGAGCTGCACCGGCGCGAGTCGCTCGCCGAGGATGAACCAGGCCAGGACGATGGTGAAGAGCGGCTCAAGCATCGATACG
>JACRBU010000068.1 GCA_016213085.1 Coriobacteriales bacterium
CCTCCTCGTCCGGTACCCCGTACTGGCGTGGCGAGAACGCGATGTCATCGCGAACCGTCGGCATGATGATCTGCTCGTCGACGTTTTGGAGGACCACGCCGATGCGGCCACGGACCGCCGGCCATTCGGTCGCCGGGTCGTGCCCGAAGACGCTCACGTGGCCCTCTTCTGCGCGCAGGAGCCCGAGAATGTGGAAGAGCAGCGTCGTCTTGCCCGCGCCGTTCGGGCCGAGGAGCGCCACCCGGCTTCCAGCGTGTGCGACGAAGTCGAAGCCGCACAGGTCGACCGACGTTCCGTCCTCGTAGACATGGCGCACGCAGCTGACCCGCACGACGTCGTCGCAGCAGGGGTCGCCGGCGTCGTGGGAGTGGACGCGGTCGGGAAGGTAGGTCATCGGGTCCTCCAACGTAGGAGCGCTGCCAGTAACAGCGCGACGAGCCCAAGAAGCGGCACGAGCCACGACCAGGGGTTGAGCGAGCGCCACTGCACACGCCACAACAGCGCGACGCTGAAGAGCGCAAGGGACGTGACGATCGCGGCGACGCTCGCGGGCACACTGAACGTCGCCGAGCGTCTCACGCGCAGACGGCCCTCGTAGCCTCTCAGGCGCAAGACGTCATAGTCGCGCTGCGCGAGGTCGAGCGAGTAGAGCAGGACGGACCCGAGCGCCAGGGTAGCCGCTCGGCCGGAACGGACGACCTGCCGTCCGCGAAGTCCGGCCCTCAGGCGGATGGCCCGAAGCGTTTCGGCGAACTTCTCGAGCAGGAGGAACGCGCTGCGATACGTCATGAGCAGCGCGTCGCCGACGATCGTGGGAGTGACGCGCTGAAGGGGTGAGAAGATCCGCGGATACGGCGTGGTCAGCACGACGAGTACCGCTGCCAAGGCGGCGGTCACCGCTTTGGCGACGATCGTCGCCGAGTTCACGAACCCGGTGCCCGACGCAAAGGCGAAGATGAGCGCGAACACCGACGGGTAGCCGGCGAGCAGCGCCGCCAGTCGCAGAGGGAGGCGGGCGGCGACGACCGCCGCGGCCAGCGCGAGCGCGATGCCGGCAAGCACGAGGACGTTCCAGCTGACGAGCACGGCCCCGAGGACCGCCGCGAGCGATATGAGTTTGGCCGCGGGCGCCGCGTCGTGGAGCCAGCTGCGTCCCTGGGTCGCCGACCTGTCGACCGCCGCGAGGTCCATCAGTGCCTGGCCGCCTCGTCGCCCGCCGGGCGCCGTCCGAACGACATCTTGGCGGCGGGACCGTTCTGCCAGAGCAGTCCTGGCCGCACGCGTGCGACGAAGCCGACGATCGCCGCGGTGATGAGCGCCTCGATGAGCCACCCGATCGGCCCGAGCGAGTACACGACCGCGGCGAAACGCGACACCGAGATCGGCGGAACGCCCGTCGCCGGTGCCTCTTCGGGGGAGAGCAGGCCGAGGCGGAAGGCCCCCTCCGCGAATGGATTGCCGAAGCGAAGCGTTGAGGGATCGAGCGCTCCCGTCTCCCGAAGCGTCGCTGCCGGATTCTGAGCGAGCGCGACGATCCCGACGAGCAGAGTCGTCGTGGTCAGGAGCGTCAGCACGGTCGCGAGTCCGGCCGCCCATCCCGCCGCACGCCGCGCAAGCAAGCGCGAGAACGCGTTGAAGAGCGCCCACCCGAGAATCATCTCGGCCGCGATGATGAGGGTGTTGAGCCCGAGCACCGTGACGCCGCCGTGGCCAAGCAACGCCAGGACGACCTCGACGATGAACGCCGCGATGATCGAGAGAGCGGGTCCAAGCAGGATCCCCGCTATCACGGTGAGGTTCATGTGGTACGCGATCGGCACGATCTCGCTCGACATCGCGACGAGCATGATCGCCGAGATGACCGCGAGGATCGGCACTCTTCGCCGAAGCTCGTGGCGACGTCCGGCGAGACTCGCGAGGGCGACGAGGGCCAGGGCGAGTGCCCAGCCGCTGGCCCAGAGCCAGAGTGGCAGCACCCCGTCGGGGATGTGGATGTGCGACACGTCAGCTCCCGGTTGCCAGGCAGGCCGGGCACAGCCCGTAGAGGGTCACTTCGTGGTTCGTGATCACGAATCCGCTCGTGGCGGCGTGTGCGGCCACGTCGTGGAGCGGGCATTCGGCGGGCTCGACGCGTCCGCAGCTCGTGCACACCAGATGATGGTGGTGTCGGTCGCCCGCCCCGCATTGCGCGTACAGCACCGATCCGGCGCGTTCCCCGACTCGCTCGAGCCAGCCGGTGGCCTCCATCGCCGAAACCGCGCGATACACGGTCGCGACGCCAATCGATGGGTCTCGGTAGCGCGCTTCCTCGGCCAGGTCATCGATGGTGAACGCGCGTCCGAGGGAGCGAGCGGACTCGGCGATCGTCTGCCGCTGCGGGGTCAGGCGTCCAGCCCCGAACGCGTAGGTGAGGTCGTCGCGGATCGCCGCCATGACTCCCGCCTCCAAAGTGAGAACGATTATCACTTGGCTCATTCTACCCAGAATGCGCGAGCGGTCTCACGCTTCGGTGAACTCCGTGCAATCAGGCTTCTTCGCGGCCCTCTCGAGCGCGCCGATGTCCTGGGCGACGCTGAGGAAGGGAGCGTGGCGACATGACTAGAGGAATACCCATGAGGGTATATACAGATTGCGCCGGAGAGCCGGTCGAGACGCCGAGAGCGTTTCAGCGGAACTCATGCGACGCAGAAGCATCGACCACGGAGGTGGTGCGGTGCGTGAGAGCAAGCAAGGAACGACGATGTAGGGCCGCCTATGAAGACGGCCCTACATCGTTTAACGCGTACGTCGCGCCCGCGCCGCTGCTATCATGAGGCGGTCGTCTGGGGAGGGAGCATCGTGAACATCGCGCAGCTAAGGACATTCGTGACCGTCGTCGACCACGGATCGTTCTCGGAAGCCGCGCGAACGATGGGGATCTCACAGCCGGCCGTGACGATGCAGGTCCAAGCACTCGAGTCCGACGTCGGCGCGACGCTGCTCGATCGCCGCTACCGCCGCGTCGACCTCACTGAGGCGGGGCGAGCGCTCATGCCATACGCCCGTCGCATCCTCGACGAGCTCGAAGAGGCGCGTGAGGAGATCACCTCGCTTACGGGAGTCGTGACCGGGCGCCTGCACATCGCGGCGAGCACCACCCCAGGCGTCTATGTCGTCCCACGGCTGCTCGGCGGCTTCCTGAGCGACCACGTTGAAGTCGGCGTAACCATCACCGTGCACGACACAGCTGACGTGGTGAGCGCCGTGGAGTCGGGCGAGGCCCAGCTCGGGATCACCGGCGCCGAGGTGCGCGGCGCGCGCGTGGGTTTCGAGGAGATGGGCACCGATGAGCTCATCGTGATCGCGTCGCCGAAAGCCCCCTTCGCCTCGAAGCGCTGCAAGCTCGCCGACCTTGCCGAAGAGGCCTGGGTGATGCGAGAGAGCGGTTCCGGGACCCGACAGGTGGCGGAGAAGGTACTCGCCGAGAACGGAGTCGACGCCGAAGGTCTGCGGGTGGTGACCGAGCTCGGTACCGGAGAAGCGATCGTCAGCGCCGTCGAGGGCGGGCTCGGCGTCTCGATCGTCAGCCGCTACGTCGCCGAGAAGGCGCTCAAGCTCGGGACCGTGGTCGCCCTCGACACCGAAGGCACGCCCGCCACGCGGCCGTTCTTCGCGGTCACGCCGCGCGGCACGCTCACCCGAGCCGCGGAGGCGTTCCTCGACGTACTCCGCGCGGAACTCGGAAGCTAGCGGCGGAGTCCCGCGATACGGCCTTTCCGCGTGTCCTGGGCATTGCAGCAGGTCTCCGGGTAAGTCCTCAGTGGTGCGGCCGCCCATGCGGTCGCCGATCACGGAGGGAGCTCGCGTAATGAAGCTCAGCGCGCGAAATCAGCTCAAGGGCACCGTCAGTGCCATCACCGAAGGCGCCGTGGAAGCCGTCGTCAAGATCGATGTCGGCGGCCAGACGATCACGTCCGTCATCACGCTCGAGGCGGTTCGCGATCTCGGGCTCGCTGTAGGGTCGCCAGCGGTCGCGATCATCAAGGCGGATGCAGTAGTCATCGGCGTCGACTGAGACCGCGTGGGGGCGGTTCAGCTGCGAGCGAAGCGAGTCTGCTGAAACCGCCCAGCCGAAAGCGGCCCCGAAGGGTCCGCTTTCGGCAGTCTTGTGCGGCGGGACCCCTTAGCCATACTCTGGTAGCCGCCGATAGACGACCTCGGCACTGACAATCCGAAACGGGACCATTCTCCGAGTCCGGGATGCCTACGGCGAAACGCTACGGCGCCCGGACCGATAGGGCCGGGGCGGGAAACCACCCGACCTCCCGCGCATTTGGAAAGGAGAACTGTATGCGTCATGTACTTCGCGCGCTTCGTGCTCGCAACCTCATCGCCCTTGCAGTGGCGATTGCACTCGTGGTCTCGCTGGCCGCGTGCACAGGGGGCCAGCAGGCGACCGACACGGGCACGCAGCCCAAGGCCGAGACCTCCGAGGTCATTCTCGCTTCAACCACGTCCACGCAGGACTCAGGCCTCTTCGACGTGCTCATCCCTGCATTCGAGAAAGCCGACCCTGAGTACCAGATCAAAGTCATCGCGGTCGGTACCGGCGAGGCCCTCAAGCTGGGCGAGAGCAAGGACGCCGACGTGCTGCTCGTTCACGCCAAGGCCGACGAGGAGAAGTTCGTCGCGGCGGGCAACGGCACCGAGCGCAAGGACGTCATGTACAACGATTTCCTGATCGTCGGTCCCAAGAGCGATCCGGCCGGCGTCAACGGCTCGACTGACACGACTGCGGCCATGAAGGCCATCGCTGACGCGGGCAAGGCCGGCAAGGCGACGTTCGTCAGCCGAGGCGACGACTCAGGTACCAACAAGAAGGAGCTGAAGCTCTGGACGGCTGCAGGGGTGGAGCCGACGACGACCGTCGACAAGTGGTACGAGTCGACCGGTCAGGGCATGGGCGAGACGCTCAAGATCGCGTCGGAAAAGGACGGCTACACGCTCGTCGATCGCGCGACCTATCTCTCGATGCAGGACACGCTCGATCTCGGCATCCTTCTCGAGAAGGACAAGGGCCTGCTCAACCAGTACGGAGTCATTGTCGTGACCGATGCGAAGAACCAGCCCGGCGGACAGGCGTTCGCCGACTGGATCGTCTCTCCCGAGGGCCAGAAGGTCATCGGCGAGTTCGGCGTCGAGGAATTCAAGCAGCAGCTCTTCGTGCCGAACGCGAACCAGTAGTAGGCCCGGTTCCTCACGATGCAGATCTACGCGGATGCGCTTCGTGAGGGATGGTCGCTTCTCGTCTCCGACGCCGCGGGCGTGTGGCAGGTCGTCGTCACATCGCTCGCGGTGTCGGGGACGGCGACGCTCATCGCACTGGCGATCGGGTTGCCCTTCGGCGTGATGCTCGGAGCGGGCCGCTTCATCGGTAGACGGGCCGCGCTGCTCATCTTCAACACCGGCATGGGGTTGCCGCCCGTTGCCGTTGGTCTCGTTGTGGCGATGACGCTCTCCCGCCGAGGCCCGCTCGGCGATCTCTCTCTGCTGTACTCGAAGACCGCGATGGTCCTAGCGCAGCTCATCATCGCGCTGCCGATCATCGTCGCCGTGAGCGCCGCGGCCGTCGGGTCCGTCCCTCGCGAACTCCAACTTCAGGCGCGCTCGCTCGGTGCATCGCGGCTCAGGGTCGGCGTGCTGACGCTGGCGGAGGCGCGGCTCGGGCTCTTCGCAGCAGTTGCCGGCGGCTTTGGCGCCATCATCTCCGAGGTCGGAGCGGTGCAGATGGTCGGCGGCAACCTCGCCGGCGACACGCGCGTCATGACCACGGCGATCGTGCAGTACACGCGGATGGGTCGCTACGGCCAGGCACTGGCGCTTGCGATCGTGCTCGTGGGCATCGTGCTCTTCGTCAACATCTGGCTCACGAGCGCGCAGACCTCGGCCCAGCGTTGGGAGCGACGGCAATGAGCGGCGTCGCGATCACGGTCGCCGACGTGCGCCTGAAGCTCGACAAGAAGTCCGCGTTCGAACTCGCCGTCGACCGCTTGCAGGTCGGGGCGGGAGAGGCGCTCGCGGTCCTCGGCCCGAGCGGATCGGGCAAGACCACGCTGCTCGAGGTGCTCGGCCTGCTGCGCCCGGTGCAGGCGGGGCGCATCCTCTACGACGGCCAGGTCGCCGATCGCGGGAGCCGAGACGATCGTCTTCTCTCGGCAGCGGTCTTCCAGCGACCTTGGCTCTTCAAGGGGCCGGTCGCCTCGAACGTGGGCTACGGGCTGAGCGCTCGCGGTGTGCCGCGCGCCGAACGCTCGCGGATCGTGGAGTCGATGCTTGAGCGCGTAGGCCTGTCGGGCCGGGGAGGAGATAGCGCGCTCAGGCTCTCCGGAGGCGAGGCGCAACGCGTCTCGCTTGCGCGCGCGCTGGCGGTCTCGCCGCGCATCCTGCTCGTTGACGAGCCCCTCGCCTCGCTCGACCCGATGCTCAAACGCCGACTGACCGAGGAGTTCTCGTCGATCGTGCGGGACACCGGTGCCACGCTCGTGTGGGTCACGCACGACCAGGACGAAGCGCAGATCGTCGCGGACCACGTCGCGGTCATGCGGGATGGGCGAGTCGTGGAGTGCGGTCTGACGCAGGAGGTCCTGAATCTTCCCGGCGACGAGTGGGTCGCGGCGTTCCTCGGCCTGCAAACGCCTCAAGCAGGGGTCGTCATCGGAGTCTCCGAAGGCCTCTCGCTCGTCCGCGCGAGCGAGGCTGAGGTCTGGGTCGCCGGCGAAACGGAAGTCGGATCGAGCGTGGACTTCGCCGTCCGTCCCGAGGACGTTCTCCTCTTCGAGCCTGGCGTCGACTTGCCGCTCACGACGGCGCGCAACCGGCTTTCGGCGAGGGTCGTCTCGGTCGAGCCAAGAGGGGCTACCTACCAGGTGGTACTCGATGCGCGCGGCGTGTTACTTGCTTCATCCGTCTCACGAGCGGCCGTGCGCGAGCTCTCACTCGCTCCCGGGGCGCAGGTGCTCGCCGTCTTCAAGGCATCTGCGGTCACGTGGCGCGCGAGCGCAGCGGCGGGCGGGACTGTCGCCGCGTCGGGCGAAGACAGTACGCACACTCGCGACCGGCACCTCAACACGGCTCACGGAGGGCCAGCCGAATGACGCCAACAGACGCGAAGCTCCCGATCACCGCCGCGGTCCTCGCAGGCGGCCGTTCGATGCGGATGGGTGTCGACAAGACGCTGCTCGACATCGATGGACGTCCGCTCGTCTTGCGCGTGCTCGATGCCGTCCGTGACGTCTGCGAATCGGCGTACGTCGTGACCAACCGCCCCGAGGCGGTCGCCGAGATCGGTGTCCCGGCCGGCGTCGACGTGCTTGTGGACGAGGTCGCGTACCAGGGGCCTCTCGGCGGGCTGGTGACCGCGATGAAGTCCGCCACCACCGAATGGGTGCTCGCGGTCGCAGCCGACATGCCGCACCTCGAGCCGGGCGTGGTGCGCGCGCTCTGGAGCGTCCACGAGGGTGTCGACGTCGTCGTGCCCATGACGGACAAGGGCCCCGAGCCGCTGCTCGCGCTCTACCGGGTCGAAGCCTGCCTGCCCGCTGCACGCAAGGTGCTCGCAACCGGACGCCGTCGGCTCGTTGCGATCTTCGCCCAGGTCAGGGTCGCCGAAGTCCCCGCGGACGCGCTTCGGAGCGTCGACCCCGATCTCTACTCGCTCGTCAACGTGAATACCCCGGCCGATCTGGCCGAAGCCCGCGACGTCGCTGCGGGAACGCAACCGCACGGCGAGCCGGTGCGGGTGTTCTCCGAACCACCCCGCGCGATGCCATCGGAGCGTCCCGTGACGCTCTACATGAACGACGTCGAGGTGGCCACCGTTCAAGCGACCCCCTCCAACCTGGAGGAGATGGGCGTCGGCTTCCTTCTCTCTGAGGGACTCATCTCCGATCGCGACGCGCTCCAAGGCGTCGACGTCGATGCGAAGCGCGGGCTCGTCTACGTCACCACGACCGAGAGCGTGCCCGACGACATGGTCTACCGCACGCGCTATGTCACGAGCGGATGCGGCAAGGGCGTGACGTTCTCCTCCCTCGGGCATGCTCGCGATCTGGCCCCGGTCACCACCGAACTCGAGGTCGGATCCGACGAGCTCTACTCGCTCGTGGGCGCGATGGCCCGCTCGGCTTCGGCGTACCGCGACACCGGCGGCATGCACGCCTGCGGGCTCGCGCTCGAAGGCGAGCTGATGTACGTCCGCGAGGACGTCGGTCGCCACAATGCGCTCGACAAGGTGCTCGGCCGCGCGTGGCTCGATTCGAGGCCGACGTCTTCGGCGATACTGCTATCTACCGGGCGCATCTCCTACGAGATGGCGGTCAAGGCCGCGAAGGCGCGGGTGCCCGTCGTCGTGTCCCGCTCGGCGGTCACCGACCTTGCTGCCGAGATCGCCGGAGAATTGGGGATCACGCTGGTCGGATACGCGCGAGGCGGGCGTATGACCGTGTACACCCATCCCGAACGCGTCCGTCTCGAGGAGCCTGTCGATGCCTGAGGTCATGACGGTCGAGCAAGCGAGGGAAGCCGTGTTTGCGACGCTCCCCGAACCGGTTGTCGAGCGCGTGGCGCTGCTCGATGCGCTCGGTCGCGTGCTTGCCGAGAACGCTCGCAGCGACATCGACGTGGCCCCGTTCGACAACTCCGCGATGGATGGCTTTGCGGTGCGTGCCGAAGACCTCGTGGGTGCGAGCCCCGAGTCGCCCGTCGAGCTCGACGTGATCGCGCACATCGCTGCCGGGGACGCGCCGGAGATGGAAGTCGGTCCGCGGCAGGCGGCGCGCATCATGACAGGGGCTCCCGTCCCGGCGGGAGTTGACAGCGTCGTCATGGTCGAGCGCACTCGCGTCGTGAGCGGTGATGGCGGCGTGGGCTCGCGCGTCGCGTTCGAACTCGAGCCGAGACTCGGAGAGCACATCCGCTTGCGCGGCGAGGAAGTGCGTGCGGGCGACGTCGTAATGGAGGCGGGCGAGGTAGTCGGGCCCGCGGGCGTCGGACTTCTGGCCTCGACCGGGCATGCCGAGGTTGCCGTATACCGCCGACCCAGGGTTGCGGTCATCTCCACCGGGAGCGAACTCGTGGAGGTCGACGTCACGCCGGGTCCGGGCAAGATCCGCAACTCGAATTCCTACTCGATCGCAGCGCAGGTCCTTGCCGCCGGGGCCGAGCCGGTCCGCTACGCGATCGTCCCCGACGATCTTGAGGCCACGCGCACGGCGTTTCGCAAAGCCGCCGAGGACTGTGACTTCATCGTCACGAGCGGCGGCGTTTCCGTCGGTGACTTCGACTACGTGAAGCCCGTGCTCGAGGAGCTCGGCGAGCTCACGTTCTGCAAGGTCGCGATGCGTCCGGGTAACCCGCAGACGCTCGGCACCATCGGAGGCGTGCCCTTCTTCGGCCTGCCGGGCAACCCGACGAGCACGTACGTGGGGTTCGAGATCTTCGTGCGGCCTTCGCTCCGCAAGATGCAGGGTTTCGACGCTCTCGACCGCCCCGTGACCCGCGCGACACTCGCGCACGACGTGAAGAAGAAGCAGGGCCGCCGCTACTACCTCCGCGGCCGCGTGGACCGGACCGGAGAGGGCTACACCGCCTCGTTGCCGTACAGCCAGTCTTCGGCCCTGCTCACGGCGGCGCACCGGGGCAACTGCCTGGTGGTGCTCCCGCAAGGCGAGGGTTTCTTCCCGGCGGGGACGCCGGTTGACTGCATCCGACTCGACATGGAGGAGGGCACGCCGTGAGCGGACCCAAGCCGATCGATCCCGAGCTTCTCGCACAGGTGACGCCGGAACTCGAAGAAGCCGTCGCCGCTAAGGCGGACGCCGAGGGCAAGATCGCATGCCCGATGCTTCGCCGGATCGCCGAGGACCACGGCGTGACGTACAAGGTCGCCGGCGCCGCGGCCGACAGCAAGCGCATCAAGGTCCGCAACTGCGACCTCGGCTGCTTCTAGGGCAACGACGCGAAGGGAATCCCGCAACATGGCCAGCACGCACATCGCACCGATCGTCTCAGTGGTCGGCAAGAGCGACTCGGGGAAGACCACGTTCCTCGAGAAGCTCATCGCCGAGCTGACCGGGCGCGGCTGGCGTGTGGCCACCGTCAAGCACCACGCGCACGGCGACGAGGACGTCGACGTGATCGGCAAGGACTCGTGGCGCCATCGGCAGGCGGGCGCGGCGGTGAGCGTCGTCGCGTCGGCACGCCAGGTTGGCGTCGTGCGCGAGCTTCAGCGCGAACTCACGCTCGACGAGATCGCCGAGATGGTCGGCGACGACGTCGACCTCGTCTTGGCCGAGGGCTACAAGCGCTCGTGCCGCAACATGATCGAGGTCTCAAGGGTCGCGCGCTCCGAGACGCTCGTGTGCGGGCCGGGCGAGGCCATCGCGATCGTCACGGACAACGAGGCGCTCGACCCCTTCGGCCTGCCGCTCTACGGGCTCGACGAGGCCGATGCCGTCGCCGACCTCATCGAGAACAAGTTCCTCAGTGGAGGTGATCGACATGGCGCATGACGCACTCGGGCGCAGGGTCGACTACCTGCGCATCTCGATCACCGACAGGTGCAACATGCGGTGCATCTACTGCATGCCGCCCGAAGGCGTCGAGTGGAAGCGGCCGAGCGAGATCCTGAGCTACGAGGAGATCGAGCGCTTCGCCGCGATCGCCGCGACGCAAGGCATCGGACGCATCCGCCTTACCGGCGGGGAGCCGCTCGTGCGGGCAGGCGTGGCCGGCCACATCCGGCGTCTGCACGAGATCGAAGGCATCGAAGCGATCGCGCTAACCACGAACGCAACGCTTCTGCCCAAGATGGCCGAAGAGCTTCGGGAGGCGGGGCTCTCGCGCGTCAACATCTCGCTCGACTCGCTCGATCCCGACGAGTACGCGCGCATCACTCGCGGCGGGAAGCTCGACGACGCGCTGGCGGGCATCGACGCCGCGCTGGAGGTGGGCTTCGACCCGGTGAAGGTGAACGTCGTCGTCGTGCGCTCGCTCGCGCAGGACCTGCCCGGATTCGCCCGCATGACGATCGACCGGCCGCTGCACGTGCGCTTCATCGAGTTCATGCCGGTCGGCGCGCCGCCCACCGACGAGCAGCACCCGTCATGCTCGACGACCTCGTGGACGCGCGAGGATGTCGTCCCCTCTGACGAGGTGCTCGCCGAGATCTCCGCGTGGGGCGATTCGCACGGCTACGGCTCGCTCATCGCCGCCGAGCCGAAGTCGGCGCCCGGCGGCTGGGGCCCCGCTCGCTACTACCATTTCGAGGGCGCGAAGGGCACCATCGGCGTCATCTCGCCGCTCTCTCGGCACTTCTGCAACGAGTGTTCGCGGCTTCGGCTGACCGCTGACGGTAAGGTGAGGCCGTGCCTGTTCAGCGAGCTTGAGCTCGACGCTCGCGAAGCGTTGCGTTCGGGCGATGACGATGAAGTCCGCGCGATCATCACGCAGGCGCTGCACGAGAAGCCCGAGGGGCACGATGAGGCGGCAGTGACCGACCGCAAGATGTCGCAGATCGGAGGCTAGCGTGGCCGAAGGCGAACTCACCCATCTGGACGAACGCGGACGGGCGCACATGGTCGACGTGGGAGCGAAGCCCGAAACACGCCGTCGCGCCGTGGCCACCGGGTTCGTGAGCATGCGGCCGGAGACGCTCGCGATGATCGTGTCGGGCGACGTGCCCAAAGGCGACGTGCTCGCGGTCGCGCGAGTGGCGGGCATCATGGCCGCCAAGCGCACGAGCGACCTCATCCCGCTCTGCCATCCGCTCGCGCTCACGCGCGCGGCGGTCGAGCTCGAGCCGGTGCAGGGGGAGCGGACGGGGGTCGCAGTCACGGCGACCGTCGAGACCGAGGGTAAGACCGGCGTGGAGATGGAGGCGCTCACCGCGGTCTCCGTGGCCGCGCTGACCGTCTACGATATGTGCAAAGCAGTCGATCGCGCGATAATAATCAGTGATGTTTCGCTTAAGCTCAAAGAGGGC
The DNA here is from genome assembly GCA_016213085.1 of Coriobacteriales bacterium. Classification (GTDB taxonomy): domain Bacteria; phylum Actinomycetota; class Coriobacteriia; order Anaerosomatales; family JACRBU01; genus JACRBU01. Next base: position 12,020 of record JACRBU010000068.1, read on the forward strand.
GGCAAGTCCGGCCGATGGACGCGCGAGGGAGCGAGTTCGTGATGACCCAGGAAGGCTCCACCGAGGGACGCGTCGTGAGCGTGAACCTCTCCGAGAAGAAGACCGTTCGCAAGACGCCTGGCGAGCGTGGCGAGCTCGTGCTCGACCGCGGCTTCGCGGGGGACGCGCACGCGGGCGACTGGCATCGCCAGGTCTCGCTGCTCGCGCTCGAGTCGATCCGGACCATGCAGGCCAAGGGGCTCGACGTGGACGCCGGGGACTTCGCCGAGAACATCACCACCGAAGGCATCGATCTGATGGCGCTGCCCATCGGCTCGCTGATTCGCGTCGGCCCGACGCTGCTCGAGATCAGCCAGATCGGCAAGGTATGCCACACCAAGTGCGCCATCTACTACCAGGCGGGCGACTGCGTCATGCCGAAGGAAGGCATCTTCGCCGTCGTGCGCGAGGCGGGGCCGGTGGCGGTCGGTGACGCGATCACCGTCGTCGAGCTGGGCGACGGTACATGCGACCGGGTTCCCACGGAGGAGGCTCCCGCGTGATCGAGGTGCGCATAGGACTCCTGACCGCATCCGATACGCGCACGCCCGAGACCGACACCTCGGGCGCCGCGCTCCGCGAGCTGGTCGAGGCGCGCGGATGGACCGTTGTCGGCTACGAGCTGGTGCCCGACGCCCACGACGCGATCTATCGCGCCCTTGAGCGCCTCTCCGATCTCACTGCGGATGTCATTCTGACGAGCGGTGGCAC
>JACRBU010000069.1 GCA_016213085.1 Coriobacteriales bacterium
CTGCTCGTGGTCGCGTCCCCCTGGCTGCTCGGCGTGCAGATTCTGTTCTCGCTCGTCTTCCTCGCTCGCGCCGGAGGTCAGTCCGGGCAGAGCATCGACGTACTGTTCCGCGGCACGCTGCCGAACTCCACCGCGCTCGGCGAGGCGGTCGTCCTGCTGCTCCCGTGGTCTGTACTCGCTTCAGAGCGCGCGGAATCGCGCGTCGCCTCGATCGCACGGCTGGTCGTCGCGATCGCGTCGGTCGCGTTGCTCGCCGCTTCCGCCTCGCGCGTCGCACTCGCCGCGGCGGTGCTGTGGGCGATCTGGGAGGTGCTCGGCCGCACGGGCGTCGCCGAGCGGACTCGGCGGCTCGTGGTCGTGGTGCTCGTCGCGGTCGGGGTGCTTGGCGGTGCGGTGCTCGTCACGCAGGACATCCGCTCGGGATCGACCTCTCAGATCGGCCTGAGGGCCGAATTCGCGAAGCTCGGAGCGCGTGCGGCGGCGGCATCGCCGCTCCTCGGCTACGGCCCCGACGGCTTCGTTGCCGGTGGCACCAGCGTCTCGACGCGGCAGGTCGCGAGCCTCGCCAACCCGGTGATCTTCCAGCGGGGCGCGACCGACCCGCACAATCTGCTGGTGCTGGTGGTCGTTTCGACCGGACTGGCCGGTCTCGCGCTGCTCGTTTGGGCGCTCGTAGAGACTGTCATCGGCTGGCGGATCCGATCGCGCGCGGGAGTCGACGTGTGGCCCGGCGTGTGGGCGGTCGGGACAGCGCTCGCGGTGTTCCTGACCGCGCCCGCGACCCTTGCAGTCCTGCCGCTCTTCGCGTTCGTGCTCGGCACGTCGCTCGCCGCGCGTCCCGCCGAGCGGCCCGATGGAGCGCGAAGGGTGGTCGGGTGGACGCTCGTCGCGGTCGCCGGGCTCGCGTCGCTGCTCCTCGCTGCAAACGCGGCGACCCGCCTGCCGCTCGAGCGGGCCGGCGCCGACGTCTCGCCCGCACTCGCGTCGCGCGCATTCACTTCGGCAGACACCTGGGAACTCGACCCGTACCTGTGGTACCTCGACTCGCTCCACGTGGGGTGGGCGATGCAGAACGACCTCTCGCTCGCGAGGGCGCAGGCCGACCTGAACGCGATCGAGCGCGCGGCAGCCCTCGACCGCCGCGACCCGTTCATCGCCCTCGAGCTCGCGCGCACGCGTCGCGTGCGAAACCGTCCGGCCGACGAGGTCGACGCAGCATTCAAAGACGCCATCGCTCGCTGGCCGCTCTTCCCGCTCGCGCACTACGAGTACGCCGACTTCCTCGCGTCGCAGGGACGGACGCAGGAGGCCCTTCGGCACCTCGACGAACTCGCGGGGCTCAACCTGAACGAGCCGGCGTTCGACCAGGCGATCCAGGAGCTTCGGCAGAAGATTCTCGAACAGCAGTAGTAGAGTGTTCGTCGCGCCGGCTCTCGGGAGTCGGCGTCGATCCCGGACCACACGAAAGGAACCACCATGGCGATCGACCTGTCGCAGAAGCGCGTGATGGTGACGGGCGGCGGGGGCTTCCTCGGCTCCTTCGTGCTCGAGCGGCTCGCGGCAGCCGGCTGCGCCGACGTTTTCGCGCCGCGCAAGGCGGACTTCGACCTCACGCGCGAGGCCGACATCGTGGCTGCCCTCGAGGCGGGTCGTCCTGACGTCATCATCCACCTCGCGGCCGTCGTCGGCGGTATCGGAGCGAACCAGGACGAGCCGGGGCGCTTCTTCTACGAGAACGCGATGATGGGCATCCAGCTCATCGAGCAGGCGCGTCTGGCGGGCGTCGAGAAGTTCGTGTGCCTCGGCACCGTCTGTGCGTACCCGAAGTTCACGCCGGTGCCGTTTTCCGAAGACGAGCTGTGGAACGGCTACCCCGAAGAGACGAACGCGCCCTACGGCGTCGCGAAGAAGGCGCTGCTCGTGCAGTTGCAGTCCTATCGCCAGCAGTACGGCATGAACGGCATCTTCCTGCTCCCGGTGAACCTCTACGGTCCTCGCGACAACTTCGACCTGCATACGAGCCACGTCATCCCGGCGATCATCCGCAAGTGCATCGAGGCCAAGGAGCGCGGAGACTCGTCGATCCAGCTGTGGGGCACGGGCACTGCGAGCCGCGAGTTCCTCTACGTCGAGGACGCGGCCGAAGGGATCGTGCTCGCAACGGAGCGCTACGACGACCCGGACCCGGTCAACCTCGGTGCCGGCTTCGAGATCACCATTCGCGACCTTGCCGAGCTGATCGCGCGTCTCACCGGGTTCGAGGGTGAGCTCGTGTGGGACACCTCGAAGCCGGACGGCCAGCCGAGGCGCAGCCTAGACACGCGTCGGGCTCAGGAGCGCTTCGGGTTCACGGCCAGGACGAGCTTCGAAGAGGGCCTTCGCAGGACGATCGACTGGTATCTGGAGCCGGGCAACCGCTAGCGCGACATCATCGCGCGGTAGCGCTCGTAGGCGTGCCTGAAGGCCGCACTGCCCTTGAGGCGGTTGTAGATCCACAGGGCCACCCGGCGCTTGTGGTAGCGCGCCCATGCGGCGATCGGTGATGCGCCGTGCGCGATCCGCACCGTGGTCGCGTCGTAGTCGGTCCTTCGGATGTTGTGGTGGCTCACGCCCTCGAGCGAGAAGTTGGTGATGACGCCGTCGACGCGCGCGAACTCCACGCCGGCCTCGAGGCATCGCAGGAAGAAGTCGTAGTCGGCCGCGATCGGGTGGGAGATGTCGTAGGCGCCGACACGGTCGTAGGTCCCGCGCGTCACGAACGAGGCGTGGTGGTGCACGATGTGGTCGCGGCGCATGTCGGCAAGCGTGATCTCGGCGCGGGTGGGTCGCAGCTTGGTGGTCCCGTCCGCCGCGAAGGTCCGGTCATCGCCGTAGACGACCCCCGCCGAAGGGTTCGCGCGCCAGGTCGCTACGGCTCGTTCGACGGCATCGGGCTCGTAGTAGTCGTCGGCGTTCAGGATGCCGACAAGCTCGCCTGTCGCCATCGCCACGCCTTTGTTCATCGCGTCGTAGAGGCCCTTGTCAGGTTCGGAGATCCACTTCAGCCGGGCGCCGAAGCGTCCCGCGAACTCCTCGACGACGCCGAGCGTCCCATCGGTCGATTGGCCGTCGACGACCACGTACTCGATGCGGCTGTAGGTCTGGTCGAGCACCGACCGCATCGCTCTGCCGATGTGGGCTTCGGCGTTGAGGCATACGGTCACGACCGACACGAGCGGCTGGGACTGGACCTCAGCGCCCAAGGCGGGCGCTCCAGAGGACGTCGGGGCGGGCGTCGGCGTTCACGGTTCAGGCCTTCCGAGCAGGGGTCGGGCAGCCGCTTCGCGGCGGCTCGCATCAGTCTAGCGCACGTTGCAGGAGGCCCGGACACCGCCTGGGTAAGGTCACATTCGGCAGCCATGTTTGCGCGGCCGCCGTGCTAGTATGGTGCGCGTCTGCTCACGTTGATTAAGGCTCCTGATTGGAGACGGTGCATGAAGGCGCTGGTCCTGTCCGGCGGCCGCGGAACGCGACTTCGGCCGATCACCTTCACTCGCGCCAAGCAGCTCGTTCCGGTCGCCAACAAGCCGATCCTCTTCTACGCGATCGAGGCCATCCGCGACGCCGGCATCACCGACATCGGCGTCGTCGTCGGCGACACCGCGCCCGACGTCATGGCCGCGCTCGGCGACGGCTCGTACTGGGGCGTGTCCATCACCTACATCCAGCAGGACGCGCCCCTCGGGCTCGCTCACGCGGTCAAGGTCGCCGAAGAGTACCTCGACGGCGAGGACTTCGTGATGTACCTCGGCGACATGCTCATCGCGGACGGGATCGCGCACTTCGTAGAGGGGTTCGGTCAGGCGCAGTGCGACGCGCAGATCCTTCTGGGTCATGTCGCGCTCGAGAACTCCATCGAATTCGGGATGGTCGAGCTCGACGCGAGCGGCAACGTCATCCGGCTGCTCGAGAAGCCCGAAAGCCCACCTTCCGACCTCGCGCTCGTCGGCGTGTACCTCTTCAACGCGAACGTCATGAAGGCGATCAACTCGATCGAGCCGTCGCCTCGCGGGGAGCTCGAGATCACTGACGCGATCCAGTGGCTCGTCGACAACGGGTACTGCGTGCGTCCGCACATCGTCGAGGGCTGGTGGAAGGACACGGGCAAGCTCGACGACATCCTAGAAGCGAACCGTATCGTGCTCGACACGCTCGAGCCCGAGCGTCTCTCCGAGCCGGGCACCGGCGCCGACCTGCGCGGCCGCGTGTCAGTGGGCAGTGATACCGTGATCGAGAACTCGCTCATACGCGGGCCCGTGAGCATCGGCAACGGCTGCGAGATCCGCGACGCCTACATCGGTCCCTACACCGCGATCGGCGACAAGTGCCGCGTGGTGGGCAGCGAGGTCGAGCACTCGATCCTGCTCGCCGAGTCATGCGTCGAGGGCATCGGAGCGCGGATGACGGACTCGCTGCTCGGAGTGAACGCGGCGGTCCATCGCACGCCGATGCTGCAGGACTCCGTCCGCGTGATGATCGGGGACAACTCGGAGGTCAATCTCGGCCAGTGATCCGGCCGGTGGCGATTCCACGCGCGCGTCCAGCGCGTTCGCTCGAAGCTCGTCAAACGGAGGACTCAGACAAATGCCAGCTGTTCATAGCCGAAAGGCCGTCGCGGTCGTCGGCTTCGGATACATCGGCGCCGTCATCGGCGCCGTGCTCGCCGACCGCGGCTACGACGTCGTCGGCATCGAGCCGAACGAGCGCATCCGCGAGAGCGTGCGCGCAGGCGATGCACCCGTTCCAGAGCCCGGGCTCGGGGAGCTCATCGCTGAAGCCGTCTCCGAAGGGCGCCTGACGATCACCGACGATCCCGCTGCAGTGGCGGAGTGCCAGACGGTGCTGATCTCTGTGGGCACGCCGCTCACCGCGACCTGCAACGCTGACACGAGCCAGATCGCCGAGGCGGCACGCGCGATCGCGCCGCATCTGCGCGACGGCCAGCTCGTCATGTTGAAGAGCACGGTTCCGCCGAGGACGACCGCCGACCTCATCGCGCCGATCGTCACCGAGACCGCGGCGGTGCACGTCGCGTTCTGTCCCGAGCGCCTCGCGGAAGGGCGGGCGATCGAGGAGTTCCGTACGATCCCGGTCGTCGTCGGGGGCGTCGACGCCGAGAGCACCGTGGCTGCCGCGGCGTTCTGGCGCGAGGCGCTCGACGTCGAGGTCGTCGAGGTGTCGAACTCTCTCGGCGCTGAACTCGTCAAGCTCGCCGACAACCTCTGGATCGACCTGAACATCGCGCTCGCGAACGAGCTCGCGCAGCTGTGCGACAAGCTCGGCGGGGTCGACGTCCTCGAGGTCATACACGCCGCCAACACGCTTCCGAAGGTCGAGCACAACGTCAACATCCTCGTGCCGTCGATCGGCGTCGGTGGCTATTGCCTCACGAAAGACCCCTGGTTCGTCCATGCGATGGGGGCCGACCACGGTCTCGACCTTCAGACGCCGCAGGTGTCGCGACGGGTGAACGACGCCATGGCGCTCTATGCCGCCGAATCGATCGACGAGACTCTTCGCGAGGCCGGTGGCGGCAAGCGCATCGCGGTGCTGGGAGTCGCGTTCAAGACCGATACGGGTGACTGCCGATTCACGCCGACGATCCCGGTCATCAAGTCGCTGCTCGAAAAGGGCTACGAGCTCAAGGTGCACGACCCGTTCGTCGAGGGTCACGAGGCGGAGTGCGACCTGCCGCTGGCGCTCGAACCCGACCTCGCCGAGACGCTCAAGGACGCCGACTGCGTGGCGTTCTTCACCGGCCACCGTCAGTTCCGCGAGATCTCGACTGAGTGGCTCGCCGGGCAGGTGCGCCCTGGCGCGCTCCTCTTCGACGGACGGATGTACTTCAGCCGCGAGCAGATCGCGGAGATCGAGAGCTTCGGACTTGCGTACAAGGGAGTCGGCCGATGAGCGCACGCGTCGCGATGGTCACGGGCGTGGCCGGGTTCGTTGGGAGCCACCTTGTCGAGCGACTCCTCGACGAGGACTACGAGGTCCACGGCATGGACATCGCGGACGCAGCTACGTCGCACAACCTCGACGACGTGCGCGATCGCGAAGGGTTCCACTACACGCGCCTCGACATCCGCGATGCCGAGGCGGTGCGCGCATGGTACCGGCCGGAGGCGGACGTTCTGTTCCACCTCGCTTCGATCGTCGGAGTGCGCTACTACATGGAGGACCCCCTCGCGCTCGTCGACATCGTGGTCGGCGGCACCCGCAACCTCCTCGGACTGGCCGCCGAGCACGACACGCGGCTGCTCTTCTCGTCAACGAGCGAGATCTACGGCAAGAACCCGGCGGTCCCATGGGCCGAGGACGCCGACCGCGTGCTCGGGCCGACCTCCGTCGACCGCTGGAGCTACAGCTCGAGCAAGGCCGTGTGCGAGCACATGATCTACGGCATGTCGCGCGTCAAAGACCTGCGCTTCTCGATCGTGCGTTTCTTCAACGTCTACGGACCTCGGCAGAACCCCATCTACGTGGTATCGCAGAGCGTCTACAAGGCCCTGCGCGGAGAGCCGCCGCTGCTCTACGACACCGGGCAGCAGACGCGATGCTTCACGTACGTCGAAGACGTCATCGACGGCATCCTCGCTGCGGCCACGCAACCCGACGCCCTCGGCGAGGTCTTCAATCTCGGCAACGATCGCGAATCCACGATGGCCGAAGCGGTCGCTGAGGTTTGCAAAGCCGCCGGCATCGAGGCGCCACCGCTCGTTTTCGACACCGAGAAGGAATACGGTGCCGTCTACGAGGACATCCCTCGGCGCATCCCGGGGGTTGAGAAGGCGCGCAAGGTGCTCGGCTGGCAGGCCACGACCTCGCTTGCCGACGGGGTTCGACAGACCGTCGAGTGGGCGCGCGAACACCCCTGGTATCTGGCTGATCGGGGCTGAGGCCGAAGCGGGCCCGCGCGTGACGTGCGCTTGGTCCCGATGTGAGGAGTGATATCCTGACCGCGAAGGCCGAGTCACGGGTGGAAGCATACGTTGTAGCAGTGATGACTGGGGGGCGGCCTGATGACTCCACTGTGCACCGCCGGTTACGAGGGCCGGACGGCGGACGACCTCGTTCAGCTGCTAGCTGAGAACGACATCGAGATCGTTATCGACGTCCGGGAACGTCCGCTAAGCCGCAAGCGTGGACTGTCCAAGTCCTCGCTGGAGCAGCGTCTAGCCGCGGAAGGCGTTGACTACCTGCATCTGCGCGACTTGGGAAACCCCAAGCGATACAGAGACGCGCTCAAGGACGGGTGGGCATTCGAGGAATTCGCCGCGGAGTTCATGGCACTTCTCGAACTCTCTTTGCCAGTTCTGGCGGAGCTCGGAGAAGTCGCGGCGTCCAAGCGCGCATGCCTGCTCTGCTTCGAAGCGGACCCCAACCGGTGTCACCGGAGTCTTGTGGCAAAGGCGCTGGCTGACTGGCTGGATGGGGACTTCGAAGTTGTCCACCTGGGCCATGGGTGCTGACAAGCGAACCGTGCTTGTCACGGTCAAGACGTACCCCAACCCAAGCAACACGTACGACGAGACCGTCTGTACCGCTGGGATCGACCTGAATACGCAGAAGTTCGTTCGGCTTTATCCAGTGCGTTTTCGCCACATGGACTACGACAAATGGTTCAGCAAGTACGACGTGCTGGAGATGACCGCTTCGAGACACAAGACCGATCGCCGTCAGGACACGTACACCCCCGATCCAGGTTCGATTCATAGGGTTGGCCATATCGAAACAGGATCCAAGCGCAATCGCGACTGGGCGGAGCGAAACAGAATCGTGCTCCCGCTGGTCACCACGCTTGAAACGCTGATGGAGTGCGCGAGAACAAAGGAATGCTCCCTCGGAATCGTCCCGATGCGGGAGGTCGAGTTCGCCGCCGAGGCCGACGATGCCGATTGGACGCCTGACCAGCTCGCCATCTTGAACCGCGATCAGCTCTTTGGGCGCAAGCTTGCGCCTCTGGAGAAGGTGCCGTGGAGGTTTTACTTCAGTTTCCGATGCAACGACGCCTGCAAGGGGCACAGGCTGCAGTTCTTCGACTGGGAGGCGTACCAGCTCTATCGCAACATGCGCGACAAGTACGATGAGAAGGCTGCCGTCGAGAAGGTGCTTCACAAGTACAACGTGGACTACGGCGAGAAGAAGAAGGACCTTCACATGTTCGTGGGCACGCACTTCCGCTGGCAGCACGAGTTCATGGCCATCGGGCTCTACTATCCCCCTCGCCAGGCGAAACAGCCGAGCCTCGACGCGCTACTTCGCGACTAGCGCTTCTTGAGCGCTCTCAGCGTGTTTCGCACCGACGCCCCAAGGTCGCGCATCTTCGTCGCGAGCGAGCGCGCTTCGATGCCCCCGGCGAAGCCCGGAGCCACACCCCGCACGTCGACCAGCGCCCGCCGAAGCGCCTCGGAGTAGGGGCCGTAGAGCAGCCTGAGTTCGCGCGGCGTGATCAGGAAGCCGCCGTCGGTCGGCCGGTAGGCCTTGCCACCGTCGAGCAGGGCGAACTGGTGGAAGTGGTAGAAGACGAGCGGCTCGCCGTCGACGAGGAGCGCTTCGGCGCTCGCCTCGATCCTGTGCTCGGCGATGTTCCAGGGGGCGAGGCCGACACCCTTGCCGCGCAGCACGCGTACACCGCTGAATCGCTCGGGCCAGTCGTCGAGGTACTTCTGATCGCCGAACTTGCCGTCTTCGACGCGGTTGTAGCACCACTCGATGCATCGTTCGCGCCACCACTCGAGCGCCTTGACGCCCTCGGCGTCGTTTCGGAAGACCATGCACTCGACGTTGTAGATGCCGTGCGTCTCGGCCATGACCGCCAGTGCCGAAGAGTAGCGGTGCTCCACGAGTCCGATCGATGCGTCGCCGAATTCCTCGAAGATGGCGTCCGCGTCGCTGAAGAAGTACAGGTCGGCATCGAGGTAGGTGATGATGTCGATCTCCGGGCTCGTGCGGAGCACGTAGAGCGGCAGGCTCGGCGTGCACGTCCAGCAATACTCGCCTCGGGACCGGTCGCCCTTGACCGCGGCGAGCGACGGGTCTTCGAAGTCCCCGAGCGGGATCAGCGTGGCGTGTTCGAGGCCGAGCCGCCCCAGAAGGTCGAGGGCCTCGTCGTCCATGCAGAGCACCCAGAGGTGGAAGTCGTCCGCGTGCCGAGTGAGCGACTCGTAGAGGGCGAGCCCCTTGAGCAGGTAGTTCGAGTCGAAGAGCGTGCAGAAGTGGCGCATCGCGTCAGCCGACCGCGTTGACCGAGTCGCAGACGTGCGCGACTTCCGCATCCGTGAGCTGCGGGAACATGGGTAGCGAGACGAGCTCACTTGCCGCGGCTTCGGCGATCGGGAGCGAGCCGGCCTCCACGCCGAGGTCCGCATAGGCCCTCTGCAGGTGGATCGGCACCGGGTAGTGAACGAGTGTCCCCACGCCGCGCGCCTCGAGGTCGCTCATGAGCCGCTCGCGTTCAGGGTGTCTGATCGCGTAGAGGTGCCAGGCGTGCTCGCCGTAGCCCATGACGCTCGGGTGGCGCACCCGGCCCGCACCGATGTGCGCGGCGTAGGCTTCGGCGATCCTTCGGCGGGAGTCGATCCACGGGCCGAGGTGGGGGAGCTTCGCCGAGAGGATGGCCGCTTGGATCTCGTCGAGGCGGCTGTTGATGCCCTTCACGTCGTGGTAGTAGCGACGGCTCTGGCCGTAGTTGCGAAGCATCCTCAGCCGCTCGACGTCGGAGGGGCGCTGCGCCACCACCGCTCCGCCATCGCCGTAGCACCCGAGGTTCTTGCTCGGATAGAAGCTGAACGCGCCGAAGTCCCCGATCGTCCCGGCCTGGCGCCCCCGGTACGTCGCGCCGTGGGCCTGGCAGGCGTCCTCGACCACTGCGAGGTCGAACTCGCGGGCGATCTCGAGGATCGGGTCCATGTCGGCGCACTGTCCGTACAGGTGCACCGGGACGACCGCCTTCAGCCGGTTCCCGAGGCGGGGCCTCTCGCGGGCGAGGGCGTCGCGCAGCGCTTCGGGATCCATCGTGAGGCCGTCTTCGGCCACGTCGACCAGGAGCAGCGTCGCACCGGCAGCGGTGATCGCCGAAGCGGTCGGCACCGCTGTGTTGGGCACGGTGACGACGAAGTCGCCCGCTTCCACGCCAGCGGCCATCAAGCCGAGCTGGATCGCCTCGGTCCCTGACGCCACGCCGACCACGCGCTCAGGAGCGCCCAGGTACTCGCCGAACGCTCGCTCGAACGCGTCAAGCTCGCGCCCAAGGATGAACCAGCCGGACGCGAGCACGCGATCGACGGCGGAGCGGATCTCATCGCCGCAGTCCGCCATCTCGCGCGTCAGATCGCCGAACGGGACCTTCATTCTCGTCAGGCCTTCCTACCAGTAGTGTCGCTTGTTGGCGCGGTAGAACTCGATCGTGCGCTGGATACCGTCGGTGAGCGACGTCTGCGGTCTCCAGCCCACCGTCCGCGAGATCTTCGAGATATCGGAGTAGTAGTCCCCCGGTTCCTGAGCCGCCCGCTCCGGCGTGAACTCGACCATCTCGAGCGAGCCCGAGCCCGCGACGTCGATGGTCACGTTCGCGAACTCGAGGAAGTTCGACGGCGTGTCGTTTCCGACGTTGAAGACCTCGCCATAGGCCTCGTCCGTCGCGGCCGCGGCGAGCATGGCGTCGACGCAGTCGTCGATGTAGAGGAAGTCCCGCTTGATCGTGCCGGTGCCGAAGATCTTGATCGGCTCGTCGTCGATGGCGAGCCGTATGAACCAGTTGGCAACGCCGAATCGAGCGTGCCGCATCTGCGAACGCTCGCCGTAGACGTTGGTGAGCCGCAGCGTCATCGACCGAACGCCGTGGTTCTCGTGGTAGATCGCGCATGCGCGGCCGGCCGTGAGGCTCGTGAGCTCGTAGAGACCCTTCGGGTTCGTCCGGGTGTCTTCGGCGACCGGGACCTTCTCGACGGCCCCGTATTCGCCGCGCGTGCCCGTGTAGATGACGCGCGCGTCCGGGTTGTGGTGACGGCACGCCTCGAGCAGCACAACCGTGCCGCGGACGTTGATGTCGACGTCGAGGTAGGGGTCGGTGAAGTTGCGGATGTGGTCGTTCTGGCCGGCAAGGTGGAAGACGAAGTCCTTGCCCTGGACGCGGTAGTTCATCGACTCGGCGTCGCGGATATCGGAGATGTCGACTTCCGCGCGATCGATGACCTGCTCGATGTTGAACTCGTTGCCGCCATGCTCGGGGAGCATGTTATCCACGATCGTGACCTCCGCGCCGAGCTCGACGAGGCGGATTGCGAGGTTGCTGCCGATGAAGCCGAGACCTCCGGTGATGAGCACCGACGAGCCCTCGAACGCGCCGTTGTGCCGCTTCGTCACGGGGTGCCTCCAGTTCCGGTGTCAGTCGCGCTGGCGAGAGCGCCTCCGCGCTTCCGGTCGAGCAGCATACCGCGATAGGAGATCGGCACGGGCCCGGCGATGACGTCGATCGCGGGGAATTCGGCGAGCCTTGCGAAACCGGCCTCGGCGATCGTGCGCTCGAAGCGGCTCCTGCTCAGCAACCAGCATGGGTAGGTCGCGTCGTAGATGTAGCTCGCGACCTGCTGCACGACGAGCCGGTCTCGCTCGCCCTCCCAAAACGGCGTCCGGTCGATGACCACATGGCCGACGGGCAGACGAGCGATCTCGAGCATCTTGTCGCGCGGGTCCTCGAGGTACTGGAGCACGCTGCCGAGGACGACGACGTTGGGATCGCTTTCGGCGAGGCACTCCTCGATCGAGCCGAAGAACCGAAGCTCGTCGCTTTCGAACTCCGCCTTGCCGACCGCCACGTGCTTGGGCTGTTCGACGATGTTCCAGCGCACCGACGGCAGTCCCCGCAGGAGCGCGCGATTCTGGAAGTACGTGCTGCCGAGCGACCCGCCGAAGTCGAGCACGTCGAGCCTGCCGCCCTCGAGCGCGGCGGCGCGCAGCAGTCCCGCCGCGAGCGGCCACGAGTACTCGATCTCGTCGAAGAGCACGGAGTCGCGCTCGTAGGCGGCGCGACCGTCGCGGACCTCGGCGAGCGCCGCGCGCGTGCGCTCGAGGATCGCGTCCGCGTCGTAGCCGGTGCTGGCAGCGCGCGCATCGTCCCACGAGGCGAAGTCGCCGGTGAACGAGGCGTCCTTCTCCCCACGCATGCGGCGGCGCAGCTTGCGGTAGCCGGAGAGCACCGCAGGGGGCGTGAGCTGGGTGATGAGGTTGCGGCTGTTCATCGGTCCCTTCCAGAGTCCGAACTCACCTTAGGGTTTGCCCCGACACCCGACAAGTAGCTTCGGAGTGTGTAGCCGTGCGACGCGCCGACGGCTACCATGACGACGATGCAGGCGCCCTTCGATCGCACCGTGGAGGCCGAGTGAGCGACCGCGCCGACTCGGCCCAGATGCCCGAGACGCCCAGCGACGCCCAACCGCCCGCCAAGGCGCGAGTGAGCGTGCTCGGCGGCACCGTGGCGACCGGTGCGGCGATGGTCTTTCGCCAAGCGGCCAACTTCGTCATATCGATCCTCATCGCGCGCGGTCTCGGTCCAACCGGCAAGGGCGAGATCGCGCTGCTTCAGCAGTACGCGGGCGTGGCGGCGCTCATCATGGGGCTCGGCTTCGAGGGGGCCCACGCGTACTTCGTCGGCCGCCGAGGTCGTCGCCCCGCCGAGGCGATCGCCGATTCGCTGCTCTTCGTCGCCGCGATCTCACTCGTCGGCGTTCCTGCCGTCTGGGCGATCGTGCGCTACCTCGTTCCGGCGCTCAAAGGCGTTCCCGGGCCGGTGCTCGTCGTGGCATCGCTCGCGGTCGTTCCGATGCTGCTCGCCGGTCTCGTTAGCGGGGTGCTGATCGGCGAGGGGCGTGTCCGCTCCCAGGCGTTCGCCACCGCTTCGGCGAGTGTCGTGCCGCTCGCTCTCATCGGCTTCGCCGCCGCGACCGGGCGGCTGACGGTATTCTGGGCGATCTCGGCGACCGTCGCGGGGCTGGCGCTCAGTGCGATCGTCGCGCTCATCGCCACGCGAGCGGGCAAGCTGCCGAGCCCCTCGTGGCGGCGCATGCGCGAGGAGATCTCGTACGCATGGCGCAGCTACGTGCAGAATGTCGCCGGCTACCTCGAGCTGCGTCAGGACGTCCTGTTGCTCGGCATCCTGTCCTCGTCGGCGGCCGTCGGGGTGTACACGACCGGCGTCTCGTTCTCCGAGCTCATCTACTTCGTGCCGCAGACGGTCATGGTCGCGCTGACGGCGCGCTCGTTCCAGGAGGAGCCCGAGAGCGGTGCCGAGCTGACGATGCGCGTGACGCGGTTGCTGATCGCGTTCAGCTTCGTGCTCACCGCGGGCCTTGCGCTCATCGTGCGGCCGCTCATCGCGCTCGCGTTCGGCCCCGAGTTCGTCAACGCGTCGATCGTGTTCGCGCTGCTCGTGCCCGGCATCCTTTCGTGGGCGCTCAGCAGCCAGCTGCAGGCGTACCTGGCGACCCACGGGCGGCTCTTCCCCGGGCTCGGAGCCATTGCGCTGGCGCTCAACCTCACCCTCAACCTCGTGCTCATCCCGCGCTTCGGCATGTACGGCGCCGCCGTGGCGACTTCGATCTCGTACTCCTTCGGCAATGGCTACGTGACCTGGGTCTTCCTCAAGTCGACCGAGGGCAGGCTGCGCGATCTTCTCATTCCGCACAGGGAGGACTTCAGATTGCTGCGCGTCTCGGCCGGAGCGTTCCTCGGCCGTCGCGGTTAGTATGTGAGGCGGCCACGCCGCACCCCGCGAGAGAGGCACACCCTCGATGAGCACGGCGCCCGACTACGCCTTCTTCGTCAACAGCACCGACTCCTTCGAGGACACGTGGGTGCCCTTCTTCGACCTGCTTGCCGAATACTGGCCGCAGGCGACACACGTGGTCCTCAACACCGAGACGAAGACCTTCACGCACCCGCGCATCGAGGTCGAGTGCACGCAGGTCGCGCAACAGGGCGAAGCGCGCATCCCGTGGGGTGAGTGCGTGTGGCGGGCGCTCGACACGATCCCCGCCGAGACCTTCGTCTACCTCCAGGACGACTACTTCCTCTACGACCGCGTCAAGACCGAGGTCGTCGACGAGGCCGCCCGGGTGATGCAGGCCGAAGGTCTCGATTGCCTTCGGCTGATGGAGTGCGGGGGAGCGGGCCCGTGGTCGTCGACGGACTACGAGTGGTTCTGGTCGGTCGACCGCAACGCGAAGTACCGCATCGCGCTGCAGGCGGGCCTGTGGACGAAGTCTGGCATGCGCAAGTACCTTCGCCGCCACGAATCCCCCTGGGAGATGGAGGTCTGGGGCTCGAAGCGCGCGTCGCGCATGCCGGGCAAGATCTGGTCGGTGAATCGCGATCTTTTCGAAGAGGAGCTCAACCCGGTCGTGCCCTATGTGCCCACCGGGATCGTGAAGGGCCGCTGGCTTCGCGAGGCCGTCGAGCCGCTCTTCTCCGACCACGGCATCGAGGTCGACTACAGCGTGCGCGGCTGGTGGGACCCCAGCGCGCCGCCACGATCGTCCCTGCTCACGAAGGCGCGCAAACTGCCGAAGTTCGCCTGGGACCGGATCCGTTCGCTGTGAGCCTGCGCGCCACACTCGTCCAGCGTTGGCTCGACGTCGTCTACGGCACGGCGCCGCGCTCCGACGACGACTACGGTGGCCCAGTGCCCTACGACGACGCCGGAAGCATGCTCGCCGGCGAGGTGATCGACGCAGGAAAGCCGGCGCTCATCGCACGCCTCGGCTCGACCGAGCTCTCGGTCATCACATACCGCTCGCGCTGGCGCTCCTCGGCCGTCAGACTGCCCTACCTGCCAGCGATCCGCCGCAACGCGCACGTCGCCTCCGGCATCTACCCGACCGACGACGCATCGCTCGATCGCTTCAGCGACGTCCTGCTCGACGCGCTCTCGGATGTCGACGTCCTCGGCGTGTGGCACAACCGTGGCGAGCATCGGATCGTGACGCGCTACGCACCGAACGCGCGACTCGTACACCTCGATTCACTCAATTGCGTGCTCCATCCGAACCCTTGGAGCGCCCACCTCGAAGGTAAGACCGTGCTCGTGGTCCACCCGTTCACCCAGACCATCGAGTCGCAGTACCGCGAGCGTCGGACGCTTCTGCACTCGAACCCGAGGCTGCTCCCTGAGTTCGTGCTCAAGACGTACGCGCCGGTTCAGTCGGTCGCCGGGATCACGCCTGAGTTCCCGTCGTGGTTCGACGCGCTTGCGCACATGCAAGCCGAGATCGCCGAGATCAATTTCGACGTCGCCGTCATCGGCGCCGGGGCCTACGGGCTCCCCATCGGCGCTTCGGTGAAGCGCTCGGGCCGCCAGGCGGTCCACCTCGGCGGCGTCACGCAGCTGCTCTTCGGCATCAAAGGGCGCAGGTGGGAGGTCGAGTCGCCCGACATCGCCTGCCTGTTCAACGAGCACTGGGTGCGGCCATCGGCCGACGAAACGCCGGAGGGCTACTCCGCGGTGGAGGGCGGCTGCTACTGGTGAAGGGCGTCACGAGCGATCTGCGGCGATTCCGCGACCGGTGACCCGCGACCCGTTCTCGGTGTTAACCTGTCATGGTGCCGAGCTGAACGCCCCGCACTTCTCCGCCTTGGAGCTGAACCGCAGCGTGCAACGGAATGAACCGCAGACTAGCTCCGAAGCCGATGTCGTCGGGCGCTCGCCCGGACCCGACATCGGCCCTGATCGCTCTCTCGAGTCCCTCAACTGGCCCCTTCTCGCCGCGCTCCTTCTCCTCGGCGTGGTGCTCTCTCTGACGTGGACGGTGGGCAGCCGTTTCACCGGCGGCGCCGTGACCTACGTCCTCGATGACGCCTACATCCACATGGCGCTCGCGAAGAACCTGGCGTTTCACGGGGTGCTCGGCGTGACGCCGCACGAGTTCACGTCGGCATCGTCCTCGCCGCTGTGGACCCTCGTGCTCGCGTCGGCGTTCAAGCTGCTCGGCGCGGGCTACGACGTGGTTCCGCTGTGGCTGACGGTTGCCTGTGCCGTGGCGCTGCTCGCCGTCGCTGACCGGCTGCTCGCCCGCTTCGGGCTGTCATCCACGTGGCGATTCGCCGGCCTAGCGTGGATCGTGGTGGGCGTCCCGATGACGCCGGTCGTGTTCGGGGGCATGGAGCACCCGCTGCAGCTCGTACTCGACCTCGCCTTCGTGGGCGTTGCCGCGTTCGCGCTCGCGGCGACCGGCGGCGACGATCGCAGGCGACTGACGGTTGCGACGCTTCTGCTCACGCCGCTCGCGGCGTCGGTCCGCTACGAGGGGGTCGCGCTCGGTCTGATCGTCGCCGCCGCATTCTGGCTGCGTCGGCGCTGGCTCGCCGGGACCGGAGTCGCGGTGCTGTCCGTCGCCCCTGTCGCCGCCTGGGGCTGGTACTCAGTCGCCCACGGCGGCTACTTCCTGCCGAATTCCGTCGTCGTGAAAGGGGCGACCGCGGGCATCGGCCAGCTCTTCTCCGGCCCCGGGGCGCTCGTGGGGCACATCGTCGGCAACATCCGCCTCACCTACCCGACGATCGCTCTCGGCATACTGTGCGCGATGCTCACCGTGCTAGCGGTCCGTCGCGATCGGTCATGGAATGCTCCCGTGGTGTTTGCGGGGATCTCCGGAACGATGGCGCTCACGCACCTGATCTTGGGCGACGTGGGGTGGTTCTACCGATACCAGGCGTACCTCTTCGTGCTTCTCGGCTTGAGCGTGCTCGTGCTTCTGTCCCAGGCGATCGACCTGAGGGAGCTGCTGGCGCCGAAGGGGAGATGGGTGCTCGCGATGGTGCTCGCGGTCGCACTACTCGCCGGCTACGGGGTCAGCCGCCGGTCGGTCACGGCCATGAGGCTCGTGCCACTTGCCATGCACGACATCTTCGAGCAGCACGTGCAGGTCGCCCGCTTCCTGCAGGGCAATCCCCAGTACGACTCGGTCGTCGTGAACGACATCGGCGCGGTCAGTTTCTACAACGACGACATCCGCGTCCTCGACGTCTGGAGCCTTGGCGAGCGCCATCCGAACCTCGCCGAGACGGAGGCCGGACAACTCGTACCGGCCGCGATCGAACGCAAGGCGCGCATCAAGGGCAGCAAGCTCGCCATCGTCCATGGCCGAATAGTCGACGTGCCGAACGATTGGGTGCGCGTGGCGAGCTGGACGCTGCCCGAGGTGCACGTCGCGGCCGATAGCGAGGTCGACTTCTACGCGGTTCCACCCTCGAGCCCTGAGGCGGTCCGAGACGCGCTCAGACGCTACGCCGAGAGGCTCCCGGCCGACGTGCATGTCGTGTCCGCGGACTTTCCGTAGGGCAGGCCCGCGACGCAAGAACGGATCGCCGAGGGCGTCAGGCTACTGCGGCGCCGTCAGGTCGAGCACCACGAGCTCGTCGCTACGGAAGGTCTCTCGGTAGCGCTCGATTCCTCGCAGGTTCACGGACTCGGGGAACTCGCCGTCCTGCAGGTCAGCTCCGAAACGCGTCAGCACGATCCGCCGAGGCGTCTTTCCCGTTGCGTCGATGTAGGTCTGAAGGCGGTCGGAAGTCGCCGAGGTCGCCCATGTCGAATACGTGCCGGGTCGCATGCCTTCGAGCAGATAGCCGAGCGGAAAGCGCTCGAGGAAGACGGTCCGGGGCGTCCGCGAAAGGCCGACGAGGTCGTCCTGGATGGCCGTGAGCCGGTCGGCCTCGGCGGGCGTCGTGAAGATGCCCATGAACGGCCCGGAGGGCATGGGCCTCGTCATCGTGGGGGTCGCGCCTTCGGGCGTGAAGAGCAGGCCGACGGCGGCGACCGCGATCACCAGCGCGACCAGTGCGACCTTGGCGCCAAGGAGAGCCGGCGAGGCCTGCTGATCGGGCTCATCGGGCCAGGACGTGAGCGCGGCCGCGAGCAGCATCGGGCTCGCGAGGA
>JACRBU010000071.1 GCA_016213085.1 Coriobacteriales bacterium
ACATCGGTCGCGATCGCGAGCGTGGCCATAGCGTGGCTGGCCACGCTCGCGCTCGCCACCGCCGAGGCGAAGCACGCAGACGCCTGCGTTGGATGCCATCCCGCCTACGTCCGAGCTGCGAGTGGCGCAAGGCATTCCTCACTGACGTGCCAGCAGTGCCACTCGGCCTCGGGCTTCGCTGCGCCGATCGTCAACGGCATCGACATGCAGCGGCGGTACGTGGCCGCCGCGGGGGGCGGCGACGCGTCGGCGACGCGGGTCGACGACGGCCCCTGCATCGGCTGCCACGCGCGGGTACTCCGAGGCACCGTGACGGCGGGCGGCATCGCCGTGCGTCATCGGGACTTCGCTGCCTGGCGCTGTGCTGATTGTCACGGCGGAGTGGGTCACGCGGTGCAGGGGAGGTCGTACCGCACGGTCGAGATGGGCGCGTGCCTCGGATGTCATGAGAATGCTCCGACGCGCCTCGACCGCTGCGAGATCTGTCACAAGGACGGTCCGCCGAAGCGACGTCCGACGATGACGAGCGCGTGGAGGCTTACTCACGGTGAGAACTGGAAGCGCCTTCATGGGATGGGTGAGCTCTCGCAGTGCAAGACCTGCCATGAGCCCGCGTTCTGTGCCCAATGCCACGGGACGGCGATTCCGCATCCCGCGACATGGACTACCGAGCACGCAGTCGGTGCCACTGACGGACAGCGCGGGGCCTGCCTCCAATGCCACGAGAAGAAGTGGTGCGACCGGTGTCACGGCATCGAGATGCCGCACGGCGCCGGCTTTCTGAGGCGCCATGGGAGCATCGCCGAAGAGCGGAGCGTCGCCGTCTGCACGCGCTGTCACGAACAAGCCGCGTGCGACAACTGCCACTTCGAGTCGAGCCATCCCCAGCTTCCGGGTGCCGAGCGATCTCATGGCGGGTCGCGATGAGCAGCTTCCTCGACACACTCAGCGGCCGGCTCTCGGCAGGCTGGCAAACGACCGCGGAGAACATTCCCGCCATCCTTCGGAATCCACGAGGGTATCCCACCGAGGCGATGGTTCTCGCAGCCATCGTGGCGGTCGCGATCGTGCTCTTGGCGATGCTCTGGTTGCTGCTGTCGGACGCAGCGAAGCATGCTCAGGAGCGGAGGAAGCCGGGCTTGCGTTCCAAGCGGAAGGCTCACAAGTGGTGGCCGTGGGCGGTCGTCCCGGTCGTCGTCGCTGCGTCGATGGCGATCCTGCTGCTCCCGAGCCCAGTCTCGTCGGCGGTCTGCCGAGTGTGCCATTCGTCCGCTGGGACGGACCAGGCGCACCGAGTCTCCGACTGCTACTCGTGCCATGGGGGAGGGGGCCTACTCGGCTCGGCGTCGACCGCCCTTCGGATGGTCGGGCACTCGATCGAACGCGAGAGCGTGTCGCGGGCGAGCGTTGCCTCGTCGTGGTGCCTCACGTGCCACCAGGAGGTATCCACGCGTCCGGTCGGGACGTCGGTCAGGGTCCGTCACGCGGACATGATCGAAGCGGGTCTCGAATGCATGCAGTGCCACGCGGGGGCGGGTCACGACGACGGGCACGCTCGCACCGAGGCCGGCGACGCGCCGTCGATCGCCCTCGCGAGTCACCGCTCGGACTCGCGGATGTCGGCCTGCCTCCGCTGTCACGACGGCGTCCGGGCGCCTTCGGAGTGCACGACGTGTCACACCCGGGCGCCTCTGGACAGACTGCGGAAGATCCGCGGCGCCAAGTCGAAAACAGGCGTCACGTGTCGCGGTTGTCATCTCACCAAGACCGACCGCAAGTGCAAGAGCTGCCACGGCCTCGAGATGCCGCACCCGGCCGAGTTCAGGAGAGGACACGCTGCCTATTCGTGGTCGAGACCGGCGCAATGTGCGTCGTGCCACGAGACGGCCGATGGGCGCGAAGGCTGCTCGTGCCACCCCGAAGAGAACCAGCACGGCACATATGAGCGCTGGTTTCCGATGCACGGGCGTCAGGCCACGGCGACCGGCAGAAACGGATGCCGGTGCCACGATTCCGCGTCCTGTATGCGCTGCCATTCCAGGGACCCCTGGCAAGGAGTCGTTCAAACGAGGATCGCAAGGTGAACGAACATTGTGAACGTGTTCACGTTGTGTTAGGGTTCGTGATAGTTCATTAACGAACTAAGTTGCCGAGGGGTCGAACTGGGAAGGTGCACATGGGCAGCGCGCTACCGAGAGCACGGCGCAGAGACGGTTCTAACGCAGGTCTGCTCGTCCTCCTGCTCGCATTCGTCGCTCTGCTCGTGGGCGTCATCGTCGTTCTTCTCTCGAACGGAACGATGTTCGACAGAAGTCCTCAAAGCGACCTGGAGCGCGACTATCAGTTCCTCCTCGCCGCGGCGAAGAAGACGCCTGAGGACCCCGCGGTTCTCATGACGCTCGCCGAAACCGAGATGCAGCTGGGGAAGAGCCAGGACGCCTTCGACCATGCTGACCTCGCGCTCAAGTTCGGCAGCAAGAAGGCCGCGTACAACCAGCGATATGCGACCCTCCTCGGTCTCGACCGGCGTGCGGAAGCCGCCATCCCTTACTTGAAGAAGGAGATCGAGCTCGACGGCAAGGGCCGCAACCCCGAGCCGCACTTCCTCCTCGCGCAGATCGCCTCGAAGAGCGGCGAGCACAAGGAAGCCCTCAAGGAGATCCGCCTCGCGCTCAAGATCGATCCCATGGCCGCGGACGTCCGCCTCGTGTACGCCGAGATCCTCGAGAACGCTGGCGAGAAGAAGGATGCGGTCAAGCAGTACAAGGTCGCGATGAAGTTCCTGCCCGGCGACGAGCGACCGGTCTCGGCGCTCGAGCGCCTCGGCGTGAAGGTCGATTCCGCCGAAGCTTCCGCGCCGGCCGGACACCCGTAGACCCTCGGATGCAACGTCACGACTAAGGAAGCAGGAGCAATGAACCGACGCATCCTCATCGTCACCGTTCTCGTCTTCTTGGTGCTGCTCGGCCTCGGCGGGTTCTACCTGTACCTGACTGGAGGTCAGGCCGACGCGACGTCGCTGGCATCGGAGGCTGAAGCGTCGCCAGCCGAAACAGGCATCGTGCCGGTGAAGTCGATCTACGCCGCGAATGGCACGAACCTCTTCCGGCCGACCGGCGTGGGGGCCGACAGTGAAGGCGACTTCTACGTGACGCTCAAGGACTCGCAGAAGGTGGTCGCGTTCACGAGGTCGGGCAAGACGAAGGCCGTCTGGGGGAAGCGCGGCGCGAAGTCCGGCGAGCTCATGGCGCCGCTCGGAGTGTCTGCCGACCGAGGTAGCGACCAGGTCTACGTCACCGACCGATCCCGCCTCAGGCTGATCGCCTTCTCGAGCGACGGCCGATTCCTCTGGGAGACTCCACTGCTCAACCCCCTCACTCCGCTTGCCGCCGATGAAGGCGTCATCGTCACGACCTTCGGCCCGATTGCGCTTCTCGACGACAGCGGGCAGTTCGTGCGGCAGGTGGGTTCTCGCGGCCCGGTCGCCGGACAGTTCGATTTCGCCCGAGGTGTCGCTCAGGTCGCCGAAGGTGACTACGTGATCGCCGACACGAACAACGCCCGAGTGCAGCGCGTCTCGTTCGCGGGCGAGGAGACGGCCACCGTCCGGTGGGTCGACGGGACCGTTCCCAAGAAGCAGGACGACCCGAAGACGCGCTATGGCGTGCCGAGCGGCGTTGCCGTCGACGACGCCGGTCGCGCCTACGTGCTAGACGGCTTCCGCCACACGATCTCGGTGCTCGACGTCGAGTCGGGCAAACGTATCCACGTCTTCAAGGACCTGGAAGGCAAGAGCGACGGGCATTTCTACCTGCCCACCGGGATCGCGTATCTCGGAGGCGACACGTTCGCGATCACTGACACGTTCAACGATCGCGTCCAGATCGTTCGGCTTCTGCTGCCGGGACGCAACAACCTGTTCATGCGCAATCCGAACCTGCTGTGGCTGCTCCTGCTGCTTCTCCTGCTCCCGCTCGCTGCTCTCTTCTTCCGTCGCTCCACCTACGCCAGCCACGAGACGCTCGAGAAAGCGATGGCAGCTGGACAGCTCACGCTTCTCGCGGCGGTCTACAAACGCATTCGAGTCCTGCCGGAGACCCACGAGCGCTTCAAGGACGTCGTCGAACGTGACGTTCGATTCGGCGACTACCTGATCCGGCTCGATCATGCCGAAGGGGACGCCTCAGCGGAGCAGCGGCTTGCCGACGCATCGCGCGTGCCCGCGGTCAAGCGCCTGCTGTTCCCGCGCGTCGCGGTGATCGCGGTCGACGACGCGCAGGCCGAACGCCTGGAAGAGTTGCGTTCGGCCCGGACCGTCACGCTCGTCGAGGTCGCCCAAACCTACGCCCTCGACGACGCGAAAGGGGCCGAGTCCCCAACCGGCTGACGCCGCTTGAAACCGTTCCTTACGCGCGCAAGCGCTGACAGGAAGCTCGTCGACGAGAGGAGGTGAAACATGACGAGATCCATACGATTCGGATTCCGCAAGGAGGTTTCGGTGAAGAAGACACTGCTTCTCGCCGTTGCCGTCGTCGCAATGCTCGCGCTGTCCGTAGCGCCTGCATTTGCGGAGGGTTATAACGATCCTCTGCAGTACACGCGTGCGAACGGTTACTTCTCGGGTCCGCACGGGGGGTACGCCACTACGACGAACAAGTGCCAGGAGTGCCACTCCACGCACTACGCGACCGGTGGTTACATGCTGCTTCGTGCGAACAGCCGAGAGGCCGCGTGCGACTACTGTCACGGCGGTGGTGGCGGATCGACCATCAACATCCAGATGGACAACGACTACCGTGCCGGCAACTTCGACGTGACGCAGGCTTCTGCTGTCGAAACGTCGACGATGGGGTACGGTACCGGCCACACGCTCGGCTTCGCCGGCAACGCGCCGGCCGACGTTCGTCCCGCCTATCAGGACGCCAACGGATTTGCCTGCTTCGATTGTCACACGCCGCACGGCAACTCCGAGCGCGTTCTGACGACGTTCTCGAACTCGGGCCGTATCTTCGGCACGGGCGCGGTTGTCGTCGCGGGCACGGGCAACTCGGATGGCACGCTCAACACCGCAGGTGAGTGGGGTATCGACCCGACCCACGGCAACATCAAGATCTTCTCGGGTGGCGCTGTCGCACCCAAGCCTGTTTGGCCGACCGGTCGTTTCCTGCTTCTCAAGAACCCGCATTCGGATGCCGCTGAAGGCGCAAACGACATGTCGGTTTCGGATGTTGCTGACAACGGTCAGAACAAGATCGCGATCGACTGGGAGAACCCGCTCGGTCCGGCCGACGCTGCCTACGGCGGAGAGCAGGACAACGATCCGAACGCCTCGTTCCCGTGGGACGGCGGCAACCAGGGCTTCCTCGCCCTGTCGGAGTTCTGCACCGACTGCCACGACGGCGCTTCTGGTGCCTCGACGCAGAAGGCCAACGTCTGGGTACCGAAGGACAACCAGTACACCATGGTTGCCAGCCACGACGCCCAGCCGCGTCATTGAGCACGTCAGATGACACTGAACCCGGGTGGTTCAGATACGAACCCTGACGGCACCGATGACAACTTCGGTCCTCACTGCCGCAACTGCCACACCGGCTCCAGCTCCTGCAATCAGTGCCACGCAGGCAGCGCGTTCACGAACGTGACGAACGCATCCGTCGCCGGCAAGAGCAACATCGCTCCGAACTCCTACGTCCGCACGTCTGCAGCGGTCAACATCAATGGCCAGTGCATCGACGGCGGCTTCAGCTTCCCGCACCGTACTCTCGGCGCGAACATGCTGAAGGACGAGCTCTACGGTATCGACTTCGATGGCTCGCCCGTGGCGGCCGGTGAAGTTCGCGATGCCGCTTCGGTCGGCACCATCACCGACCAGTTCGCCGGCAACTCGTCGGTGGAGTCTTCCTCTGTCGTCGCGGCCGTCCGTTCGGACAACCAGACACTCGCCGGGATGGCTGCCGAGAACCTCGACAGCGTCTGCATCGATTGCCATGGCGACGCCACGTACTACCGGCCGAACCTCGCCAACGAGCTGATCCTCAAGGGTCTGCCGTAGGACTCAGGCTGGCTTGATGCTTTGCATCAGCGGGGCCCGCACCGAGCAATCGGTGCGGGCCCTCTCCACGAGCACGTTTCCGCGCTCGCAGTCGATATTCCCGCGAGAACCGCGCCATGTCTACGACGACTGCGAACCCGCGGTGGCAGGAGTCTCAGCCCGGCCCGCCGAAAGGTATCCGTGTATACTCCCGTCGTTGGCGGACTTTTCCGCCAACGACAAGGCGGTTCGAGCAGACCGCTTCGCGGTAGCTCAACCGCCCAAGGCGTCACTGACGATGCCCCCCATACTCGCGACTTGGATCGCGCATGTGACGCAGCGGATGCCGATCGCTGCGACCGGATCACAGCGCAGGACATGAAAGGCCTGGTTTCATGTCGAGCGTTGATTTTGCGTTGCTGCATGCCCCTGCGGTCTACGACTTCAGGGAGCGTTCGATCATGTTCGGACCCGTTTCGGACATGGTTCCCTCGACGCCTATCTTCGAGATGTATCCGCTCGGCTTCACGACCATGGCCGAGTACATGGAACGTCACGGTCTGCGCGTCAGGATCGTCAATCTCGCAGTCCTGATGTTGAACAAGCCCCATTTCGACGTCGAGGCTGCCATCCGCGACATGAACCCCGTCGCGTTCGGGATCGACCTTCACTGGCTGCCGCACGCGCACGGCTCCATCGAGATCGCGAAGATCTGCAAGAAGCATCATCCCGACACGCCTGTGGTATTCGGCGGTCTGTCCTCGTCCTTCTTCCACGAGGAGCTCGTGCAGTACGACTGCGTCGATTACGTGCTTCGCGGGGATTCCACCGAGCTGCCTGTGACGCGCCTGCTCTACGCGCTCAAGGGCAAGGGCTCCGTCGCAGACGTCCCGAACCTGACCTGGAAGGACGCGACCGGAGCGACCGTGGTCAACCCGATGGACTGGGTGCCGAGTGACATGAACGACATCTCGCTCGACTACTCATTCAACATGAAGGCGGTCATCCGTTACCGCGACATGATGGGCTTCGTGCCCTTCCGAAACTGGCTGCAGTACCCCGTGTGCGCCTCGCTTACGTGCCGAGGGTGCACGCACAATTGCGTGACCTGCGGTGGTTCGGCGAATGCGTTCCGCAAGCACTTCGGGCGGAGCAAGATCGCGTTTCGCGACCCAGAGCTGCTCGTTCGCGACATCGAGCACATCCAGAAGTACATCCCGGGGCCGATCTTCGTGCTCAACGACTTCCTGCAGGCGGGACGCGATTACACCCGCGAGTTCGTGAAGGGGTTGCAGCGCATCAAGCTGCGCAACCCGATCGGGTTCGAGTTCTTCAAGCCGCCGCACGAGGAGTTCTACGAGTTCCTCGACGCGCACCTCGATGACTACTCGGTGGAGATCTCGGTCGAAAGCCACGACGACGGCGTACGAGCGGCGTTCGGCAAGCAGCACTACACGATGGATCAGGTCGAACAGAGCGTGAAGGCGGCCATGCGCAACGGCTGCAAGCGCTTCGACCTGTACTTCATGACGGGCATCCCGACTCAGAGCGCCGCTTCCGTACGCGAGACGCCGGACTTCGTGCGCGGCATGTACGAGCGGCTGGGCAACGATCCCCGCGTGCTCGCGATGATCTCCCCGATGGCGCCGTTCCTCGATCCGGGCTCCATGGTCTTCGACGATCCTGCGCGCTTCGGCTACACCATGCGGGCGCGGACCCTCGAGGAGCATCGCCAGCTGCTCGTGCAGCCGTCCTGGAAGCACATCCTCAACTACGAGTCCGACGCCATGACGCGAGACGAGCTCGTGGACTCGACGTACGAGGCGGGGCTCGGCGTGAACCAGGTCAAGGCGGAGATCGGGATGATCTCGCCCGAGGTCGCCGCAGCCACCGAGAAGCGGATCTCTGAGGCGCGCGTCGCCATGCAACGCATCGACGACATCATGGCCGGCCCGCAGGCCGCGCGAGATCAGGGGATCCGCGCGCTCAAAGAGGAGTTCGACCGTCTCTCCGAGTCCACGGTCTGCGAGAAATCCGAGCTCGAGTGGCCACGATACGTCGGACCTCGGCATGTCGCCGCGGCGGCTTCATTGTTCGTGAAGGAGAATCTCGCTAACCTGTTCGGACGACAGGGCGGGAAGCTGCCTCCGGCGGTTTCGGAGCAGCACCGCAACGAGACGCCCGCTTTCAACCTTGCGAGCGAGCCCACGGAGGCCTGATAGCGTGACCGGAGAGCGCACCGACGCACCTGGACGTCCCACGACAGAGCGGGTGCGCGGCATCTTCTCCAACATCGCGGGCCAGTACGACTCCTTCAACCGGATCTCGAGCCTGGGGATCGACCGCTCCTGGCGCAAGGAGCTCGTGAAGGCGGCCGCGCTGACGTCGACGTCGCGCGTGCTCGACCTCTGCGCGGGCACCGGCGACGTTGCCCTGGCGGTAGCGAAGCAGGCGGCCCCCGCCGAGGTAGTCATCACGGACTTCACCCCCGAGATGCTTGAGATCGCCGCCGAGAAGGCCAAGTCCTACGAGGGGCCCACGAAGCTCGCGATCGAGCAGGCCGACGCACAGGACCTGCCCTTCGACGACGAGTCGTTCGACGCGGCGACGGTCGCGTTCGGCGTACGCAACCTCCCCGACCGGGCCGCGAACTTCGCCGAAGTGCGCCGCGTCCTCAAACCGGGTGGACGCTACATCATCCTCGAGTTCTCGCGCCCGACGTTCGCGCCGTGGCGGGGCTTCTACCACGTGTACCTGCGATACGTGATCCCTGCCATCGGGGGAGCGCTGACCGGCGACCGACCGAGCTTCCAGTACCTCAACGACTCGATCAGGCAGTTCCCGACGCAGCCGCAGCTGGCCTCGGAGCTCCGCGACGCGGGCTTCACCGCAATCACGTGGAAGAACCTGACTGGGGGAGTGGCGGCGCTGCACACCGCCGTGCGATAGCGCACGCCGACCCTCGGTCGCTGCGGTAGAATCACGCCTACGAAACGCCGTTCGGGGGATGCCACGATGATACTCACAGCCAGGTACGTCATTCCGGTCGCCACTCCGCACATCGAGAACGGCGCAGTCCTCGTACGCGACGACACGATCGTCGAGATCGGCGACTACGAGCACCTCCGGGCGGCCCACCCCGACGAACCCGTGCGCGACTTCGGTCTGGCCGCGCTGCTCCCTGGCTTCATCGACCTGCACACCCACCTCGAGTACTCCTCGATGCGAGGCCTCGTCGACGACCTGCCGTACTCCCGCTGGAAGCTGCAGGTCATGGAGCGCGAGAAGCACCTGTCTCAGACCGACTGGGAAGACGCCGCCATGCTCGGTGCGCTCGAATCCCTGCGATCGGGCATCACGTGCGTCGCGGATATCACGGCGACCGGCGCCTCGGCCAGGGCCGCCCACGCCTCGGGGCTTCGGGCGACGATCTACCGCGAGGCCGCGACCATGGACCGGACCAAGGTCGATTCGGTCATGCTCCAGGCCGACGAGGACATCCGTTCCTGGCGCGAGATCGCGGACCCGAGTCGCGTGCAAGTGGGGATCGCCCCGCACGCGGCGTACTCCTGCCACCCCGAGCTCTTCAAGAAGATCGCCGAATACGCCATGGACGGGACGCCCGTCTCCATCCACCTTGCGGGGAGCAAGGAGGAGTACGAGTTCGTGAAGTACGGCTCGTCGATGCTCGCCGTCGACTACCGGGCCGCAGTGCCCGAGTCGCCATCGGTCTGGCTGCCGACCGGTGTGAGCCCGGTGCGCTACGTCCTGCAGTGGGGCCTGTTCAAGGTGCCGAACCTGCTGGCCGTGCACGTCACTCAGGTAGACGACTCCGACATCGAGGTCCTGGCGTCTCACGACGTCAGCATCGCATACTGTCCGCGCTGCAACGCCAAGCTCGGGATGGGCATCGCGCCGCTGTACAAGTTCATCCAGTCCGACCTGATCGTCGGCATCGGTACCGACTCGCCGGCCTCCAACAACGTCATCGACATGTTCGACGAGATGCGCATCGGCCTTCTTCTGCAGCGCGCGATCCTCGGCGAGGAGCATTGGCTCGGCGCTCGTCGGTTCGTGAAGATGGCGACGCTCGATGGGGCCAGGGCCCTCGGCATCGACGACCGGGTCGGCTCGCTCGAGCCCGGCAAGCAGGCGGATATCGTGGCCATCGACCTGTCCCACTCGCACCAGGTGCCGACTCACTACCCGTACAGCACGGTCGTCCATACCGCCAACCAGGAAAACGTGCTGCTCACCATGATCGGCGGCGAGGTCGCCTACGAGCAGGGTACGTGGGCCGCGTTGGACCAAGAGCGGATCTACGCTCGTGCTGAGGAGATGCGCGTCAAGTTGCGTTCATAGTCAGCGCTTTTCGGCTTGCGCACGGCCTCTGCGCTGCAGTGATTCTTGGCTGAGTTCTTGCTCCACCGGTGACGGTGTGAACCCCCGAGTCACCGCGCGTGCGTGCTATACTTACGCGCGTTTGTTCAGGCAAGCCTGGGAGAGCGGCCAGCTCTTTCCGTGCATACCAACAGGAGGAATCCACGTGAGCGATCAGGACTTCTTCTTCGACGAGGACGAGAAGCCCGCCGAGAAGACAGGCAAGTCGGACAAGGGCGCGGCGCCGTCCGCAAAGAAGTCAACTCCGGCCAAGGGTGGGGCCCCGGCGGCACAGCCGACCGGGATGCAGCAGGTCTCGATGACCGTGACGGCCCTCGTTGCCGTCATCGCTCTGCTGGTGGGCGTGATCGGCGGCTACATGCTGCGCGGCGCGTCCGCGCCGGCGAACGCGCCGACGGCGGCCCCTGGCGCGAGTACCGGTACTGGTGCCGGTACTGGTACTCAGAACGCCCCGCAGCTCTCGCCCGACCAGCTTGAGGGCGGTCAGCTGCCGGAGGGCCACCCCGACATCGGCAGTGGCGGAACCGGCGGCGGCGGTTCGACCGAGCCCACCGGCAAGTAGAGTTCGAGCCTCACGAGGCCCGGTGCCGCGTCGCGGCCCGGGCCTCTTATCTCGCTAGTTAGGAGCAGTCGTGGCGATCGACAAGTCAAAGACCTCGACCGGAATGAAGATCGTCCTGATCATCGTCTGCGTGGCCTTCGTTGCCTCGTTCGTACCGGTTGCGTTCTCGGGGCTGTTCTCGCAGAACAAGCAGAGCCTCAATTCCCAGCAACCCGGGGCCGGGGCGGGCGCCGGGACAGCGGACGCGATCAACGCCAAGTACGCCGCGAGTGCCCAGACGTTCCAGACGGCGGTGGCCAGCGACCCGACGAGCTACACGGCACTGGTGAACCTGGGCAACACGTA
>JACRBU010000072.1 GCA_016213085.1 Coriobacteriales bacterium
CCACGCCCGAACCGAAACAGCTAGATCATCTCGAGGAACGCTTCGACCCGCGTCTGGAGCTGGCCCACGTCCTCCGTCGAGTAGTCGGTGTCGACGTGCATGACCGGGAAGCCGCCGTCCCGCACGGCCTTGTCAACACTGGTCGACTCGATCTGGTAGGTGCCGCAGAAGTTGAGGGTGTAGTCGATGACGCCGTCCGCCCCGAGGTCGCTGGCCATGCGGGTCACGTCGTCGATGCGGCCCGTGTTCGGCGTGAAGCACGCGCAGTTCACGTCGAGGTACTTCTCGGCGATGTCGTCGATCATCTCGTCGAGCGTCGTGGCTGTCTCGCTGACGAGCTTGTCGTAGTAGCGGGAACCCGTGCACATCTCCTCGCCAACGACCACGGCGCCGGACCTCTCGATGATGTCGTGGAGCTTCCAGTTCGGGAGCGCCATCGGGGTTCCGGTGATGAGCACGCGCTTCGCGCCACGCGGTGCCACGCCCACCCCGTCGGCCACTCGCTGCTCGAGCTCGTCAGCGAGCGCGTTCATGCTCTGAGTGAAGCGGGGCACGTCGTCGTAGAAGGCGACCTGCGTCGCCAGCAGAGCGTCCTTGCCCGAGATCGGTGACGGGTCGGCGGCGCGAGCGGCGGCGATGCGCTGAAGCGCACGACGCTTGTCGTTGACCTCCTGGATCGATGCGCGCATCGACTCGACGGTGACCTTGCTGCCGGTCATCGACTCGACTCGGTTCATCAGCTCGACGATCTCCGCGCGCCAGAGCGCGAGGTCCCTCTCGCGCTTCATCTGCGGAAGCTCCATGACGTGCATCGGCTGCATCTGGCCCAAGAGCTCGTACGCCTTCTTCTTGCCGTCGCACGTCGTTTCGCCGACGAGCAGGTCCGCCGACTCGATGTACGGACACACGCTGCCGAGCTTGAAGCCCATCATCGACTTGATAAGCGCACACGTGTTTCTCGGCAGCACCTGCTCGACCTTGTCGTAGGCCCACTCGGCGCCGGCACACAGGCCGATGCACCAGCCTCCGGCGGCCCTGACGATCTCCTCGGGGACGTAGAGGCAGTACGTGCCTACGACCTTGCCGCCCTGCTTGCGGAAGTCGTCGAGTTCCTTGATGCGCAGTCCGTGGACCTCGGACATAACGAAGTCCAGGTAGCCCATCGAGTCGGGGCGGTTCGTCTGGCTCAAGTACGTGTCGACGTACATCCCCCCGACCGCCTCGAGCAGACAGTCGTGCTTATTCACGTCGAGACCGAGATCGGTCCACATCTCCCGATAGTCGGTGGCGGTGGAATCGCTCATGTGTGCTCCCTCATACGGATATCCGTATAGGAAGCATAAGACGCGCTTATTCTATGCGCAACCATGCGGCCACACCGACGGGCCTGGTGCGGTGGCAGCCCCCGCTGCGGAAGCGCTCTACCCTACCTTCTGTGCTCGCGGGTAGCTGCCGAGCACCTTCACCTCGCGGAGCTTCAGTCGCAGGCAGTTGAGGGCGAGGCGCACGTTGTCGTCGTCGACATGACCCTGCAGGTCGATGAAGAACATGTAGTCGCCGAGCGCGCGCTTGGTCGGCCGCGACTGCAGCTTCGTGAGGTTGACCTCGCCGTACGCGAACTCCGAGAGGATCATGAGCAGCGCGCCCGGCTTGTCGGCTTTCAGGAAGAGCGCGAGTGACGTCTTGTCGTCTCCGGTCTGCGGCTGCAGCCCCCTCCCCACCACGACGAAACGCGTCTGGTTCCCCGCGTAGTCCTCGATGGAGGGCTCGACGACCTGGCCGCCGTAGAGCTCGGCGGCGAGCGCCGTCCCGACCGCGGCGATCCCAGGCTCGGACACCGCCCGCTGGACCGCTTCGGCGGTCGAGTTCGCCGCGATGATCGTGCGGCCGGGCATGTTGCGAGCGAGCCAGCGGCGGCACTGTCCCGTCGCCTGCGGATGCGAGACGATCGTCTTGGTGGCTGACACGTCGGCACCGGGCGCGATGATGAGTGCGTGGTGGATGTCGAGCACGACCTCGCGCTGGATCTCGAGCGACGTCTCGAACGCAAGCGCGTCGAGCGTCGCATTGACGGAACCCTCGACGGAGTTCTCGATCGGCACGATCCCCTCGTCCGCCTGACCGCGCTCGACGGCTTCGAACACCTCGTCTATCGTCACGCAGGGCATGACGTCGATCTCGCCGAGACCGAGCGACAGAAGGGCGACCTCCGAGAAGGTGCCTGGGGGGCCGAGGAAGGCCATCCGCTTCATGAGTCCTCCGAGTTCCGGCACGTCGACGTCGTTTCCACGAGCTCGCGACGCGACAGGCCGAGCGCCATGCCGCCCACGTATAGACTGAGAGTGTAGCCGAACCATACCCGCAGGCGGCCTCACGCAAGCCGCCCGAGCCTGACCGCACCGAGACGCCGAGGAGCACTCCGAATGGACCGCGACCGCATACTCGAACTCCTGTCGGCCGTCGCCCAAGGCCAGCTCACGCCGGAAGGCGCCGCAGCCGATCTCGCCAAGATGCCGTTCGCTGAGACAGCCTCCGCCGAGGCGGGCCACACCGATGCTCGTGTCGACCACCATCGCGCACTTCGTTGTGGCTTCCCGGAGGTCGTCTTCTGCCAGGGCAAGACGCCCGACCAGGTCCGCTCGATCGCGCGGGAGATCCTCGACAAGAGCGATGTGCTGCTCGCGACCCGCGCGAGTGCCGCCCACTTCCAAGGCATCGCACGCATCGAGCCGGACGCCAGGTACTTCGAAGAGGCGCGCCTGATCGTCGCCGACCGCCGCAAGGAGCGCCCCTCGCACGGCCGCGTCGTCGTCGCCACCGGCGGTACCTCCGACACCCCGATCGCCGAAGAAGCGTCGATCTCCGCCGAGGTGATGGGGCTCGGCGTCACGCGCCTCTACGACGTGGGAGTCGCGGGCGTGCATCGCCTGCTGGCCCATCGCGACGTCCTGGAGTCCGCGGACGTCATCATCGCCGTGGCCGGGATGGAGGGCGCGCTCCCCTCGCTCGTGGCCGGCCTCGTGAGCGTCCCCGTCGTCGCGGTGCCGACGAGCGTCGGGTATGGAGCGCACTTCGGCGGAGTCGCGCCCTTGCTCACGATGCTGAACTCCTGCGCCAGCGGGGTCGGCGTGATGAACATCGACAACGGGTTCGGGGCCGCGTCCCTCGCCCACAGGATCGTGCTCGGCAGGGGCGCACCTGCGTGAGCGAACTGATCGGACACCTCGACTGCTCCACAGGGGTGAGCGGCGACAAGCTGCTCGGCGCGGTGCTCGATGTCGGGACGCGCCTGAAAGCCCTCGATCTTCCCGGCTTCGACACCGACGACCTTCGGCGGCTGATGGCGACGCTCGCTCCTGAAGCGACCGTCGTCGTCGAGCGGGGAGCCTCGTGCGGGATCTCCGCGCTTCGCCTGCGGATCGCAGGACCGTCGGAACCGCACTCTCGCTCCTGGGCGCAGATCGCCGAACGCGTCGAGGGAGCGGACCTCGACGACAACGTCCGCGCCACATCGCTCGCGGTCTTTGAACGTCTGGCCCGCGCCGAGGCGACGGCGCATGGCGTCGCTCCCGAAAACGTCCGCTTCCACGAGGTCGGCGGACTCGACTCGATCCTCGACGTCGTCGGCACGGTAGCGGGCCTCGACGCGATCGGCCTCGAATTCCTCGCTGCCACCCCGATCGCCACGGGCTTCGGCACCGTCGCGACCTCGCACGGCATCCTGCCGGTGCCGGCTCCCGCGACCGCGGAGCTCCTGCTCGACATCCCCACCGTTCCCGGCCCGGCGACGCCCGACCACGCGCCGATCGGGGAACTCACCACACCCACCGGCGCAGCGCTCGTCACCGAGCTCGCCTCCAACTTCGGCATCGCGCCCCCGCTCACGCCGACGGCGATCGGATACGGCGCCGGGACCCGAGACGTCGGCCTGGCGAACGTCTGCCGTCTCATCGTCGGAGATCTCGACGAAGACCCGTGGCCCCCGATCCAGCGGGAGAAGGTCGTCCTCCTGGAGACCAACCTCGACCACCTCTCGCCTGAGCAGGCCTCATACGCCCTCGACGAGCTGCTTGCCGAGGGCGCGCTGGACGCCTGGATTACGCCGATCGTCATGAAGAAGGGGCGCTCGGCGGTCCTGCTGTCCGTGCTCACGCTCGAGGAGTTCGCCGAAGACACCGCCGCGCGTGTCATCGCCCTCACCGGCAGCCTCGGCGTGCGCCGCACCGGCGTCGATCGCAGCGTTGCCGAACGCGCGATCATCGAGGTCGAGACCCCCTGGGGAACCGTCTGCGCAAAGGTCGGAGCGAGCCGAGTCCGCCCCGAACACGATGACGTGGCCCGGATCGCGAGAGAGCACGCACTGCCGTACGGATTCGTGCGCGACGAGATCGAGCGTCTCGCCCGGGACAGGACGCCCAGAACCGAGTAGCCGTTCGGCGGAGTACCAGCAGGTTCACTCAGCCCTTCGTCGAAGACAGCAGACGCGCACCTTCGGCAATCGCGTGGAAGGGCTACTGTGACGATGCCTGCAACTCCGGACCGGGAATCGACTCTCTCCGCCCTGCTCGACGCCGCCGAAGAGGGCATGCTCGCCATCGACGGCTCCGGGAGCGTGGTGTACGCCAACCCGTCGGCCATGCGCCTGCTCCGCTGGGACGACACGGCCCTCAGCCGCGGAATCGACGAACTCGATGGAGGCGAGCTGGCGGAGCGCATCCATCAGGCGCTCGCTGGCCACGTGCCGACGGGGCCGGTCCTCGTGCTCGTCCAGGGTCACGAGCTGGCCTGCCGGATCTGGCGGTCCGAGGAAGCTGGCGTCGCGATCGGCGTGTCGCTCCACAACGACAGCGCGCTCGTAGGGCGTCGGGAACGCATCGAGGCGGTGCTCAACGCCACGCAGGACGGGCTCATCGTGCTCTCGCCCGTCAACGTGGTCACGTACGTGAACCCCGCCGCCATCGAGATGCTCAACACCTCTGCCGAGGAGATGATCGACCGGCGCATCTCGGTCGACGAGCTGCTCGGGATAGAGGCCCTGCGAGAAGCGGGACTCGAGCCGTGCTGGGAGATCATGCAGTGCGGGCTTCCGGACTGCCCCGCATATGACGCCGAGGACCGGCGGTGCTGGCTGATGAGCGGCACGTTGTGCTGCGGCGGCGAGCCCGCCTCCTTCGCTGAGAAGATGGATCGTTGCCGCCACTGCAAGGTCTACGAGCTCGACGCTGAGGCCTTCGACGCGCTCGCGGGCGACGATTTCGAGGAGATCGAGATCGAGCACAACGGCACGCGACTGATCGCCAACGTGCGGGTCACCCCCGTCATCGATGCCGCGGGAGATTACGTCGGCAGGGTGCTCGCGATTCGAGACATCACGCACGAGCACGAGATCGCCCAGATGAAGAACGAGTTCGTCTCGACCGTGAGCCACGAGCTGCGCACGCCGCTCACGTCGATCAAGGGCTACGTCGACCTGATCGTCGACGGCGACGCCGGCGAGGTCAACGAGATCCAGCTCGAGTTCCTCTCGATCGTGCAGGAGAACTCGGACCGGCTCGTCCAGCTCATCAACGACATGCTCGACATCTCCCGCATCGAGTCCGGGCGCATCCACCTCAAGGTGGAGCCGATCTCGCTGCGCGACTCGATCGCCGACGCGGTGGCGACGTTCCAGGCCGTCCTCGCGCAGAGCGGCCGAACCGTCAAGGCCGACGTTCCTGACGACCTGCCCGACGTCGCCGGCGACCGCGATCGCGTCAACCAGGTGCTGATCAACTTCATCAGCAACGCGATCAAGTACTCGCCTGAGGGCGGGGACGTCACCGTCACCGCGAAGGGCGCGGACGGCGCGGTGATGGTATCCGTCACCGACCAGGGCCTCGGCATCAGCGTTGAAGACCAGAAGCTCCTGTTCCAGAAGTTCTTCCGGGTGGACTCGGCGATTACGCGTGAGATCGGCGGCACGGGGCTCGGCCTGTCGATCTGCAAGTCGATCATCGAGCTGCTGGGTGGAAGCATCGGCGTGAAGAGCAAGCTCGGCGAGGGCTCGACCTTCTTCTTCACCCTGCCGGTGGCCGCAGCGGACCTCGTTGGGATGCCGAAGGTGGCGGGCCCCGTGGGGGCCCACGGAACCGTGCTCGTCGTCGACCGAGATCCC
>JACRBU010000073.1 GCA_016213085.1 Coriobacteriales bacterium
CAGAACGAGATCTTCTCGGTTTACGCGCGGCTCGATTTCGACGGCGTGATCGTTCACGACCCGCAGCCGCTGCCGCTCGTTCGCTATTACCGCAAGCGCCAGCCTTGGATCTGGCGCTGCCACATCGATCTGTCGACGCCCTACCCGCCTCTGTGGGACCTGCTCGAGAAGTACATCCTTCGCTACGACGCGATGGTCGTATCTTCCGATGAGTTCCGGCAGCGTGACTTCGGCGTGCCGCAGGTGGTGTTCACGCCGGCGATCGACCCGCTTTCGCTCAAGAACTCGGACATGGACGAGGCGACCGCGCTCATGCACCTCAAGGACCTCGGCGTGCCCGTCGACAGGCCCTACATCCTGCAGGTCTCCCGCTTCGACAAGTGGAAGGACATGGCCGGTGTCGTCCGCTGCTACCGCCAGATCCGCGAGGAGTGCGGATGTCGGCTGGTTCTCACCGGCGGTCGCGCCGCCGACGATCCCGAAGGCGCCGAACAGTACGCGCTCGCCGAGGAGGAGGCGGGCGAGCTCCTCAAGAGCCGCGACGTCATACTGCTGACCGACGCGAGCAACGCGCAGGTCAACGCGCTGCAGCGGACCGCGGCGGTCATCACGCAGAAGTCCTTGCGCGAGGGCTTCGGCCTGACGGTGACCGAGGGGATGTGGAAGGGTCGCCCCGTCGTCGGAACGTGCGTGGGTGGCATTCCGCTGCAGATCGACGACGGCGAGAACGGGCTGCTGGTCGATCCGGGCGACGACGACGGCTTCATCAAGGCGGTCCTGCGTATCCTCAAGGACCCGGACTTCGCCGACGAGCTGGGGCGCAACGCCCGCGAGAAGGTGCGCGAGAACTTCCTCATCACGAAGCTCCTCGACTCCTACCTCGAGCTGCTGAACAGGTCCGTCTAGCGCTGGCGAGCGGGGTCTCCCCTCGGCGGTCTGCTACCATGCCGCCGAAGGAGGGCACATGCAATCGTTCGCACTTCCAGTGAGCTTGGTGATCGCGCTCTGGACGCTTACCGCGGCCGCGATCGGCCTCGCCATCGGTGCCGTCGTCGACGTGGTGCTCGTCAATCGCATCCGTCGGGCGGCCCACGCTCGAGGTTGGCACCTTCGGCACGCGCTCGTCGCTTCGCTTCGCGGCATGCCCGAGATCTGGGGCGTGCTGATCGGCCTGGCTACGGTTCGTCCGACCAGGCTGATGCCGGGGCGCTGGATGGTCTGGTTGGAGCGCGCCTGGCTCGTGGCCCTCGTCCTCTCGCTCACGATCTTCGCGGTGCGCTTGGCCACCGCGTTCATCCGCAGCTACCTGTCCTCCGACGAATCGAGGACGCCGAGCGGGACGATCTTCGTCAACATCACGCGCGTCGCCATCTGGGCCGTCGGACTGACCTTCGCGTTGGGCGCTCTCGGCATCCAGGTCGGTCCGCTCGTCGCGACGCTGGGCGTCAGCGGTATCGCCATCTCGCTCGGGCTGCAGGACACGCTCGCCAATCTCTTCAACGGCCTCCAGATCACGCTGACCCGACAGATCGAACCGGGGCAGTTCGTGCGACTGCAAACCGGCGAAGAGGGCGAGGTCCTCGACGTGAACTGGCGCGACACGCGGCTGCAGACGTCGACCGGAGACGTCGTGATCGTGCCGAACGCCGTGATCGGCCGCTCGGTGATGACCAACTACTCGCGCGGCCACGAGGAGCACGTTCACTCCGTCGCGTTCAGCGTCGACCCGGGCGCCGACCTCGATCGTGTCGTTCAGGTCGGGACGGCTGTCGCGGCCGAGACGCTGAAGACCTCCGAGTTCGGCGATCCCGAGTTCGAGCCGACCTGCCGAGTGACGCAGGTAGGGCCCGAAGCGGTCACGTGCACGGCGAACCTGCGCGTCCTCAGCTACCGCAAGCGCGGCATCGTCGCCGATGAGTTCCTTCGCGCGCTCCACAAGCGCCTCGCGGCAGAAGGCGCGGGCTCGAAGGCGTAGACCGCGCTACGCGTCGTCGATCGCTCGCTCGAATGCGGCCGCGAGCGCGTCGGTCGACGCGCCGCCCCGGCCTCGGACCGCGGCCACGCCCCCATAGGCGTTGGACAGGAAGACCTCGTCGGCGGTCTCGATGTCGGAGCGAGTGAGCCGGACCTCTCCGGCCTGGTAGCCGAGGCTCGGCGCAACGTCGAAGATGACTCCCCTCGCAACACCGTCGAGCGCGGGCGGAGCGGGAGGCGTGAGCAGCCTCTCACCCGTGCGAACCCAGACCGACGACGTCGCTCCATCGATGACGGAGCCGTCCGGACCGACGAGCAGCGCGATGTCCGCACCCTCGGCGTGGGCGATGTCCTGTGCGGCGTCCCACGCTCCGCGATCGGCAGGCTTTGCGGCGCCGGGCGGTAGCGCGGGCGCTTCGGCGACCTCTACGAAAGCGGTGCGCACGCCTCCGGGGACGTCGAGCGATGAGGGCGCGTCGCTCGTCGCGACCGTCACGGTGCCGTCGGGCGTCACGGTGATGGAGAGGCGCGTCGCCTCCCGATCCGATTCGGCGAGTGCCTCCGACACCGCGGCACTGGTTCGCGCGAGGGTGCTCGGGCCACAGCCGCCTGCGGCGAGACGCGCGAGATGCCGGTCGAGCAGCGGGACTCGACCGTGGGCGACCCTGCAGGTCTCGCGCAGCGCGACTGCGGGCGTTCGGTCCGCATCGAGCGGTGAGGCTTTCAGGACGCTCTCGAGCCATTCGGCGGCGGGGTCGGACTCGTAGGTGATGCCGCAGCCGGTCCCCCAACTGGCCGACGGACCGGTCGCATACTCGAGCGTTCTGATGAGAACGCTCGAGTCGAGGCGACCGGGAAGCGCGACCAGGAGTGCGCCGCAGTACGCCCCGCGGGGCGTGCGCTCGAGTTCGGCAGCGATTCGAATGGCCGCGAGCTTGGGCGCGCCGGTGACCGAACCGCACGGGAACGCGGCCTCGAGAAGGTCCGCGAACGACGCGCCGGGCAGCAGTCTGCCTTTCACCGTGGAGACCAACTGGTGGCAGTAGGGTGTGGTCACGACCTCGTAGAGCGGGTCGACGCGAACGGTGCCGGGGACGCTCACGCGGCCGAGATCGTTGCGCTCGAGATCCACGACCATGAGGTGCTCGGCGAGCTCCTTCGAATCCGCCGCGAGTTCGGCGGCGAGTTCGGCGTCGGCGCTCGGCGTCGAGCCGCGCGGGCGCGTGCCTTTGATCGGCGAGACTGCGGCGATGCGATCATCGGCGGGACCGCTGACGCTGAGGAAGCGCTCCGGCGAGATCGAGGCGATCGTAGCAGCTTCGCATGCGAAGAACGCGGACATGTCGGACGCGCCGCGGGACTGAAGGAGCGCGAACGCGTCGAAGGGTTCGAGCGTGGGCGGGCCCGTGATCCGCCGGGTGAGGTTGAGGACGTAGACGTCGCCGGCGGCGACGCGCTCCCGGATCTCGCTCACGGAGGCTCGAAACGCGCGAGCGCCGAGGTCGGTCCGCGGGCCAGCGATGAGCGCGGTGCGGGCGTCGAGCGAGGCGGCTTCCGATGCGAGCACCCGGTCGACGGCAGCGCCTCCGACCGGGGCGACCTGCGCGAACTCCGCGATGACCGCGTCGCCTTCGTAGGTGAGCACGACGGCGCACGGGCCGGTTCGACCGGCGTACGCCGCATCGAGCGCATCGCCAGCGGCTGCGAGCGCACCAGCATCGTGCCCCACGGTGCGGCAGGTCGCGTCCCATGCGACGAGCGCGCACCCGTCGAACCACCCGCGGCTCGATCCCGGCGCAAGCACGAGCGCCCCGCTGCCCGACTTCGCCGC
This sequence comes from Coriobacteriales bacterium, assembly GCA_016213085.1. Lineage (GTDB taxonomy): Bacteria > Actinomycetota > Coriobacteriia > Anaerosomatales > JACRBU01 > JACRBU01. The sequence goes on from JACRBU010000073.1 coordinate 3,806, forward strand.
GGCACGAGCCGCCGCGAGCGCGGGCACCGCTTCACTCACGGGAGTCCTGCCTCACTCACCAGCGCCCCAAAGAAGGCCGTGCAGGCTCGTCAGGGCCTCCAGCGCATTGGCTCCCCACTCGTCGAACTGGAATGCCCACTCCCACGCGCCGGCCTCGCGCCTGCCCGCGTCCCACAGACGGGTCCCCTCGGCGAGAGAGGCCGCGACGGCGCGGGCATCCCGCGCTGCCTGACCCGCCAGCTCCTCGCGATCGAGGTCTTCGGCGAGGCTCTGAAGCGCCTCTGCCGAAGCCGCGACGCGCAGCGCGAGCTCGACGTCGCGAACTTCGCTTGCCGAAGGGTCGGTGACCGCATCGGGGATCGTCGGCTCGATGTCCGCGAGCAGGCTTCCGTCACCACCGGCCGCGTCGTAGATCGCGTCGGCCGTGGGCATGGTGACGCCGGTCGCGTAGAGCAGGGTGAGCACACGCCTGAGGTTCATCGCCAGGCGAGCCTCGACCTCCTCATCGACCGCAGGTCGGCCGATCAACTGGTCAAACTGCCCGACGAGCATCCGCAGGGCTTCCCAATCGAAGTCCGGCAGCGTCATGTCAGGGCCTCCCTTGGCGTCTCCGCGAACGCGAGCGGTGGCGGAACGGATCCGGTTGTCCGCCGCATCGCGCCCGTGCGCTCGCCACGCTCGACTAGTGCCTGAAGTGACGGTGCCCCGTGAAGACCACCGCGACACCGAGTTCGTCGGCTTTCGCGATGACTTCGTTGTCGCGCACCGAGCCGCCTGGCTGGATGACAGCGGTCACTCCGGCCTCCGCAACCACTTCGAGCGAGTCGGGGAAGGGCATGAACGCGTCGCTCGCGCAGACCGCGCCCTTGGCTGCCTCGCCCGCTTGCGCAACAGCGATCCGAGCCGAGTTCACGCGGTTCATCTGTCCGGCGCCGACACCGATCGACACGAAGTCCTTGGCGAGCAGGATGGCGTTGGACTTCACGCTCTTGGCGACCTTCCAAGCGAACATGAGCTGCTCGAGCTCGTCGTCGGTGGGCTTGCGCTTGCTCGGAACCGTGAAGTCCTTCGGGTTCTCGAAGACCGTGTCGCCGTCCTGGACGAGCATGCCACCCTCGACCGCACGGCTCTCGTAGTGCCCGCCCGCCGGCTGGACGCCACCGGTGCGCAGCACGCGCAGGTTCTCCTTCTGCTTGAGCAGCTCGAGTGCGCCCTGCTCGAAGTCGGGCGCGATCATGACCTCGACGAACTGCCCGTTGTCGTAGATCGCCTGTATGAGCTCGGCCGGAACCGGACGGTTGAAGGCCATGACCCCGCCGAAAGCGGAGACCGGGTCGACGTCGTGCGCGCGCTTGTAGGCGGTCGTCAGATCGTCTGCGATGGCGGTGCCGCAGGGGTTCGTGTGCTTGACGATCACCACAGCGGGCTCGTGCACGAACTCGCGAACGGCGGCCCACGCGGCGTCCGTGTCGAGGATGTTGTTGGAGCTGAGCTCCTTGCCCTGCAGCTGCTCGGCATTGGCGAGCGTGGTGGGCTTGGCGTCCGAGAACCGGTAGAACGCCGCCGCCTGATGCGGGTTCTCGCCGTAGCGCAGGTCCTGGGCCTTGAAGAGCCGAAGGCGCGCCTCCTCGGGGAAGTGCGTGCCGTGGTAGCCCGAGAGGTACTGCCAGATCTGGTTGTCGTAGTGGCTGGTCAGCCGAAAGACCTCGGTCGCAAGCGCGCGACGGGTCTGGAGCGTGGTCGTGCCGCTGTTGGCGCGCATCTCATCCAGCACCGCGTCATAGGCACCCGGATCGGTGACCACCGTGACGCTCGCGAAGTTCTTCGCCGCCGAGCGCAGCATGCTCGGCCCGCCGATGTCGATGTTCTCGATCGCCTCGGCTTCGGTGACACCCCCCTTTGCGACCGTGGCCTCGAAGGCATAGAGATTCACGCAGACGAGGTCGATCATCCCGATGCCGTGCTCCTCGGCTGCGGCCATGTGCGCTGGCACGTCGCGGCGTGCGAGCAGGCCCCCGTGGACCCGCGGGTGCAGCGTCTTGACGCGACCGTCCATCATCTCGGGAAAGCCGGTGAGGTCGTCGATCGGACGGACCGGAACCCCTGCTTCGGCGATGACCTTGGCGGTTCCACCGGTCGACACGATCTCGACACCGAATTCCTCGGCGAGCGCCTTGGCGAACTCGACGACGCCTGTCTTATCGGTGACCGAGATGAGCGCGCGCTTGATCTGGACCTCGGACATGCGGGCAACCCCCCTGAGAGTGCGAGCCGGAATCGCCGCAATTGTAGCCGAAGGGTGTGACACGCGCGGTGCGAAACGGTGAATGGACGGGCGGCGACTGCGCCAGCTCGGCCATCCTACCCGCTACGCGGGCGCCAGCGAACTCGGGGAACACATCAGTTGTGCGCTGCGCACGCGAACCACAAGTGGAAGGGACGGGCCCTTGTTCATAGCGATCGCCGCAGTGACCGTGCTCGTCGCGCTCGTCGCCTACGTGCTGCTCGTCGCCTTCGCGGGCGTGGGGATCACGACACCCGCTGTCCCGAGTCCGAGACCGGCAGACGCTCCCGAGCAGGCGCTCCAGAAACTCGCGGGGCTCCAGGCGAAGGACACCGACGACCACGCCCCCGCGTGCTTCAGCGTCGTCCTCGAACCAGAGGAGGCGCCCAAAGCCACCATCGTCTACTTCCACGGCTTCACCAACTGCCCGAACCAGATGCTTCTCCCGGCCGAGCTCATGCGGCGACAGGGCTACCGGGTGTTCCTGCCGCGACAGCCGCGACACGGGCTTGCCGATGTCCTCAACCACGACCTCAAGGGACTCTCGGTCGACGAGCTGACCGAGCACGTCGCCGAAGTCATGGATGTCGCGCACGGCTGGCCGGAGCCGGTCTACGTCAGCGGGCTCTCGGTCGGAGCCGTGCTCGCCTGCTGGGCGGCCGCCACGCGCTCCGAGACCGTCCGAGTACTCGCCGCGGCGCCGTTCGCCGCCCCCAAGGGCATTCCGATGCCGGTCGTGCGCCTGCTTATCGTCTTTCGGCGCTTCGTCCCTGGGATCTACTGGTGGTGGGACCCGCGCAAGAAGGAGAACCTCGGCGAGTCGCCCTACGTGTACCCGGGCTTCCCGCTGCCGGGCATGGTGCCCTACCTGCACCTGGCCCACGTGCTCACCCGAGGGTCCGTGGCGCCGACCCATCACATCGAGTACTCCGCTCTGCTGACGAACCCGGGGGACTTCGCGATCCGTCACGACCGCGCCCGCAAGCTGATGCGCAGCGAATTCGGCGCGCAGAACGGGCATCGGCGCGGCGGCGAGTCAGGCCACGGTGCGGACAAGCTCGTCGAGTGGACGCTCGCGAAGGACCTCGGCTGGTGGCACGACTTCGTCGATCCCGACGGCTCCCACCACGGAACGCCGGAGCAGGTCGCCGACGTGCTGCTGACGGCGCTGGAGATAGGCGACGCCGGCGAAGACGCTGGGCTGATGAGCTCGCAGCCGCTCTCTGAGGTGACGTCGTGATCGAGACCGCAGCGACGCAGCCAGCCACGGCCCCGCGCGACCTCGAGCTGTCGGTCCGCTACGACGAGGGCGACGGTCCGCCCATCGTCTACCTGCACGGCATCAACTCCGACGCGAGCGACTGGCGCGTCGTGATCGACACGATCGGACCGGGCTACCGCCACATCGCGCCGGATCTGCTGGGCTTCGGCGAGTCCCCAAAGCCGCTCGACCTCGAGTACACCGCGGACGACCACACGCAGGCCGTCGACGCGATGATCGAGCGACTGGGCATCGACGAGCCGTTCCTGCTGGTCGGCTACTCGCTCGGCGGCGACATCGCGATCCGCTACGCGGCGACGTATCCGGAGAAGCTACGGCGGCTCTTCCTGCTTTCGGCGCCGTTCTACCTGCCGCCGGAGGTGTTCGCGGCTCAAGGCTTCGGCACGCAGTATCTGCAGTTGCTCTTCTTCAAGTGGGCGTGGCGCTTCGTCGCGGGGGCCAAAGCCAAAGACGACCTGGTCTACCAGCTCGCCTCGGGCAGGCTGCAAGACGCGATGAAGCAGTTCCTGCGCACCGACGATGTGCCCACCCACTGGGACATCATGAGCGCGAACCTCGTGAACTGCATCGGCAAGGCGACCTTCGTCGACGACCTGCCGAAGCTCGACATGCCCGTCACCTTCGCGCTGGGCATCCGAGACGTCATCGTGCACCCCGACCAGACCCCGGCGCTCAAGGCGCTGATGCCCGACATGGAGATCCGCCGGATCGTCGGGCTCAACGCCGACCACTTCATGCTCGTCTCCCTCCCCGAGAAGGTCGCCGAAGAGATCCTGCGCGACGAGATCGGCTCGCTGAACGTCGTGGCGCACGAACGACGCGCTTCGGCCGAGCCTCCGATCGTGCTGCTGCACTCGCTCGCGACCACGGGGGCCGATCTGAAGCCGCTCGCTTCGTCGCTCGGCACGAGCCACGAGGTAGCCGTGCTCGACCTGCTCGGCTTCGGCGGGTCGCTCCAGTCGCAGACCCTGCGTTACACGCTCGAGGATCACGCGGTTGCGATTCGCAACACGCTCACGAAGCTGTTCGGGCAGCGGCCGGTGCGGCTCGTCGGCGAGGGGCTCGGCGCCAACGTCGCCCTCGCGGTGGCGGCGAAGTGGCCGACGATGGTCGAAAGCGTCGTCGCGTACTCTCCGCCGCTCTTCGCATCCGAGCGCGACGCACTCGGCGACGCTCGGACGAGCGCCGAGCTCGCCGAAGTGCTCGCCGCGCGCGAGCAGTTGCGGGAGGTCGCGCGCAACCCCGAGGCGCAGGCGATCGCCGGCGACAAGATGCTCCAGCGGATCCTCCCGGCGGTTCGTTCGCTCGACAACGCGATTCTCGCGGTCGACGGCCCCGACCTCCTCGCCCGCCAGAAACGCCCGGTGAGGCTCGTCGTGCCGACAGGTGACCAGCGAAGCAACCCGGAGATGCTGCACGCTGCGTCGCAGGGCAACGACGCGCTGACCTTCGTCCGGCCGCAGGGCACTTCGGACGACGTGCTCGCCCACGACCCGCTCGCCGCGGCCGCCGAGATCGTGCCGGGCGACTCCGCCGTGGCAGCGGCTGCCCATGCGGTGAGGCGTCAGGTGAAGCGCCGCGAAAGCCGACGCGGGAAGACTCCGATCGTCGACGCTGCGCGCTCGGTCGACAACCAGCTCGTGATCCGCGGACTGCTTGAGATCGCTGCGGGCCTGGCGCTCCTCCTCATGCGCAACCAGCTCGCGAACCGCGAGTTGCTCACCCTGGCGTTCGCGGCATGGGTGACGTGGGAAGGCGTGTTCACGATCGTCGGCTCGTTCGGACTGCGGCGCGAGAAGAAGGGCTGGATCGTCTACTTCCTGCTCGGCGCGCTCGCGCTCGCGGTTGGCGCGTTCTTGCTCACGAACCGCGATCTCACGACGGAGATCGTGGGGTGGGTCATCGCGCTCCGCGCGCTCTACGTGGGCGCAGCGAACATCGCTGTCGCACGCCGAGTGGGAGAAGAAGCCCCCAAGCCAAAGTGGCTGCTCTACCTACAGGGCATCCTCGGCGTGACGATCGGTCTCGCGATCGTGTTCGTGCCACAGCTCGGCGGACCGCTTCTGCGCGTCACGCTCGCGGTGTACTTCCTCGCATCAGGGGTGCTGCTGGTGGGGCAAGCGGCAGTCGCGAAGCGACGGACAGCGAGGGAGATCAGGCGGCTGTCGTTCGAGCGGTAGGCGCTGCCCGCTACTGCCCCGGATCCGTCGACGCCGGGGCCGACTGCACGGGCTTCTTGAGGTTGCGGCGGGCGCGCGGCGTCGGGATGACCGCCTGCGTCTTGCCCGCGCCGGCGCGCATCGGCAGGTCCCTCTCGTAGGCACTCGCGATGCGCAGCATGAGGTTGGAGTCCTGCCAGTCCTTCTTGGTCACGTCGCCGGCAGGGTTGTCGCCAATCGGGAAGACCCGCGGCCTCGTGAAGTCGAAGTCGGGAACGACCATGCCGGCTGACGTCGCAAACCATCCGCGCCGCAGCGGGATGAGTGTTCGATGCTCGTCGAACACCGACGCCCCGAAGAGCGGATCGTCGCCCCGGGGCTCACCCAGCAGGTCGAGTACGGTCGGCGTGACGTCCGCCTGGCTCACCGGGTCCTCGATCGTGCCCTTCGACCCGTCCGGCAGCAGGACGAACATCGGAATGCGCCGACGCTCGGGCTCGGTGAGCTCGCGGCCGAAGGCACCGAGCTGCGCGTCCTTCTCGCTCCCTTCGGCTTGGTCTCCGACAGTCCGAAGTGGTCGCCGTAGACGATGACGATGGTGTCGTCGAGCACTCCTTCGGCTTTGAGCTCGTCCATGAAGCGGCCGAAGGCGGCGTCGGCATAGTGCTCGGCGTTGAGGTAGCGGCCAGTCTGTGACTCGCGCCACTCGTCGGGCATCGCGATCGGCTCGCGGCTCGTCGGCACCGCCTTGAAGGGGTGGTGCGAGCTGAGCGTGATGAGGTCCATGTAGTAGCGTTTGTCGGCCCCGCGCAGTTCCTTGACCCGCTCCATCGCCTTCTCGAAGAGCACGTCGTCGCTCGGACCCATGCCGATGATGTCGTCCTCGCCGAAGAACGGTTGCGCGTAGAAGCGGTCGAAACCGAGGCTCGGGTACAGCTCGGCGCGGTTCCAGTATTCCGGCGCGTTCGCGTGGAAGGTCTCGGTCGTGTATCCGAGGTCGTTCAGCCGGCGAGGCAGCGACGGCACGACGCGCTCGCCGTAGACGATCGAGGACGGCTCGTTCTTCGAGGGCATCAGCCCGGTGTTGGCGACGAACTCGGCGTCGGACGTGTTGCCGAGCCAGATGAGCGAGATCGTGTTCGGGAAGTACCACGAGTCGCGCGCGAGTTTGTTGAAGTTCGGCGTGACTTCCCTGCCGTTGATGGTCGACCCGATCGCGAGCGTCTGAAGCGCCTCGACCTGCACGACGATGACGTCCTTGTCGCGGGCTATCCCGTGAGGCACGGGGGCTCTTCGGCTCGCGTTCTTGACCTGCAGCAGCTCGTCGACCCGCTCGGCGAATGTCGGCGTGTCGGCCGCCGCGGCTTCGGTCTCGAGCACCGGCTCCTGCTCGGCGAGCGGCGACGCGATCTCGTACGCGACGATGCCGCGGGCTCGGCTCGCGAGGACCGCGTCGTTGAGCGAGCCGATGGAGAGCAGCGAGCTCGTGGACGCTGCGACCCCGAACGCCGCGAGAGACGCGACCACAACCGCGCCGATCGCATAGGCGCGGGTCACCGGGGTCCGCCAGCGAAGGACCGCGGCCACGGCGACGATCGGAAGACTCACGAATGCGAACAGCATCGCGGACTTGAAGAGGTCGCCCACGCTGTCGAGGACGGTCCCGGCCTGACCGCTGATCTGAAGCAA
>JACRBU010000070.1 GCA_016213085.1 Coriobacteriales bacterium
CCGCGCTGGGCGATCGCCTACAAGTTCCCGCCCGAGGAGAAGACGACCAAGCTGCTCGACATCCTCGTTTCGGTCGGACGCACCGGCGTGCTGACGCCGTTCGCGGTCTTCGAGCCCGTACTCGTCGCCGGTTCGACGATCCAGAAGGCGACGCTTCACAACGAGGACGAGGTCCGCCGAAAGGGCGTGCTCGTCGGCGACACCATCATCGTCCGCAAAGCGGGCGACGTGATCCCGGAAGTGGTTGGACCGGTCACCGGACTGAGAGACGGATCGGAGCGCGGATTCGAGATGCCGGTGGCCTGCCCCAGCTGCGGCGGGCCGGTGTGGCGCGAGGAGGGGGAGGTCGCGGTCAGGTGCACCAACGTTGCCTGTCCCGCCCAGCGTCTCGAGCGCCTGCTCCACTGGGCCGGCCGCGGCGCCGTCGACATCGACGGCCTCGGAGTCGAGATCGTCTCGCGGCTGATCGCTCAAGGCGCGCTCGTCGATGTGGCCGATTTCTACACGTTGACCTTCGAGCAGTTGGCATCGCTGGACACCGGGCGAGCGAAGAAGGACGGCACGCCGGTGACCCTCGGCGAGACGATCGCGCGCAAGCTCATGGCGAACATCGAGACCTCGCGGCATCGGCCGCTGGCGCGCGTGCTCTTCGGTCTGGGCATCCGTCACGTCGGGTCCACGGTCGCCGAGGCGCTCGCATCCGCGTTCGGCTCCATCGACGCGATCGTCGCGGCCTCGGCCGAGGAGATCTCGGCGGTCGAGTCGATCGGGCCGAAGATCGCCGCGAGCGTGCGGGCCTTCTTCGACAACCCCGACAACGTTCACGTCATCGACAAACTCCGCGAGGCAGGCGTCTCGTTGGCCGACGAGCGCACGAAGCCGACGCGCCCCCAGACCCTCGCGGGCCTGACGTTCGTGCTCACGGGGGCGCTCGAGAAGCACTCCCGCGACGACGCCGGCGCGGAGCTCAAGGCGCTTGGCGCCAAGGTCTCCGGGAGTGTTTCGAAGAAGACGTCGTTCGTCGTCGCGGGCGAGGCTGCCGGGAGCAAACTCGACAAGGCGATCTCGCTCGGCGTGCCCGTCATCGACGAGCAGGCGCTCGACCGCATCCTCGAGAGCGGCGAGGCGCCACCTTCCGGAGCGTCAGATGAGTGACGACCGCAACGGCATGACGCCGGTCGATCCACCGATGGCGGACTACCCGCCTGCGCCGCCGATGCCGCCTTCGTGGTCGCCGTCCCCAGCCGGCGAGCCGCCCGGCGCTCCTGCACCGCCGGACCTCGGGCTCATCGGAGTGCCGATACGTTCGCGCCGCGCCTTCGGTACGGCGGTCCTCGCGGTCTTCATCATCCAGGTGTTCGCCGTGATCGGCGCGGTCGTGCTCCAGCTCACGAAGAGCGCGCCGGACTGGATGCGTGGCCTGGGCTTTGGGACGCTCACGTTCCTCGGGTACCTGCTGGGACTGGCTGCGGCTGTGGCCTTGACGCGGCCGAGGCACGTCCGCGTGAGCGCTGCCTACGGATTTCGTGGACTGCCGGCCGCGGCGGTCGCTGGCGCGTTCGGCGTCGCGGTTGCGGCGCGTGTGATCGGTGCCGTATGGGCCGCGATCATCCTCGGCCTGAAGATCAAGCTGCCGGGGATGGACATCGATCCTACGGCGATACTGCCGAGTGACCCGCTGAGCATCGCGATCACGTTCGTGCTCTTCAGCGTGCTCGCCCCGTTCGTCGAGGAGATCGTCTTCAGGGGGATCCTGCAGGGCGGCTTGTCGCAGCACATGGGGCCGATCGGATCCAACGTGTGGGCGTCCGTGCTCTTTTCGCTCCTGCACTTCAGCATCTTCGGCATCGTGCCGATCTTCATCGCTTCGCTGGCCTTCGGCTGGCTGTTCCAGCGCACGCGCACGCTCTGGGCGACGGTGCTCGCTCACGGGCTGTTCAATGGGATCGGGCTCGTGCTGGCCTACGCGCTCAAGGGCTACCCGGGATGAGCCGGCGATGGTGAATCGGGGTCCGAATCGGCTCGTCTTGCACCAGGACCGTTGCGACCGCTGCCGTGCGTGCATCGATGCGTGCGCTCATGGCGCGATCCGCGTCACGAGTGCGCTCCTCTATGTCGACTGGCGCAAGTGCGATGGCTGCCTGAGCTGCGTGGAGGCGTGCGAGCGCCACGCGATCGAGGCGGTGCCTGCTCTCGAGGCGGTCGCGGGCGGGGCGCCGAACCCACGCATGCTGGTGGGCTCCCGCGCTGAAGCGAAGGCGTTGCGAAGGCGCGCCGAAGACGCGGCGAAGCAGCAGGCGAAAGCGGAGCGGGAGAGCGAGCGCGCGGACGTGCGCGCCGCGCGCGAGACCGAGCGCAGCGCGGCGATCGCTCAAGACGGCGTCGCCCAGTGGACGCTCGGCGACGCGGCGATCGTCGCAGGCGTGCTGCTCGGCTTGCTGCTCGTCAAAGACGCCCTGTTCGGAGAGGGTTGGATGGCGTTGCTCCCCGTCGAAGCCGGGGTGTGGGCCCGCGTCGGGGTCCTGATGCTCTTCTACTCGGCACAGCTGTTCGTTCTCATGCTGCTCGCTCACCGTCATGGCATCCGGCTGAAGGAGGCGTTCGGGTTAGGCCGGCTTGGACGGTCCTGGCGAACACATCTCGTCTCGGTTGCCATGGTGGTGGGACTGCTCGTCGGTACGCGACTGGTGACGACGGCCTACGGGGCGGCCCTGAAGTCGGTCGGCTGGAATCCTCCGGCCCGGATCACCGGGGACCTCACGGAGCTGTTCGGCGCCGGCCTTCCGGGTTTCCTGCTTGCCGCCATCATGGTCGTCGTGCTCGGCCCATTGGTCGAGGAGCTCGTCTTCCGCGGCGTCGTCCAAGGATCGCTTGCCCGGTTCGGCCCGTGGGTGGCGGTCCTCTGTTCCGCAGCGCTGTTCGGCGCGTACCACCTGACCGCGTGGTGGTTCCTGCCGACGTTCTTCCTCGGCGCCATCCTCGGGTGGCTGGCGTGGACCCGCCGGAGTCTGTGGCCGGCGATCACGCTTCATGCCGCGTACAACGCCGTGGCCGTGCTCGCGGCCTTCTATCAGGCGTCGAACGGGTGACGCCCGGGCGGGCCCGCGCCCCGGAGTTCGCGAGCGGGATGGCGCTGGCCGACTGATTGCGAACCGTTGCCGCACCGACTCGGAAATGTCGTTGCCACGGTGCATACTTCTGACGAAGACACCGTGAGGAGGGGGTCGTCCGTGAGCCGAAAGCGCGTTCCAGCCAAGTGGGCAGTGGTCGCTGCCTTGGGGCTCGTGGCTGCGCTCGTCGGCATCTCGCTTTCCGGCTGCTGGTTCAGGAAGCAGCCGAAGTCGACCCCGCCGACTCAGCCGCCGGCCGTCGTGGCCACGGAGACCACGACACCCCCGTCGCAGCCGGAGACGTCGACCGTCGAGGAGACCAAGACGCCGGATCTGCCGCCGGTCGACGCGAAGACCGGACCGCTGCACACGCCGCAACCCGGGTCAGCCGAGCGGCAAGCGCTCGCCGACGCGGCCAGGAAGCAGCTAGACACCACGTCGAGGTTCATCGTCAACCAGATGTACTCGAACGGCGCTTGGGCGATCGCACAGTTGACGCCGAAGAATGGCGGAGCCTCCAGCTTCGTCGCGTTCCGTCACTGGGACGACGGATGGACCGCGTATTGGGACCGCCGCGTCGCCGATAGGGATTCAGGGCTCAAGGATGCCGACCCGCGGATCTCCGACGAGGTCGTCGACGCCGTGAGCTGGAAGGGCAAGAAGCCGCCGGCGGCTTCGTCGGGCCGCCCGTCCAACTCCGAGGTCGCCTCGGCAGCCAGGTCGATCGTCTCGAAGTCGAATCCCGACGTGGAGATCACCGGGACCGAGGTGATGGGCGTCGCGAAGGACTCCCAAGGACGCTGGTGGGGCTGGGTAGTCGTCAAGGGGCCCTCCAACGTCGACCCGCTCACCGTCTACCTCTACAAGAGCGGCGGGTCGTGGAAGCTCTGGGACTACGGCACCGAGCCCAAACCCGTTCCGGGGGACGTCGACTTCTAGGCGCGAGCGCGCGACCCCTCGGGTATCATGTGTCAAGCCGCCGGCGCAAAGGGCGGCCAGGCATGACGGCGCCGCGCGGGCGGCGCCCCCGACGATCGAATCCCACAGGAGGATCCGCCGATGGCATTGTCGGAGGAAGAGGTTCGGCACGTCGCGATGCTCGCGCGACTGCAACTGACCGACGAGGAAGTCGAGAGCCTTCGAACCGATCTCAATTCCATTCTCGACTACGTCGACCAGCTTCAGAAGCTCGAACTGGCAGACGTAGATCCCATGGAGCACCCGATTCCCACCGTCAACGTGACGCGCCCAGACGAGCCCCGGCCTGTCCTGTCGCGCGAGGACGCGCTGCGTAACGCCCCCGAGTCGCAGGACGGCGCGTTCGTGATTCCGCGCATCGTGGGCGGAGGCGATGCTTCGTGATCGAGATGTACTCGGAGTCGACCGCCGCGGCCCTGGCGGCCGCTGTTCGCAACCGGATCGTTTCGGCCACAGAACTCGCGATGGCCGCGCTCGCGCGCATCGCCGAAGGCGAGCCGAAGGTCCACGCCTTCAATCAGGTGACGCCGGAGATGGCGATCGAGACCGCGGAGCGGATCGATGCCGCCATCGCGGCGGGTGAGAAGGTCGGCCCGCTCGCGGGCGTGCCCGTGGCATTCAAGGACAACATGAACCTGATCGGAACGCGGACAACCTGCAGCTCGAAGATCCTCGAGAACTACGAGAGCGTCTACAACGCAACCGCGGTCGCCAGGATGCTGGACGCAGGTGTCGTGCCGCTCGGCAAGCTCAACATGGACGAGTTCGCGTTCGGTTCCTCCGGCGAATCGAGCCACACGGGCCCGGCGCGCAACCCGTGGGACCTCACGAGGATCCCGGGCGGCTCTTCGGCGGGCTCGGCGGCGGCTGTCGCCGCGGGCTTCACCCCGCTCACACTCGGTTCGGACACGGGCGGCTCCATTCGTCAGCCGGGGGCGATGACGGGGACCGTCGCGCTCAAGCCGACGTACGGTCGGGTCAGCCGATACGGGCTCGTGGCGTTCGCGTCCTCCCTCGACCAGATCGGGCCGATCAGCCGGACCGTCGAGGACAGCGCCCTGGCGCTCTCGGTCATCGCCGGCAAGGACCCGATGGATGCGACGAGCCACGACGCCGAGGTCGAGGACTTCGTGGCGGCGGCGCGCGACGCCGACGTGTCAGGGATGCGTATCGGCGTCGTTCGCGACGCCTTCGAGGCCGAGGGCCTTCAGCCGGAGGTCCGGGAGGCCTTCGAGGACGCGGTCAAGCGGTTCGAGGCCATCGGCGCGAAGGTCGACGAGGTCAGCCTCCCGATGTCGCAGAACGCCATCGCGGCCTACTACGTGATCGCTCCCGCCGAAGCGAGCTCGAACCTCGCTCGGTTCGACGGCATCCGCTACGGGCATCGCGTCTCCGACGCCGAGGACGTCATCGACCTCTACCTTCGCTCGCGTGCCGAGGGCTTCGGTCCTGAGTCCAAGCGACGCATCATGCTCGGGACGTATGCGCTTTCGGCGGGCTACTACGATGCCTACTACGCCCAAGCACAGCGTGCGCGGACCCTGATCGCCCGTGAGTTCGGCGAGGCGTTCGAGCGGTTCGACGTCCTGCTTACCCCGACCTCGCCGCAGGTCGCATGGCGGTTTGGCGAGAAGAGCGATCCGCTGACGATGTACCTCTCCGACGTCTTCACGATCCCGGTGAACCTCGCGGGCAACGCCGCCATCAATGTGCCGGTGGGCTTCTCGAAGCATGGCGGCGACAAGCTCCCCATCGGCCTGCAGATCATCGGCGACTACTTCGCCGAGGCGAAGCTGTTTCGCGCCGCCGCCGCACTCGAGTTGGAGATGGCGCTCGATTTGAAGTCACCGATCGCCGAGGCCGCCGACAGCGACGACACGCCGCCGGACGCGCAGGGGATGCTCGGATACTTCACCTCGTAGGGCGTCAACGCACTCCGTCTAGGGCCGCCTTCGGGCGGCCCTTTTCTTCTCTCCGGACAAGGCTCCTGAACGAGGGTAAGTCGATGGTAGGAGAGTAATCATCCGTACGTTGAGAGGAGGGCGTGATGCAGCGGGACGACTTTGATTGGGAGCAGCCCGACGTCACGACCTCGGCGGTCGACACCAGATCCCGACCGGAACGGCTCCCTCGCACTGAGGCGCGGCGACCCTCGAGAAGGTGACGTGAGACTTCTCTCATGAATACCCTAGCGGGTATATCTTGCGCAATGCGGGTAGATACAAAGAGCAAGGTTGGAGGCGTGATCCGGTAAGGATCACTGTGGAAGGAGGCAGACGATGACGCGCCCGATCGGTGTCACCATCATCGCCATTCTGGCAATCGTCGCTGCCGTCTTCTATCTCCTCGGCGCGTTGCCGATCCTCGGCCTTGGCGGCGTGCTTACCGCGATAGGCATGACTGAGTTCGCTTCATTGGCCGGCGCAGTGGGTTTGACCGTCGGCGTCATCGCCTTGGCTCTTGCTGTGGCTGATCTCGTATTCGGGATCGGCGCTCTGCAGCTGAAGTCCTGGGCCTGGACGCTCGGCGTCACGCTCTTTAGCGCCAGCATCGTCTTCGCCATCGCGAGCATGCTCCTGGTCGGGCTTGCTGTGAGCAACGTAGTCAGCGGCGTGATCGCTCTTGCGGTGCTGGTCTACCTGTTCACTCCTGACGTCCGCACGGCGTTCGGCCACGGCGCGCACATGACGCCGTCCGGCCACACGCCGATGCCCACGTCGTGACACAGGCGCGTGCCTGAGAGGATAGGGACGCTACACGACACGAACCGAATGGACAGAAAGCAATCGATGGAAGGGCCGCCCCAGTGGCGGCCCTTCCACGTGCGCTATCAGGAGCGGCAGCTCATCGGCGCGCACATGAGCGCGGCGCCGGGCGCTTCGCTACTCGACCTCGATGAAGATCGGGTTCGAATAGAACCACGCGTCGGCCCACGCCTTGTCCCGCGTGTTGGTGCCAGCGGCCGTGTCCGCGATCGGATTGCCTGAGCCATCCGTCTCGTTCCTGACACCTGGCGCTCGCTTGGATCCGCGCAGGCGCACGTACATGTCGCGATCCACGTCGCGCAAGACGTAGGTCCGCTGCACCCAGGACCCGCTCGAGCTCCATCCGTACCAGGGCTTGGTGCCGCGGAAGCGAGTCTCCACGTGGGTCGTCGGGTTTGTCGTGGCGGAGTACTCGGGCGTCCCCGTGGTAGCGCGACCGTAGACCTCGCCGGCGATAAGGTCCACGTGGTCGAGCTTCGGTCGCGGCCCGTCGGTGATGGCTCGGGGGATCCGGAAACGCGCGGTGATCGTCACGTCCTCGCCGGGTGCGACTTCGAGCGTCTGCCCCATGGTCGCGGAGGTGTCAGCCGAGGAGGCTCGGAACGAAAGGCCGTTGATGATCCCGCCGGTCGCGACGAAGCCGAATCCGCTGCGCATCCCCCGCACGAGGTCGCCATATCCCTCGCCATCGGCAAACGAGTAGGTCCGCGTGTACTGGCCGGGCCAGAAGTCGCCGGTCGTGTTGTGGAAGTCGGAATTGCCGAATACCCAGAACCGCCTGCCCTCGCCGAGCAAGGCGTCCCAGGGCCCGCCCACCTTGGCGAGCCAGACGTCGGCGCCACCGAAGGTGCGGCGCGTCGAGCCTGTCACGTACTCGTACTTGCCGCGCACCGTGCTCTTCTGGTGGCCGGGGATCCCCTCGAAGCCGATCACGACATCGGGGGCGGCGTTGTTGAGGTCCCGCGTCTCCTCGATCGAAGTACGGTCACGCCTGCTCGGGTGGTTGAGGACGACGTAGCTCGACTCGCCGAAGTTCTCGTCGAGCCACCGCACCGCCTCGATCGCGTCCGCGTGGCTCGAGTTCATCTTGGTCAGACTCGGACGCGAGTCGTCGCTGTCGTTGGCGTCGAACCGGTACTCGAAGTCCGCGATCGCGGTGGGCTCGTTGCTGACGATGCCTACGCTGGCGTGGTCCGACTCGGGCGGGTTCCACTCGACGCCTTGGACCAGGCGCTTCGTGGGGTACGTCGCGCGAAGCGAGGTCACCGCGGGATACGAGTGCTCCATCAGCGAACGCCACCGCGGCCACTGCGGATCGAGCACGCGCCCAGCAGCATCGTGGGACGCCACGCCGCCGTGCTCCGAATTGGCCAGCCAGTCCAGCCGATACCTGCCGAAGGCCTTCGAGGCGACCGCCGCATGGCTCTGCGAACCGTCGGTCAGGTAGGTGTGCGTGTGCAGGTCGCCGACGCGATACGCTCCGGTCGGCGTCGCCTGAGGAGAAACCGCGACACGTCTGGCCGAGGGCGCTGTGCAGCGAGGCGGCACCGGCCCTCCCGAGGCCGCCAGCGCTCCCGCGAGCAGGACGACGGACACGACGAGAAGCAGCCGAGCTACGCTCTGAGTCCGACGCATCAAACTCATCCTCCTAGCGCGCCCAAGGCGTCGACGACTTCGTCGACCGCCCAGTCGAGATCGTGCTCGTCGATCATGAGCGGGGGAGCGAGCCGGATCGTCGTCATGTGCGTGTCCTTGCAGATCACGCCCCGGGCAAGGAGCTCCTCGCAGACGCCGCGCGCGGGTCCGACGTCGGGCGTGAGCTCGATCCCGGCCCACAGGCCGACGCCACGCACCTCGGAGACGTGCGGCGACGCGGCGGAGCGAAGCCTCTCGAGCAGGCGCGCCCCCAACACGCGCGAACGCTCCTGGTACTCGCCCGTGCGAACGAGACGCATGACTTCACGCCCGACTGCGAGTGCAAGCGGGTTCCCCCCGAAGGTCGAGCCGTGCGTTCCCGGAGTCATCACGCCGAGGATCTCCGCGCTCGAGACCACCGCTGAGAGCGCGACGATCCCGCCTCCGAGCGCCTTGCCGAGGATGTAGACGTCGGGGGTGACGTCTTCGCGCTGGCACGCGAACGTCTCGCCGGTCCGGCCGAATCCCGTCTGGATCTCGTCGGCGATGAGTAGCACGTTGTTGCGCGTGCAGATCTGGCGCACGGACCTCAGGTAGCCCTCGGGTGGCACGATGACGCCGGCCTCGCCCTGCACGGGCTCGACGAGGAACGCGACGGTGTCCTGGTCGATCGCGGCCTCGAGCGCGTCAGCGTCGCCGAAGGGAATCGTCACGAATCCGGGAGTGAACGGTCCGAACCCGGCACGGGAACTCTCCTCAGTCGAGAAGCTCACGATCGTCGTGGTGCGGCCGTGGAAGTTCCGTTCGCACACGACGATCTTCGCGCGGTCTTCGGCGATGCCCTTGACGTCGTAGCCCCACTTGCGTGCGGCCTTCAGCGCCGTCTCGACACCCTCGGCGCCCGAGTTCATGGGCAGGACCATCTCCATGCCGCATAGCTCGGCAAGTTCGCTCACGAAGGGGCCGAACAGGTCGGAGTGAACCGCCCGGCTGATGAGCGACATTCGGCCCAGCTGCTCCACCGCCGCGTTCACGAGCGCGGGATGACGGTGTCCGAAGTTGAGCGCCGAGTACGCGGACAGCATGTCGAGGTAGCGCTTGCCGTCGATGTCGGTGACCCAGGCGCCCTCGGCGGTGGCGATGACCGCGGGCAGCGAGTGGTAGTTCGGCGCCCCGTATCGATCCTCGAGCTCGATCGCGGCGATGGTCGTTGCGGTCAGCCGATCACTCACAGCCTTCTCCACGGATCCTCCGATTCGATCGTCCCGCCGGGCGACGGGCCCTGTCGGGAATGTAACCGCTATCCGCTTCCTCCATTCGAAGGGTAGCTTCGTGGCTGATCGGTTGCATAGAAGACGTCAAGGACGCTCGCCAGATCCCCGGGCTGCTTATCTACCGATTCGACGCGCCGCTGTTCTTCGCGAACGCAAGGGTCTTTCGGGAGCGAGTGCTCGAGCGTGATCTTCGCAAGCGCGATGTCGAACTCGCGTTCGCCGAGATGAAGCATCTCGTTAGCGAGAGAATGCGTCGCTACGGGCTTCTCGACGCGCTCGGAGGGGAAGCACTATACCCGACCACCGGTAGCGCGGTGCATGCGTACCTGCACGATTACGAGGTCGACTGGGCTGACTGGGAAGAAGCCCAAGACGGGGGGACACGAAATGGATAGCCGCTTCTCGATTCCTGATGTATCCTTCTCCGAGTATGAACGACTCTAAAGACACCCCGGAACTCGCAAAAGGTCGTCCATCGGGCCGCGATGAGATCATCTCCGCGGTACTCGACGCTGCGACCGAGCTGTTCTCGACGCGCCCGCCGTCGGCTGTGAGCGTTCGCGACATCGCGAAGCTGGCAGGGGTGCAGCATTCGGTCGTGCACCGCTACTTCGGCACGAAGGAAGACCTTCTTCGCACCGTGATCATGCGTGGCTCCGAGAAGCAGGCCGCCCAGATCGCCACACTCGGCAAGGTCCCGCCGGCCGTCATGTTCGAGGGGACGCTCGCACAGGGCGCGATCTACCGGACGATACTTCTCGCTTCCATAGACGGACGCGACCCCGCCGAACTGATGGAGCCGCTCAACGCCGCCACCACGGCGCTCGACTATGTCCTCGGCCAGCCCGACCACCCGCACGCCGGGACCGAAGGTCCCACGTTCGACCCGCGCATCCTCGTGGCGTTCGTGATGGCAGCCACGTTCGGATGGCAGGGCGCGGAGCGAACGCTGCTCCACGCGACGGGGCTTCGCGATGCGGATCCGGCGGAAGTGCGCTCGGAGGTCGCGCGCATCCTCTACTGCCTTCTTCAGCTAACCGACGAACCGTCGAGCTGAGTCGCACTCGCTCCTACGCCACGGGCTCGTTTGGCGAAGCGGGTAAGTAACCCTCTGCATGCCATCGTAGAACCCGTGGGTTCGAATCGGTTGGAGGGTGAGATATGGCGACGACGACGAAGAAGCCGGCGCCCAAGCGGACTGCCAAGGCGGCCCCGAAGAGGGCTGCCAAGCGGACGGCCAAGCCGGCGGCGCGTCAGGCGTCCAAGACTACGGCCGCCAAGACGGCGAAGGACGCCATGAGGAGCTACGTCTTCAGCGGCACGTACAAGACGAAGGACTCCGCGCTCAAGGCGCTCGACGCCGTCAAGGCGTTGCACAAGGACAAGGCTATCGGTACGTACGAGGCGAGCGCCTTCGAGCGTACGGCCGACGGCAAGGTCAAGATGATCCGGACGATTGATCCGCTCGTCTCGAGGGGCGCCGGCTGGGGCCTGCTCACCGGCGCCGTGATCGGCGTTGTCTTCCCGCCCGCCACGCTTGCGGCTCTTGCGGGCTCAGCGGTGTACGGAGCGGTCGGCGCTGGCATCGGGGCCGTCGCGATGGAGGTCCACAAGTCGTTTGGGCGGTCGACGATCAAGCAGATCGGCGACAAGCTCGAGAAGGGCTCGTTCGGGGTCGTTGTGGTCGCGAAGGCCACGCCGGCGCTCACGATAGCCAAGGTCCTGCCGCGCGCAGTCGATCCGACGAAGAAGGAGATCGGCGATTCGAAGGCGGTCGCGCGACAGCTCGACGCTACCGAGCGCTCGCTGAAGGCCAAGGCCTCGGCGCCCGCGACGAAGGCCGCGTCGCGCACGACCACGAGACCGCGCGCGGCCTCCAAGCCCGCCGCTCGTGCGACGAAGCCGAAGGCCGCAACGAAGGGGGCTGCGGCGTCCAAGACCAAGGCAGCCTCGAAGCCGGCGTCGAA
Source organism: Coriobacteriales bacterium (assembly GCA_016213085.1). GTDB lineage: Bacteria > Actinomycetota > Coriobacteriia > Anaerosomatales > JACRBU01 > JACRBU01. The sequence continues at coordinate 11,730 of JACRBU010000070.1, forward strand.
GGCGACCGCGGCATCAAAGCCGACGAAGACGACTGCGGTCTCGAAGCCGATGAAGACGGCGA
>JACRBU010000001.1 GCA_016213085.1 Coriobacteriales bacterium
AACTTCCCGCAGAACACGCGAGCTGCTCGTGTCAGCCTGCGGATCTTCCTGACAACAGATAACGCGAGTAAGACGCCCGTGCTGAAGTCGGCCACCGTCGGCTACTCGCTCACCAAGCCCACGTACACGAGCGGCACGGGAACCGGGACCGGCACCGTCGGCGAGTCCGCTGGCACTGGGACTGGATCGACCACAGGGATCGGGCTCGGGACGTCGCTCACGGCGACCACGACGGCGGGCGGCTTTCCGACCACAGGGACCGCTTCTTTGGACGGCACCGCGACTGGGGCGGGATTCCCGCCGGGATCCTCCTCCGGAGGCGGCAACGGCGTGCTCACCGGCAACCTCCTTCAGAAGGTGCAGGGGCCCGACCCCCTCGGCGGGCAGAGCGGCTCTGATGCGGGCGTCGACCCGAACGCGCCCGTGAAGATGGAGCACGACCTGTACGGGATGGTGCTCTCGTGGGCGCTCGTCACGGCGGCGTTCCTCACAGGGGTATTCAGCGACGCGCTCGGCTCGGTTGGCAAAGCCGCGTATCGCGCTACACTCGCGAAGATCATGCAATGGCGGGAGGCCTAGTCTTGCAGCAGTTCATGTACTACGTGACCCATCTCGAGGCGATCATGATGCCGATCGGGACGGCCATCTTCGTCCCGGCACTTATCGTTCTCATGCTGTCGCTGCTCTGGATCGCATTCCAGAGCGGTGTCGTCGTCTACGAGATCATCCGGAGGCATCTGGCGCGGCGCAAGCTGGACGTGAACACGAGTGCTTCGGAACTCCAGTCGATGATGCGCGCCGGCAACCGGACGGGCACCACCGGAGTTCTCGACCAGTTCCGCTACGGACCGGTCCTCCCTGTGGTGACGGACGGCCTTACCGCCGGTGACTACTCGCGCATCCACGCGGCCAAGCTGCTCAACGATGCCGAGCAGAAGGCCTCGCGGCGACTCGAAAGCACGCGCGTGTTCAGCCGCATCGGGCCGCTTCTGGCGCTCGTGACCACGCTCATTCCGGTGAGCCCAGCGCTCGTGGCGCTTTCTTCGGGAAACGTCGAGGCGCTTTCGGCGAACCTCATCGTGGCGTTCTCGTCCACGGTCATCGGCCTGCTGGTCGGCGCCGGAGGCTACACCATCTCCGTCATACGTGAGCGCATGTACGAGCAGGACCTGAGCGACCTCGAGTACGTGCTCGAGAGGGCCGGGGTCTAGCGATGGGACTGCGCGATCACGGGACGCTGATGAAGCGTCGGGCGCTCAGCGACACGCATGGCGATCCGATGGAGTCGATGGGCAACCTCTTCGACATCTCGGTGCTCATCGCGGTTGGTTTCTTGATCTTTGCGCTCAGTGGGCTGGGCCTCAACGAGATGCTCGTGGACCAGAACATGACTATCGTGAAGAACCCTGGTGAAGCTAACATGGAGCTGGTCCGCCGCAAGAACGGCAAGATCGAGCGATTGAAGCAGACCGGAACGAGCGCGCAGGGCGTCGGGACGCCCGTCGGGACCGTCTACCAGCTCGATGACGGCCGAATGGTGTGGGTCCCCGGCTCGCAGCCGACTGCGGCGTCGGGCGCGCAGGCTGCGCCGGCCACGGCGACGCCCCCCGCCGGTTCTCTCGCACCGGGAACGCAGCCTTCGACGGTTCCCACGACGACTCCCTAGGGCGCTCGCTCGGGTATCATGCCCACCATGAAGAATCCAACGATCTACCTCGACACGCGCGGCCTTTCCGAGGGCCGTCTCACGTTCACCGACGTCGTCATCGCTGGTATCGCGCCCGGCGGCGGGTTGTTCGTCCCAGAGTCTCTGCCCGAGTTCACGCTCCCGGAGATCCAGGTCATGGCCGAGTGGCCGTACTGGCGACGCGCGGCGGCGGTCTTCACGCAGTTCGGCGTCGATCTCTCGAGCGATCGTGTGGACGCGCTCACGAAGCAGGCGTACGGCAGCAACTTCGACGACTCGCGCATCGCGCCGGTCGAACCGGTCGGCGACATGCATGTGCTCGAGCTGTGGCACGGCCCGACTTCGGCGTTCAAGGACATGGCGCTGCAGGCGATGCCGCTGTTCTTCTCCGAGGCGATCACGGTCAAGCGCACTCGCGGAGAGCTCGACAGCGACTTCCTCGTGCTCGTCGCGACGAGCGGCGACACCGGCAAAGCGGCGCTGGAGGGCTTCGCCGACCGCGAACATACCGCCATCGTGGTCTTCTATCCCGCCGAAGGCGTGTCCGACATCCAGCGCAAGCAGATGGTCACGCAGCACGGCAACAACGTCTCAGTGTTCGGCGTGCGCGGCAACTTCGACGACTGCCAGAGCGCCGTGAAGGAGGCATTCGCGGACGCCGAGTTCGGCCGTGAGCTGCACGACCGGTTCGCGCTTCGGCTGTCTTCGGCGAACTCGATCAACTGGGGGCGCCTGCTACCGCAGGTCGTCTACTATGCGAGCGCGTACGCGGATATGGCTGGCGCAGGTGCGGTACAGCCCGGTCTGCCGATCGACGTGTGCGTGCCGACGGGCAACTTCGGCAACACCCTCGGCGCGTACTACGCGAAGCGCATGGGCGTACCGATCGGGCGGCTCATCGTCGCGAGCAACGAGAACAACGTGCTCACCGACTTCATCGAGACCGGCGTCTACGACATCGCCCAGCGCGGCTTCATCACCACGCCGAGCCCGTCGATGGACATCCTGATCTCGAGCAACCTCGAGCGCTTCCTCTACGAGCTCACAGGCGACGCCGAGAAGGTCCGCGAGTGGATGGGCTCGCTCGCCCGGACCGGCCGCTTCCAGGTCGACGACGAGACGCTCCGCAAGATCCACGAGTTGCTGGTGGGCGGCTTCGTGAGCAACGAAGACTCGCTGCGCACGATCGCGCACGTATGGAACGAGGAGCGCTACCTGCTCGATCCTCACACGGCCGTGGCGTGGAAGGTTGCCGAGCAGGCGCGCGGCGACCGCCCGATGCTCGTGGTGTCGACGGCGCACTGGGCGAAGTTCGGGACCGACGTCTTCAAGGCACTGCGCGGCATCGAGTACTCACAGCCGATGCCGGACGATGCCGAGGAGTTCAGCGGCGTCGAACTGCTGCACCACGTCGCTGCGATGGCCCCGGGTGCCGCGCCGATCCCCTCGGGGCTTGCGGCGCTTGAGGGGATGAAGGAGCGGTTCACGGGTGTGGTGAACGCCGGCCGCGAAGGCGTCGAGACCGCGGTTCTGGGGTGGCTGGAGCGGTAGCGTCCTTCTTCGCCCTACCCCATCGGCTGGCGCACGACCGTCTTCAGGTTCTCCGGCGCTGTTCGGCGGAAGTCGCTGAGGTAGATCTCGTGGTGCTTGCCGCGCAGCTCGTGGCCGCTCTCTTCGATGAAGTCGTGGATGCGCTGGATGGTCGGGCCCTCGTCGGAGAACGCGCCGATGTACATGATCTGCGCGCTCAGCCCTTCGGCGAACTTCTCGAATCGGAGCTTCGGGAGCGCGGGCAGGTCCTTCTTGGCGGCTGCCGCCTCCTTGGCCGCATCGATGTGAGCTGCGGTCACCACGTCGGGGTGCATGATCATCGCGGTCCAGAACCAGTCGTCCTTGCTGCCCGACACGAAGGACGTCGGGTCGTCGGCCCACCAGAGCGCCTCGAGCGCCATGACGGGGTAATCGACCTCCTCGGCCTTCTTCATCGTGAACTTGGTGGTGTAGGCGACCGCGTAGAGCGCTTCAAGCGCTTGGGCGAACTCGGTGCCGTTCGGGCTGCCCGCGCCATCGACCATGATGAAGTTCATCGGCGGGACGTCGATGGCA
>JACRBU010000074.1 GCA_016213085.1 Coriobacteriales bacterium
AACGATCACCGGAAGCGGCTATGTCGTCGACTTCAACGTGCTCGGGACGGGGTCGGACTCAACGCTTCGAGGGTTCACGGTGAGTGGTGGGACTCGAGGCATCCAGAGCAACGGCAGCGATGTCACGGTCAGCGACTGCGTGGTCGAAGGGAACGCCATCGGTGTCTACCACCAGGGATCCTCGGCCGACCCGATCGTTGTGGACGATTGCACCATCCAGGACAACACCGGCTACGGCTTCCAGTCCGTCAATGGCGCTGCGGTCGTCACCCTGAGGGACTGCACGTTGTCGGGGAACGCGGGAGGCATCGCCTCCAACGGCGGAAGCGATTACCGGATCGAGCGCTGCGACGTCATCAGTAACAACGCAGGCAGCGCGAACGGCGCCGGAATGCTCAATTCGGCGGCGGGGATCACGCTTCGGATATCTGACAGCCTCTTCGCGTCGAACACGACGAACGGCAACGGCGCAGCACTCTACCTGCAGGCGAACTCGGCCACCATTGAGCGCACGACCTTCCGCGACAACACCGCGGGCGGTTTCGCAGGCGCGATCTACGCGTTCGGCGGTACGTCGGCCATGACGTTCTCCGACTGCTTCGTCGATGGCAACACCGCCGGCACCAATGGCGGAGGCATCGTCCTCGGCGGTGGCAACATCCAGGTTCGGCGCACCTGCATCCGAGGCAACAGGTCCAACAACACCGCCAATGGCGGCGGCGGCCTCTACACGACCGGCACGGGCACCTGGCTCTTCGAGAACTGCACGTTCTCGGGCAACTACGCCAACTTCAACGGTGGGGGCGCGTATCTCTCGAACCTCGGAACGACCATGCTGAACTGTACGTTCTCGGGCAACAGCGCGAACCTCGGCGGCGGTATCTACGCCACCCCGAACGCGAACGGTTCTCTGAAGGCACGTAACTGCGTCCTCTACGGTGACGACTCGCGGATAGGCGCGATCGAGGAGATCGACGGCACCAACCTCGCGAGGTTCGAACTCACGTACAGCGACATCAACCAGGCGTTCGGCGGGTTCTACAACCAAGTCGGCAACATGACCGCGAATCCGGAGTTCGCCTCCCCCGTCGCGCCGGGGTCAGCGACCGTGGCGGGTGACTACCACCTGCAGGCCGGGACGCCCTGCAACGGCGCAGCTGATGAAGCGATCGCACCCGCCGATGACATCGACGGCGATCCCAGGGCTCACGTGTCTGACGAGATGGGGTCGGACGAACTGAACTAGCCGCCCAGTCCGGGTCTCGGCTACCGGCAGGCAGCCGAGATCGGGATGCTTCTCCGCGCAGAATCGGGCGGTGCAGCACCCCCGGCGCGGTCGGGCCTCGCTCTCGCCAGAGAGCGGGGCCCGATGCATTCGGCGTTCAGGCTTGCCTCGCTTAGCAAGGTCTGCCATCCGTTCACGGCCACCAACATGCCGTTCACGGAGGTGGCCGTATGTACCACTCCCGGAGGTATTGCCCCGCTCGTGAATCCTTCACATACTTGTAGCAACAAGTGCGTTTAGACGGGTCCCGGCCTGGGTACACGGGCCCGCCGCGCACATCAGGCAGCGACGCTGCGAGGCACTCCCCGACAAACCCCTGCTCACACACCTCACCGACGTCACGCATCGGGGCTGCGCTCTGTCCGATCGTGTTCGCCCAGGGGGTTCTTCCTATGCGCGTCCGTCTCCTGCCGCTTCTCGCGGCCCTCGTCGTCTCCTTCGCAGTCTCCCTCGCTATCGCACCGGCCGCGCTCGCGGTGGGCTTCGCCACGCTGGCACCCGGATCCGGCGCGACCGTCAGTGCGGTCCCGTCCGCGATCTCCATCGCCGTGGCCGACACCGTGCCTTTGCTCGGCACGCCGGTCGTCACCGTCGGCGGGGTCTCGAAGCCCGTGACCGTCGCGTACGCGATCGCGAGCCCGGGGTACTGGGAGTACGACGACGAGGAGGGCGAGTACTACTGGGTCGAGCCCACCTACGACTACAAGCGCGCCACGGTCTCGGCCTCGCCGGGCACCCTTGGCGACGGAGCGCAGTCGGTGAGCGTGACGATGCCTTCGGGCAACTCGCCTCGCACCTATTCGTGGAGCTTCACGGTTCAAGAGAAGCCGATGCTCTCCACGACCGCGCCGGCTTCCGGAGCGACGGTCTACAGCGCCACCCCCGCCATCACCGTCAAGGCCACCGACAACTCGGGCGTCACCGCCTGCTCGGCGACCATCGACGGCGCGAGCGTGCCGGCCTCCTACGACGGCGCCGCCAAGCTCGTGCGCGTGAGCGCGCCCGCGCTCTCCAACGCCTCCCACACCGTGGCGGTCACTGCGTCTGACGCAGCGGGCAACTCAGCGACCAGGACCTTCTCCTTCACCGTTCGCGCGCCTGTCACGACCTGGAGCGGGCACCGGCCCGCCAAGGGCGCCACGCTCGCGACCCCTCCCACCAACACTGCGGTCGATGTCGCGTGCTCGGAGAACCTCGTACGCACGAGCGCGAGCATCCGCGTCGACGGGGCGGCGCGCTCGACGAGCGTGTACATGCCCGATGCCAAGCACGCCACGCTCATCGCCGCCCTCCCTTCCTCGGTCTATCAAGACGGCACCCACACGGTGAGCGCCTCGATCGCCACCGAGCTCGGCACGACATCCACCGAGACCTGGACCTTCCTCACGGCCACGCCGCCGACCATCGGCACGCCTGATCCTGCTCCCGGCCCGCTGTCGACGACCGACCCCGACGTGAGCGTGCCGGTCTCTGACAACTCGCTCGTCGCGAGCTGGGACGTCACCGTCGACGGGCAGCCGGCGGCCGCCACGCTTTCGGCGGGCAGGCTCCATATCGCGCTGCCGCAGCCGCTCGAGGACGACGCGAGCCACACCTTCTCGCTCACGGTCCGAGACGGCCTCGGCCTGAGCGCGACACGCAGCTGGACCTACTCCGTGCAGACGAATCCCGAGATGCCGCTCGTGCACTGCTCGGACTGTCACGACAAGGGCACGGACCACACCCTGAACGCCGACGACTGCCTCGAGTGCCACTACGTGAGTCCGCATGAGGGAACTCCGTCCGACTACCACCGCGCGAACGTCTCCGCATGCCGCCCCTGCCACGTCTCCTCGCTGTCCGTCGAGCACAACCGGCGCACCGATGCCGAAGGCGATCAGCTCACAAGCAAGACGTCCCATCGATAGACCGAGAGTGCTGTGCGCGACGCCATCGCCGCCGGCGACACCGCCTGCGGAACCTGCCACGACCTCGGCTCGGGCGGCGGCCATGAGGCGCTGCACACCACGACCGTCCCCGAGAGCTGCGCGGGTGAGGACTGCCACAGCGGCACGAGCCTCACCTCGATCCACATGACCGCGCCCGCAACAAGCACGTGCGACACCTGCCACGACTCGACGGACCCGAACGTGACCTCCGCGGTCGCCAACCACGACAAGAACTGCTCGTCGTGCCACGGTTCCGCGCATGCCGACAGCGGCTCTCACCGCGTTCACGTCGACGCCAGCATCCCGCGTGGTCCGGGCGGCCTCGTTTGCGGTGATTGCCACGATACGAATGCCATGCCGCTGTTCAAAGACGGGCAGACCCTCGCACAGACCACGGTGTGCAACACCTGCCACTCGCCTGGCGGCTCGTTCGACGGCGTCGATTCGGCCGACGGTTCGGTCGGCGCGAAGGACAAGTGGGCCTTCGGCGTCTATGACGCGATGACTACCACGCCGCGTCCGGGCAACGAGAGGTGGTGCGTGGGGTGTCACGACGAGATCCCGGCGATCATCGGCGGTGCTCCCGCGCTGAACAAGGCGGGTGACGACGCGACCTTCGGCTACTTCGTCACCGGTCACGGTCGAGAGACCACGTATCCCGCCGGCTCGTACCAGGCGCTTGCCGATCCAGGCAACAAGCCGGCCGGGAAGCAGTGCACCGCCTGCCACGAGGCCGGGTTGCCGCACATCAACATCGGCGTGCAGAGCGATAGGCTCATGCCCGGCATCGAGAACGACCTCAACAACTCGAACTGCCGCGCATGCCACGACTCCGGGGGAGCGGCGTCATCGCCGGAGTTCTACACCGACTACACCGGCTTCGAGAACGCGGCGCACGGACGCTTCAAGTGCACCGACTGTCACGACCCGCACGGTGCGCCCGGAGGCGGCACTCAGATGACCGTGCAAAGCG
>JACRBU010000003.1 GCA_016213085.1 Coriobacteriales bacterium
CCGCCCCTGAACTGCGGTCTCGCTCCGTTTGCCGCTTGCGGTGCCTCGATAGACCAGAAAGGCGGCACCAAGCACGATGAGCATCGCGAGCGCCGCGACGACGGCCACGACGCGCCTGCGGCCCGTTCCGGTCTCCGATCTCACGGCCCCACCCTCGTCTTCATCCGCCAGTCTCCAGAACCCCGCGTTAGCTTACCGCGAGTGGCCCGCTGTCACGATCCGCTCGGCGGGTGGGATGTGCCCGGAGACTGAGATCGCCCGAAGACACGATCAGCTCGCCGTCATCTCGCGCAACCACGAGCCGCCCGACTTCGTCAATGCCGCGCGCGATCCCCTCTGCGACCAGCGTTCCGTCCGGATTCGTGAGCACAACCTCGTGCCCGAGCGCCACGAAGCGTCGCTCGTACCGACCGCGCATCGACGCGAATCCGGCCGACCCGGCTTCCGCGATCGCCGATCTGATGCCGTCGACGGCAACGGCCGCGACCTGGGACAGCGGGAGTCCCGGCACGCTGGACTCGAGATACGCGGCACGCTCGATGGGTTCGTCGGGCCGCAGAACGTTGATGCCGACGCCGATGATCACCCAGGCGACGCAATCGGCTTCGGCACTCATCTCCATGAGTATGCCGGCGAGCTTCCCGCCTTCGAGCTCGAGGTCGTTCGGCCACTTGACCGACGCGTGGGCGCCCAACGAATCGAGCCCCTCGGCGATTCCGAGGCACGCCGCAAGCGGCAGGGAGACCGCTTCCGCCACCGGGATCGTCGGCCGTGCAATCAGCGAGAAGTACACGCCGCCCTTCGGCGATTCCCACGACCTGCCGAGTCGGCCCCGGCCCGAGGTCTGTCGCGAAGCGAGTACCACGGTGCCGTCGGGCGCTCCGCGCTCAACGAGTGCGCGAGCGTCGTCCATGGTCGACCCCGTGTCTCCGCCACCGAGCAGGTGGAGAGAGGCGGGATCGGCAAGGAACCGGCTGACCGCGGGTGGAGCGAGCACGGTGGCGAGGTCGATCGAGTAGCCGGTCCCGTGCTGGGCGGTGATCTCGAAGCCCGACTCCTTCAGCGAGGCGACGTGCTTCGCCACTGCCGCGCGGCTCACGCCGAGGTCGTGCGCGATCGCCTCCCCTGACACGGGAGCGCCCGCGGACGCCACCAGCGCTTCAAGCACGAGGTCTCTCGTCTCGGCCACTACGCCTCATCCTCTTCGGTCGAGGGCTCCGCTTCGAGCTTCTCGGCCGCCTTGGCCTGGCGGCGGTAGCGGACCCGGCGACGCGTCCACAGGATGAACGCGACGAAGATCGCCACGATCAGGAGCCCTGCCCATCCGATGCTGCTCGCGATACGAAGGGCGAGATTGAAGTTCGACCCGACGACCCAGCCGATCGCCACCATCGCAGTGGTGTAGATGACAGCGCCGAGCAGCGTGTAGACCTCGAACCAGAAGACGGACATCTTGCCGACACCGGCGATCACCGGGACGAAGTTCTTGAGCCCCACCGCGAAGCGGGCGACCAGCACGGTCTTCGCACCGTGATCGATGAAGTACTGCTCGGAGTCCTCGATCGACTGCGGGGTGATCTTGAACAACCGACCGATCCACGACCCTTGCGAGCGCGTCGAAAGGCGCACGAGCGCATCGCGGCCGAGCTTCCTCCCGCCCCAGTACGAGATGTTGCTCCCGACCGCCGTTCCCGCGATCGACGAGAGCCACACCCCCCACCAGGTGAGCCTGCCGAGACTGGCGGCGAACCCCCCGGCGATCACGACGGTCTCACCGGGGGTGAGCGAGCCGACGACGAAGAGGTTCTCGAACACCGTCGCGCCGAACACGATCAGGTACCCGAAGGCACCGAGCGCTCCGAGCACCCATTCCGCGAGCGGCGTGAGCGGCGCGGGATCCATCGATCACGCCGTCCACTCGACGTCGAGCGCGAGGTCGCGCGGTCGGGCGAAGGTGATGGCACTCGTGCTCAGGCGGTCGAGACCGAGTCGACGCAGCGTGTAGACGCGATCGATCGTGATGCCGCCGCTCGCCTCAGCGAGAATCGCTACACCTCGCGCGTCGGCCTCGGCGCGAACGGCGTCGACGGCCTCGCCGAGGCGCTCGTCGTTCATGTTGTCCAAGAGCACGAGGTCCGCCCCAGCCCGGACCGTCTCCACCGCCTGTTCGAGGGTGTCCGCCTCCACCTCGATGGGGACGCCCGGTGCCTTCTCGCGCGCCAGCCGAATCGCCTCGGCGAGGGAGACGCGACGCAGATGATTGTCCTTCACGAGCACCATGTCCCATAGCCCGCGACGGTGGTTCTTGGCGCCCCCGACGACCGTCGCATACTTGGACAGGGCCCGGAGCCCGGGGTAGGTCTTGCGCGTGTCGACCACCGTCATCCGCTCTCCCGCCGCTTCCTGCCACCGGCGAGCTTCACTCGCGATCCCGCAGAGCAGCATGAGGAAGTTGAGGGCCGTCCTTTCGCCCGCCAGGGCCAGCTGCGCGCTGCCGTCGATCTCGGCGACCGGCGTCCCTGCGTCGACCTGGGCACCTTCGGCAACCAGAGGGAAGACCTCGATCGCATCGGGATCGCCGGCGGCCTGCGCGAGCGCTCGGTAGACGGCATCCACCACGGGGAGCCCTGCCACCACGAGCGACTCACGAGCGACGATATGGCCCGTGAGCTGCACCGAAGGAGCGAGCACCGATGACGACGTCACGTCGCGGTCCAGGATCTTGGGATCGGGTGCGGCGTCCGAAGCGAAGCGCGATGCTGGAACGCCGAGGTCCTCGGCGAGTGCGCTGGCGACGATGTCGCGGACTTCCGGCAGCGTGAACACTCTCTGCTCCTACTGGTCGATCTCGACGAACGAAGCGGCGGTGCCCCGATGCATGACGATATGCCCGCGCCACTCGGCGTCGTCGCGGTCAGGATGATCGGAACGGGCGTGCACGCCGCGGCTTTCCTCCCGCAAGCGAGCGGAGCCGGCGACGAGCGACGCGACCGTCAACATGTCGGCGAACTCGAGCTCAGCGGGCGTGTCGGGCCGACCGAGTGCGGATGCGAGTTCGCCGATCGCCGACTTCGCCTCGTCGATGGACTGGGCGGTCCGGCTCATGCCGACGTAGCGTGACATCGCGTCGCGAAGCCGTCGACGGGCTTCGGCTATCTCGTCTGAGGGCTCCGCGGGCGAGACAACCGCCGCATCGCCGACCGGACACGCGATGCTCAGGTAGGGCTCCTCGAGCTCGGTCCACGCGCGGGCGATCCGTCGGGAGAAGACGAGCCCCTCGAGCAGGGAATTGCTGGCAAGGCGGTTCGCACCGTGCAGGCCGGTCGCCGAGACCTCCCCGCTTGCGTAGAGGCCCGGGATGGAGGTTCGTCCGTCGAGGTCGACGCGGACCCCGCCGATCGCGTAGTGCGCGGCAGGCGCCACGGGCACGAGGTCATGGGCGAGGTCCCAGCCCGCCTCCTCGCATGCCGCCGTGATCGTCGGGAAGCGCTCCTTCAGCAGCGCTTCGCCGAGGTGACGCGCGTCGAGCCAGACGTTGGTGCGGCCGCAGCGGGCCATCACGCGCTCGATCTCGTGGCTGACCACGTCGCGCGGCGCGAGCTCGGCAAGAGGATGCGCATGCAGCATGAAGCGATCGCCTTCGCAGTCGAGAAGGTATGCGCCTTCACCGCGAAGCGCCTCGGTGATGAGGAAGCGCGTTTCGGCGACGTGATCGAGCGCCGTGGGGTGGAACTGCACGAACTCCAGGTCGGCGAGCTCGGCTCCCGCACGCCACGCCGCCGCGATGCCGTCGCCTGTGGCGACCGACGGGTTGGTGGTCACCCGGTACAGCTGGCCGAAGCCGCCGGTCGCGAGCACGACCGCCGGCGCCCGCAGGACCTCGAGCTCCCCGGTGCCGCAGTGCAGGAAGACGGCGCCCACGCAGCGGCCGTCCTCGGTGAGGATGTCGACCATGAAGCGGTGCTCGAGCACGTCCACGTCGCCTCGCGCGCGAACGGACTCGGCGAGTGCCTGCTGGATCGCGGCACCGGTCGCGTCACCCGAGTGCAGAACGCGTGGCAGCGAGTGTCCGCCCTCGCGAGCAAGGTCGACCTCGCCGTCGACGAGGTCGAAATCCACGCCGAATCGTGCGAGATCGCGGAGCGCGACGGGTGCCTCCTCGACGACCGCCCGCACGACGTCTTCGTCGCACAGTCCCTGGCCGACGACGAGCGTATCGGCCAGGTGCAGCTCGACCGAATCGGCTTCACCGACGGCTCCGGCGATGCCGCCCTGCGCGTACCAGGTACCGGTCTCGCGGAGTTCGGTCTTCGTGACGAGCGTGACGGGCCGGCCGAGGGCGGCAAGCTCGAGCGCCGCGACGAGGCCGGCGATGCCGCTTCCGACAACGAGCACGCCGCACTGCCGGGAGGGCAGGTCGGCCACGTCCTCGGCGAAGAGGTACCGCCGGTCCAGAGGATCGGGAGGGCACACGCCGCCGAGCTGACGGCCGTCACCCAATGGCGACCATCCGCTCCACGGCCGCGCGTGCGCGTGTGGCGATGACTTCGTCGACATCGATCTCCCCGAGTCCTTCGGCGAGCGACGCCCGTACCTTCTCGAGCGTGGTCAGCTTCATGTTGGGGCAGATCATCCGAGGCGCCAGCTCGTGGAAGGCCTTGCCCGGCGCCGCCTTCTGCAGGCCATGGACGATGCCCGTCTCCGTGACGATCACGAACTCCGGTGCGTCGGACGAGGCGACGTGTCGGATCATCTGCGAGGTCGACAGCACGTGGTCAGCGAGATCGACGACCTCCGGGCGGCACTCGGGGTGTGCGAGCACGACCGCGTCCGGATGCGCGCCGCGCGCCTCGCGGACCTGCTCCGGCGTGACCTGCTCGTGCGTGGGGCACCAGCCGTCCCAAAGCACGACCTCGACGTCGGGCAGGGAGCGCGCGATCCAGTGGCCGAGGTTCCGGTCGGGCGCGAAGAGGATCTTCTGCGTGTCGAGCGAGCGCACGACGGCGACGGCGTTCGCGCTCGTCACGCACACGTCGCTCTCGGCCTTCACCTCGGCGGTCGAATTCACGTAGGTGACCACCGGCACGCCAGGGTACTCGGCCTTCCAAGCGCGCAGCTGATCGGCGGTAAGCATGTCGGCCATCGGGCATCCGGCCCGGGGCTCGGGAAGGAGCACGGTTCGGTCGGGCGCGAGGATCTTGGCGGTCTCGGCCATGAAGTGCACTCCGGCGAAGACGATGACCGAAGCGTCCGTGGCTGCCGCCTCGCGGGCGAGGCCGAGCGAGTCGCCGACGAGGTCGGCGACGTCTTGGACCTCGGCACGCTGGTAGGTGTGCGCGAGGATGATCGCATCGCGCTCTTTCGCGAGTTCGCGGATCTCGCGCGAGAGGGCGTCGTGGTCGGTCACGGGGGCTCCTTCGCAGGTCGTGCGTGAAGGATAGCAGGTCGATGGCGGACCGAGGGCCGCCATCGACCAGGCGATTCGAGCAGACCGCTGCGCGGCAGCTCAATCGCCTGCGCGGCAGCTCGAAGGCCCGGACGGGCTACCCGGGTGGTGTCACCAGGCTGTTGTCGATGAGCCGTGTGCGGCCGATGCGGGCGGCGACGAGCACCCGAGCGGGTCGCGTCAGCGCTTCGAGAGGCTCCAGCGTCGCGGGGTCGACGAGGACGGCGTAGTCGACCGCGAACCCGCTGGTTTCGAGCGTTCCCCGCATCGCGGCCTCGAGCTTCGCGACGTCCGTCTCGCCGGCTGACACAGCGTCCGCGACCCCCTCGAGCGCATGGGGGATCGCGGCGGCACGCCGGCGCTCGTCTTCGGTGAGGTACTCGTTTCGGCTGGACAGCGCCAGCCCATCGGAGTCCCGAATCACCGGACACCCCACGACTTCGAGCGCGAAGTCGAGGTCGCGCGCCATCTGCTCGATGACCCGCAACTGCTGGTAGTCCTTCTCGCCGAAGTACGCAGCGTCCGGGCCCACGATGTTGAGGAGCTTGGCTACGACGGTGGCCACGCCCTCGAAGTGACCGGGACGGACCTCGCCCTCCCAGCGCTCGGCGAGCTTGCCCGGGACAACGCTCGTCTGCGTCCCCTCCGGGTAGACCTGGCCTGGCTCGGGCGCGAACGCGACGTTGGCGCCCGCAAGCTCGAGCCGGCCGATGTCGCCGTCGAGATCGCGCGGGTAACGGTCGAAGTCGTCGTTCGCGCCGAACTGCGTCGGGTTCACGAAGATCGACACGACGACGAAGCCCGCGGCCGCGCGAGCGGCTTCGATCAGCGAGATGTGGCCGTCGTGCAGCGCGCCCATGGTCGGCACGAGAGCCACCGATTCGCCCCTGCGCCGCGCTGTCGCGACGCAATCGCGCACGCCGCCCTTGGTGGTCACGATCTGGATCATCGGGGTTCTTCGCAGGCCTCGGTGCCGAGACCTGCGGCGCCGAAGATCACTTGGGCCTGGGCGAGCTCCTCCGGATCGATGTGCGTGCTCTGCGCCTCCGTCGGGAACGTGCGACCGCGGACTTCTTCGACGTAGCCGCGAATGGCATCGCCGATCACGGCGTCGACATCCGCGTAACGCTTCGCGTGTCGCGGTACGCGGTCTCCCGCGCCATAGCCGATGAGGTCGTGGAAGACCTGGACCTGCCCGTCACATCGATCGCCGGCACCGATACCGATCGTCGGGATCTCGAGCAGCTCGCTGATGATCCGGGCGAGCTCTGCCGGGACGCACTCGAGCACGATCGAGAACGCGCCCGCGTCCTGCAACCCGACCGCGGCCTCGATGAGCGCGGCGGCGGGCTCGGCGGTCTTGCCCTGCGTGCGGTACCCGCCGAGCGCGTGCACGGACTGCGGCGTCAGCCCGAGGTGGCCCATGACGGGGATGCCGGCTTCGACGAGCGTCGCGGTCGTGTAGCGGATGTCGTCGTTGCCGCCCTCGATCTTGACCGCGTGCGCGCCCTCGGCGAGGAACCGTCCGGCGTTGCGCATGGCGTCGGCGAGTTCCGCCTGGTACGACATGAATGGCATGTCCGCGATGATGAACGTCCTCGAGGCCCCGCGGACGACCGCGGCCACCGCGCGAAGCATGTCGTCCATGGTGACCGGAAGCGTCGACTCATAGCCGAGCACGGTCATGCCGAGCGAGTCGCCCACGAGGATCGCATCCACACCGGCGGCGTCAACGAGCCTCGCCGAAGGGGTGTCGTACGCCGTGGCCACCACGATCGGCGCGCCATCGGCCTTGAGCTTCGCGAACGTCGCCGTCGTGACGCGTTCGACAGAGCAGCCACCCTGTCCGCTCATGAGATCTCCTTCCGGTCCCGCAGTCGCCGCCCGCTTCCGGGTCGGCGCAGCGCCTCCGCTGCCACGAACTGCGATTGAACTGCCGCGAAGCGGTCTGCTCGAATCGCCCGTGTCTGGTGCGGCGAAGTCCGCACCAGACACTGAGTATAGCCTCTCGCCATGTCGACGTGAGCAGTGTCGCCGCAGCTCGCCGCCGTCGTGACGACGCTATGAATCGGCGTCTTCGACCGACCCGACCTCTGACTCGTCCGGGAAGATCGGCTCGGCGGCCATCGCCTCGTCGATCAGCTTCCGTGCGCGAGGCGCATCCTGTTGTGGGACGAGCATCCTGAAGATCGTGTACATCCCCCATGGATCGGCAGCCGTGCCCGGCTCGTACGGGTCCCACGCGAACGGGATCCCCGCTTCTTCGAGGATCTCGCGCTTGAGGATCAGGGAGGGATCGAAGCCGGCAGCGATGTTCTGCGCCATCTCGCCCTCGGCGATGACCACCCAGTGCTCCGCGTAGATCGGTTCGTTGTGCTCCTCGCCCCAGTCCCGCACGCACCCGAGCTCGCCGAGCACCTTGCCCTCGGTCGCGCCCTCCCGCGCGATCGCCGACCCGTCGGGCCACGTGACCTCCGGGTTCAACTCGAGCAGCGGCGTGATCACGAAGTCGCGCTCCGCCATGCGAGGATGCGGAATGACGAGGTCGGGCGTGCTGAGCTCCGTGTCCTCCATGAGCAGGATGTCGAGGTCGATGATGCGGGGCGCGTTCGGCTCGCCGGCCACACGGCCCATCTGGAGTTCGATCTCCTTGAGGATGTCGAGCAGCTGCTCGGGCTCGAGACTCGTCTCGATAGCTGCGACCGCGTTGGCGAAGTTGGGCTGGTCCGGATTCCCCCAGGGCTCCGAGAGGTACGCCGTCGAGACGGCCTCAACGCGGATGCCGTCCATATCGGCCACAAGATCCACAGCGCGAGCGATGTTCTCGAGCCGGTCGCCGATGTTGCTGCCAAGCCCGATATAGGTCTCCACCATCGCAGGTCTCCTCTCGTAACCAGTCCGTTCTCCGAGTATTCCCGAGACGCAAAGCGGCCCTCCCCGCTGTCGCGAAGAGGGCCGCTGTCAGAACGCGAGAACGCCTACAAGCCGGCGATCGCCGCAATCAGCGGCACCAGCAGGAGCGCAAGGATGTTGAGGACCTTGATCATCGAGTTGAGCGCCGGGCCCGCGGTGTCCTTGTACGGGTCGCCGACGGTGTCGCCGGTGACCGCGGCCTTGTGGGCCTCGGAGCCCTTGCCCCCGAACGCACCGTCCTCGATGAGCTTCTTGGCGTTGTCCCACGCGCCACCGCCCGACGTCATCGAGATAGCGACGAACAGGCCCGAGACGATCGACCCGACGAGCACGCCGCCGAGGATCGTGGCGGCCACTTCGGCGCCGATGATGATGCCGAGGAGCACGATCACGATCGGCGTGAGAACCGGGATGAGCGCCGGGAGCGTCATCTTGCGAAGCGCGGCCCGCGTCACGAGGTCGACGGTCGAAGCGTAGTTCGGCTTCGAGGTGCCCTCCATGATGCCCGGGTTGTCCTTGAACTGCTGGCGCACGTCGACAACGACCGCTCCAGCCGCCTGACCGACCGCCTTCATCGCGAGCGAAGCGAACAGGAAGGGCAGGCCTGCGCCGATGAACAGGCCGACGACCACGTACGGGTCGGAGAGCTTGAAGTCCAGCGCCAGGCCGAGGTCGCCGAGGTTACGCGTGTACTCCGCGAAGAGCACGATCGCGGCGAGACCCGCGGAACCGATGGCGTAGCCCTTGGTGACGGCCTTGGTCGTGTTGCCGACCGCGTCGAGCGCGTCGGTGACGGTGCGAACGTCTTCGGGCATCTCGCTCATCTCGGCGATGCCGCCGGCGTTGTCGGTCACCGGGCCGAAGGCGTCGATGGCGACGACGATACCGGCCATCGAGAGCATCGAGAGCGCGGCGACGCCGATACCGAAGATGCCGGCGAGCAGGAAGGAAGCGACGGTCGCCGTGACGATGACGAGAACCGGAAGCGCCGTGGACTGCATGCCGACAGCGAGGCCCTCGATGATGTTCGTGCCGGAACCGGTCACGGAGGCTTCGGCTATGCCCTTGACGGGCTTGAAGCGCGTCGAGGTGTAGTAGTCGGTGAGGAACACCATGGCCACCGTCACCAGGACGCCGATGATGGCGGCGAGGTAGATCCGCAGCGGGATGCTCATGCTGCCCGCCAGCTCGGAGATGGCGTTGGCCGGCAGGTCGCCGAAGAGCCACCAGGTGACGGGGATGAAGCCGATGAGCGCGATGATCGCCGAGGACCAGAGGCCCTTGTAGAGCGCGCCCATGATCGAGCCGTTCTCGCTCTTGCGCACGAAGAACGTGCCGATGATCGAGGCCACGATCGAGACCGCGCCGATCGCCAGCGGGTAGGCGATGACCGGCTTGAAGATCAGGACCTTGAGTGATGACTCGAGAACGAGTGACGCGTCGCCGCCGCCCGCGAGGATCGTGGCTGCGTAGTCCTTGAAGGTGAAGACCCCAAGGAGCATCGTCGCGACGATCGTCACGACGTAGGTCTCGAAGAGGTCGGCGGCCATGCCCGCGTCGTCGCCGACGTTGTCGCCGACGTTGTCAGCGATGACGGCCGGGTTCCTGGGATCGTCCTCGGGGATACCGGCCTCGACCTTGCCGACGAGGTCGGCGCCGACGTCGGCCGCCTTCGTGTAGATGCCGCCGCCGAGACGGGCGAACACCGAGATGAGCGAACCACCGAAGCCGAGGCCGATGAGCGCTCCGAGGTCACGCGGGAAGAGCAGCGTGAACGCGGCGATGGACAGGATGCCGAGGCCGGCGACCGCCATGCCCGTGACCGTGCCCGCGTCGAACGCGACCTTCAGCGCGGGGTTGACGCCCTTGCGCGCCGCTTCGGCCGTACGCACGTTGGCGCGCACGGCGATGCTCATGCCGGCGTAGCCCGCTGCGGCGGACGCGACGCCGCCGATGACGAAGCCGAGCGCCGTCTGCCAGCCCATCTCAGGGACCATGAATCCCAGGACGGCGAGGACCACCGCGATGACCACACCCGCGATGCCGATCGTCGTGTACTGCCTCTTCAGGAACGCCTGCGCACCCTCTTCGATCGCCGCGGCGATCTCTTGCATGCGCTCGTTTCCTGCGGGCAGACGCATGATGCGAGCGATGAGGAAGGCCGCGAATGCGACCGCCAGCACGCCCGCCGCCAGCGCCGCGATGACGCTGATCTCAACAGGACCCATCTTCCCTCCTGGGATTTCGAGCAGCGCCGAGAACCGACGCTACACCCCTCCAAATCGCGCATAGCATAGCAGAGCACGCAGCCATGCAAACGCGGTGTTTCAGGCTGATGAAGGATTCGCAAGCGGCGCGTCGAAAGCGCCGACCGGCATGCGTGGAGCCACAAGCGGACATGTGACCGAGCCCGGGTGCGCCAGATCTCCGTCACAGAGCGCGGTTGCTACCCCTGGAGAGCGGCGGTGACCTGCAGCGCCTGGACGGTGTCAGCGACGTCGTGGGCGCGAACCACATCGGCACCCCGCTGTGCGGCCCACACGGCGGCGGCAACCGATCCCCCTCGGCGTTGACGGGGGTCCTCGGCGTCGGTGAGCGCGCCTATGAATCGCTTGCGCGACGCGCCCACAACGACGCAATAGCCGAGCTTCACGAACTCGGGCAGCGCATTGAGCAGCGTGACGTTGTGCTCCAAGGTCTTGCCGAATCCGATGCCGGGGTCGAGCGCGATCCGGTCGTGCGCGACCCCCGCCGCCTCGAGCACCGTCGCGCCCAGGACCAGGAACTCCGCGACTTCGGCGACGACGTCGCGATAGTGGGGAGCTTCCTGCATGGTCCTCGGATCCCCGAGCATGTGCATCACGACGACGCCGGCGTCGGACTCCGCCGCGACGTTGACCATCTGCGGGTCGCGGAAACCGGATACGTCGTTGATGATGCTCGCGCCGACCTCGAGCGCCGCGCGCGCGACGTCAGGGTGGCGGGTGTCGATTGAAACCGGGATGGGCTCTTCGGCGAGGCGGGCGACCACCGGGCGCACTCGAGCCAGCTCCTCAGCTGACGCGACCTCTTCGGAGCCGGGGCGGGTCGATTCGCCGCCGACGTCGATGATGCTCGCGCCCTCGTCGATGAGGCTCAAGGCGTGCGTCACGGCGTCATGCGGCTCGAAGTGCTCGCCCCCATCGGAGAACGAGTCCGGAGTGACGTTCACGATTCCCATCACGAGCGGGACATCGAGGACGAGCTCGTAACGTCCACATCGCCATACGCGCTGACCGCTCACAAGCCCCCCTCGGCTGTTGGCGTCGGGCAGATGATACCCGCTGCTCGCCGGGCACGCGACCATTCGACAGGAGTCAGCCCCCACGCGTGCCAAGGCGAGTAACCGTCGAGCCGATGAATGCCCGCGCCTCCGCTACCTGCGAGAGCGCTCGGTGATAAGCGACATCGCCTCCGCGCGCGTGGCCGCGTTGCGTTCGAACATCCCGCGGACCGCGGACGTGACGGTCTCGGCTCCCGGCTTGCGGACACCGCGCATCGACATGCAGAGGTGCTCGGCCTCGATGACGACGATCACGCCGGCCGGGTCGAGGTGCTCCACGATCGCGTCGGCGATCTGCGAGGTCATGCGCTCCTGGACCTGCGGTCGCTTGGCGAACACATCCACCACGCGCGAGAGCTTCGAAAGCCCGCAGATCCGCCCGTGCTTGCCCGGTATGTAGGCCACGTGCGCGCGACCCATGAACGGCACCAGGTGGTGCTCGCACACGGAGTACAGCGCTATATCGCGAACGAGCACCATTTCCTGATGGTCCTCATTGAAGGTGACGCAGAAGTGCTCGGCGGGGTCCTGTTCGAGTCCCGAGAAGATCTCCTCGTACATGTCCGCAACGCGCTTGGGGGTCTCTTTGAGTCCTTCGCGCGACGGATCCTCGCCGATCCCTTCGAGGATCAGGCCAACGCCCTCGATGATCTTGTCGCGGTCCATGCCTCTCCTCACTCGCGGGCAGCGGTGCGGCTGTGCAGGGAGTATGCCCGAAGCGGTGCGCTCGCGGGAAGTCCGGACACGCTCAGCGGCCCCGCGGCGCGGCGCAAACGGCCACCGAACAGAAACGGGCCCGGCCGCTTCCGGCCGGGCCCGTCGTATGCGGTCGTAGTGGCGCTCTACGCGCCCGAAACGGCTGGCCCGGTCCCGGGAGCCTTGCGCTCCGATGCCGCGGCGCGGTCCTTGACGCCGGTGTCGGCGCCCTCGTCGGTGGCCTCGGGGCCACCGCCTTCGCCAGCGTCCTTGGACGCCTTCTCCTTGGCGAGGTACTCGTCCCACTTGTCCGCGAGCAGCGCCTCGAGCTCGGCCTTGTCGACGGTCTCGCGCTCGATGAGCACGTCGGCCATCAGGTCGAGCTGCGCACGACGCTCGGTGAGGATGGTCCGAGCCTTCTCGAATGCGTCGTCGATCAGGCGTGAGACCTCCTTGTCGATCTCGTAGGCGATCTCGGGGCTGTAGTCGGCGTTGGCTGAGAAGTCGCGGCCGAGGAAGACCTCGTGATTCGCATCGCCGAAGGTCTGCGGGCCGAGCTTCTCGCTCATGCCGAAGCGCATGACCATCTGCTTCGCGGTCTTAGTGGCGCGCTCGATGTCGTTGGACGCGCCCGTCGTGATGTCGCCGATGGCCATCTCCTCGGCCACGCGGCCGCCGAGGAACATCGCGAGGTTGTCGAGCATCTGCTGGCGCGAGGTGAGGAAGCGGTCCTCATTCGGCAGCGACAGCGTGTAGCCGAGCGCCTGCCCGCGGGCGATGATCGAGATCTTGTGAACCGGATCGGTATTGGGCAGCACGTGCCCGACGAGCGCGTGGCCCGCCTCGTGGTACGCGATGACCTTCTTCTCCTCCTCGGAGATGAGCCGGCTCTTGCGCTCCGGACCAGAGATCACTCGCTCGATCGACTCATCGAGCTCGTTCATGTCGATCTTCTTCTTGCCGTGACGAGCGGCAAGCAGCGCTGCCTCGTTGACGAGGTTCGCAAGGTCGGCACCGGTGAAGCCCGGGGTGCGGCGCGCGAGCACTTCGAGGTCGACGTCGTCAGCCAGCGGTTTGCCGCGGGCGTGGATCTTGAGGATGCCCTCGCGGCCTCTGAGGTCCGGACGGTCGACGACGATCTGTCGATCGAAGCGGCCCGGGCGCAGGAGCGCGGGGTCGAGGATGTCGGGGCGGTTGGTCGCCGCGATGAGGATGACGTTGTCCTTGATGTCGAAGCCGTCCATCTCGACGAGCAACTGGTTGAGCGTCTGCTCGCGCTCGTCGTGACCTCCGCCGAGTCCGGCGCCGCGCTGGCGGCCGACCGCGTCGATCTCGTCCATGAAGATGATGCAAGGGGCCGCGGCCTTCGCCTGCTCGAACAGGTCGCGCACGCGCGAGGCGCCTACGCCGACGAACATCTCGACGAAGTCCGAACCCGAGATCGAGAAGAACGGGACCGCTGCCTCACCAGCGACTGCACGCGCGAGCAACGTCTTACCGGTTCCCGGAGGGCCGACCAGCAGAACGCCCTTGGGGATCTTCGCGCCGAGCGCCTGGAACTTCCCTGGGTTGGCCAGGAACTCCTTGATCTCCTCGAGCTCCTCGATGGCCTCGTCGGCACCGGCAACGTCCTTGAACGTGATGCGCGGCTGGTCGCGCGTCATGCGTTTCGCACGAGCCTTGCCGAAGGACATGATCTTCGAGTTGCCGCCCTGCATCTGGTTCAGGAAGAAGAACATCACGAACACGAGGAGCAGGATTGGCAGGATCGACGTGAGTATGCCGACCCAGATGCTCGTGTTTTGAGGATCGATCTCGTACACGAGACTCGGATTCGACTGCTGCGACTCCTGCATCAGTTGGTTGAAGCTGTCCTCGCCCGTGTAGGTCGAGGTGAACTTCACCGGTGTGTCTTTGGCGTTCTTGTCGTTCTCCGTGGGCCAGTAGGTGCCCTCTACCTGTCCGTCGCGAGCCAAGTACGTGGCGGTTGCAACCCGTCCGCTCTCGGCCGCCGTGACGAACTTGCTGGTCTCGATCTTCGTCGGCTGACCCGTACCACGGTTCAGCGTGTTGACGACGACGAAGACCAGCGCCGCCAGAAGCAGCAGGTAGAGGAGCACGGTTCTGAGATTCTTGTTCACGTCGCCGCTCTCCTCGATCGATAGTCTCAGTCGGTGTATATTTCCGGCTTCAATACGCCGATGTAGGGCAAGTTGCGATAGCGCTCAGCGAAGTCGAGGCCATACCCGACAACGAACTCGTCGGGGATC
Source organism: Coriobacteriales bacterium (assembly GCA_016213085.1). Classification (GTDB taxonomy): domain Bacteria; phylum Actinomycetota; class Coriobacteriia; order Anaerosomatales; family JACRBU01; genus JACRBU01. The sequence goes on from JACRBU010000003.1 coordinate 14,648, forward strand.
TCGAATCCAACGTACTTACAGGTGATTGGTACCCGCTGCTTCCCGTGCTTGCTCAGCAGCGTGACGACCTCAAGGGACTTCGGCTTGCGCGTGGCGAGGTTCTTGAGCAGGTACTTCAGCGTCAGCCCCGTGTCCAAGATGTCTTCGACGACGAGCACGTGCCGCTCCTCGATCGTCTCATCGAGGTCTTTCAGAATCCTTACTACGCCCGAGGACCTCGTCGACGACCCGTAGCTGGAAACCGCCATGAAGTCGAACTCGACCGGGCACGTCATCTGGCGCGCGAGGTCGGCGATGAAGATCGCCGCACCGCGCAGGACCGCGATCAGCAGGACCGGCTCGTCACCATAGTTCGCGCTGATCTCCGAGCCGAGCTCGGCGATCCGCTCCTGGATCTCCTCTTCGGAGAGCACTACGTGGTCGATGTCCTCGTGCACCCTGGTCCCTTCGCTACGCCCGATGCCGTCAGTCCCGTTTCCACGTGAGCCGAAGCGCTCTGCGCGTGCTCGGGGTCACGCGGTTGCGCTCGCTCATCCGTACTCCGGCAAGCCAGACGATCGACTCGCCGTCCCTCACAACCGGCATCGCGCGGCGTAGGCGCCGGGGCACCTTCGCGTCGGTCAGCATGTCTGAGAGCTTGCGGCTTCCGGCCAAACCGAGCGGCCTCATCCGGTCGCCTTCCCGAACGCCGTCCACGGTAAGGAACGAGACGGAATCGGCGTCGATCACGACAGAATCAGGCGTTCCCGAAACGTCCCCCGGTTCAACGCTTTCGGCGAGAATCGTACCGGCATCACCGAGGTCTGCTTCACCTGGGACAGGGAGCAAGGAAGGTGCCACGGCCGGAGGCCGCTCTCCGGTCCGCAAGACAACTAGTTTATCGTACTCGCCGAAGGCCCGCAGACCGCCGGGGAGGTCCCTCGCGTAGTGGTCATCGCCCAGGCCGTCGACGATCGAGTCGATGTGCAGCGACTCCAATCTCGAGGCCGACGGGAAGGCCTCGACGATCGTCTGTCTGATGGCGCGTCGCGCAAGCGCTCGTGGCAATCGGGCGAGACCGGCACGGTCGAATTCCACGCTCCGGTCGGAGGAGGCTGACGCGAGCGTGCGGGCGTGCGCGGCAGCAAGGCCGGCGAGGACCTCATCGTCGTCCGCCAGCACAGCGAGCGTCCGGCGCAGCACGGGGCGGAACGCCGGATTGACCTGTTCTGCGGCGGGGATGAGTCCGTGCCGAACCGCTGCCCGGTAGCGCTCGGTGTCCTCGTTGGTGACGTCCTCGCGCCATGCCTGCCCGAGTTCGCGAAGGTACGCCGTGATCGCCGCGCGCTCCGCGTCGAGAAGCGGGCGCGCGATGCGGTCGCGCCGGTACTTGATGGATGCGAGCGCGCCGGTGCCGCTGCCCGAGAGCGCACGCATGAAGAAGGTCTCGATGCGGTCGTCGAGGGTGTGAGCGGTGCAGATGACGCCTGCATCAGGCGGTAGCCCCGCCGCCGCGAGGCGAGCGTCGAGCTCCTCACCGGCGATGCGATAGCGGACCTGCCGCCCGGCGTCCTCGAGATTGAGGCCCTCGGCGGACGCCCACACGCCCACGTCGACGCGTACGCCGCGGTACGCGACGCCGAGTTCGCTGCAGAGCGACTCGACGAACGCCTCGTCAGCATCGGCATCCTCCCCGCGCAGGAGGTGGTTCACGTGCAGGACGCTCAGCTGGAGTTCGCCGAGTTGGCCGGAAGCGAGCAGCCGAAGCAGCGCCGTCGAGTCCGCGCCTCCGCTGACCATCGCCACCACGGGCTCAAGCTCGGGCAGGAGCCGATGGCGATCGACCGTGGCGCGAACGGTATCGACGAGGGAGTTCACGGCTACGAGCCTACCCGAGTGACGGGCGCAGCGCACTTAGGATGGTCGGCCTGCCACTCGAGCCAAGCGCCGCGCTCTTCCCCGGCGTTCACCCCCCTTCTTCCGGCGCGGCCCGCTCGTCTGCAGCTCGTGCCTCGAGTCCGCGTTCGGTCGTAGGCAGGGCAGCGCGGGAGATGTCGATGGGCTGGACTCCAAGTGCGGCGGCCAGCCTCGCGATAACGCTCTGATCCAGTCGGTCTGCGAGACTGCCGACGAGGACTTCGACCTGCTCACGTTCGATCTCCGCTCTCGCAACGAGCACCTCGAGCGTGAGACCTTGCCGCCGGAGTTCGGACTGGAGCCTTTGCCGATCGAGCACCCACATGCGGATTCCCCTCCCCAACGGGTTTCAGTATCTCTCAACGTATCTCAGTTTCGCAATACGTCAGTGAGGGTCTTCCTGGGGGACGATCGCATCATGGCATGGAGGTCTGACACGAAATACCCGAGAATGACCACTGAGGGGCACGAAGCCGCACGCGCGCAAGGAGATGCAGCGTGGTCGGATGGTCAACACAACGGAGGAGATCGGCGTGACTGACACGCCCGTGAGCTTGACTGCTTTCGGTCGCCGGCTGAAGGCCGCCCGCGCGATCGCCGGATATGACCGCATGACGGATCTCGCGTCAGCGATCGAGGCGGCGTGTGGCACGTCGATATCGGCCAGATCGCTCTACGCCATCGAGCGCGGTGAACAGATGCCCAGCTACGAGCAGCTGGTCTGCATCATCGTGGTCATGCCGATCGAAAGCCAACAGGACCTGTTTCGCGCGGCCATCCGGCCCGATCTGCAATCTAGGCTGTGGTTGAGCGAGTAGGCCCGACCATCGCGCGGGGACGGCTACAGCCAGCCCTGGTCCTCGCCGATCTCGACGGTCCAACGCGCGCACTTGCCGACCAGCTCCGCGCAGTGCGCCCAGCGCTCGGGCTTGTGCATGCCGCCGTAGCGCCGTGCGATCTCGTCGCAGGTCGTAGCGCACTGGTCGAGTACGAAGCGATGCCGAAGCTCCCCTGCGGCGTCATAGACGGGCTCCCACGGCTCGTCGGGGCCGATTCGGCCGACGAACATCCCCGCGGCCATCACCGCGCCGGCGAGCGCACCGCACGTGCATCGCGAGCCGCCGAATCCCTCACAAAAGCCGGACGCGAGCCGAGATATGTCCGGGGGAAGCGGATGGCCGGCGAGCTCGTTCACGGTGGCCACGACGGCCTCGCCGCACCAGTACCCGCTGTCGTAGAGCGCGGCCGCGCGCGCTTCGGCCTCGTCACCTCGTGACACACGTTCCGGGTCCACGCTGCGCAGCTTCGGCCTCGAAGGCTTCTCCGCGGATCTCACCGGATCGCCATGCAAAGCGGGAGCCTCGGCCGCGCGCTCGCGGGCGGCACATGCGTTCTTCCGCTGAGGTTCGGCCATCGACATCGGCGCACTCCAAGAATCGAAACACGCAATGATTCTATCAGCTTGTCTTATGCCGCGTCGAGTTGGGCGCTGCGGCCTTCAGCGACGTGCTGGACCGCGCCGAGGTAGCCGTCGAGGATGAGGGCGAGCGCGGTCGTGAGGAGAGCGCCTTGCAGGGTCACTGCCGGATCGCTGTTGGCGAGCCCGGAGATGATGGGGGCGCCGAGTCCGCCGGCGCCGGCGATGGCACCGATGGTGGAGGTCGACACGTTGATCACGACCGAGACCCTGATCCCGGCGATGATCACCGCCGAAGCGAGCGGGAGCTCGACCTTGCGCAACGTCTGGCCGGGCGTGAACCCCATCCCCCGGGCGCTCTCCACGATCGCTGGAGGGACCGAGCCGATCCCCGCGATCGTGTTGTGGAGCACGGGGAGGACGCCGTAGATCGTGAGCGCGAACACGGTGGGGCGGAATCCGAACCCGAGCAGCGGTACCGCGAGCGTGAATACGGCGATCGGCGGGAAAGTCTGGCCGAGGTTGGACAGATCGGTGACCACGTCGAAGAAGTCGGCACCGAACGGGCGCGTGACGAAGACGCCGAGCCCCATGCCGATCCCGATCGAAAGCGCGCTCGAGGCGGCGACGATCAGCAGCGTCTGCCAGACGAGCAGAGGCATGGGAGCGTGGTAGAGCACCCGCACCTCGTCAGGGAAGAGCGCGCCGAGGACCGCCTCCCACAGCCCCGGCACGAAGAGCGACGCGCCATAGACGATCGCCGCGATCGTCGGGGCGAGGAACGGCCGCCATGGCCACGTGCGTGTCACTCGACCGGCCTCTCGAAGTGAGCGAAGACGTCCTCAAGCCCCACCGAACCGATGATGTTGCCGCTCTCGTCGCTCACCCCGATCTCTCGCTCGCCGGTCTCGAGGATCCGCGCGAGAGCCTCGCGCAGCGTCGCAGAGCGCGGAACGGACGCAGCCCAGTCGTTCGTCGCCGTCTCGCTCGCGACCCCCGCCACCCGCGCGAGCGACAGCCGCTTGAGCGCTCGCTCGCTGCCCACGAAATCCGAAACGAAGTCGTCGGCGGGGTAGGCGATCACGCATTCGGGCTTGTCGAACTGGACGAGCCTGCCCTCCCGCATGATGGCGATGCGATCGCCGAGCTTGAGGGCCTCGTCGATGTCGTGAGTCACGAAGACGACGGTCTTGCGAAGCGCCTGTTGGATCTTCGTGAACTCCGCCTGCAGCCGATCGCGCGTGAGCGGGTCGACGGCCCCGAACGGTTCGTCCATGAGCAGTACCGGCGGATCGGCCGCCAGGGCTCGCGCGACGCCAACGCGTTGCGCTTCTCCGCCCGAGAGCTCGTCGGGGTACTTGCCGTCGTAGACATCCGGCTCGAGCCCCACGAGGTCAAGGAGATCGCGTACGCGCGCGTCGATCTTCGGCTGCGGCCATTTCAGCAGCCACGGCACCACGCCCACGTTCTCGTGGACCGTCCAGTGCGGGAAGAGGCCGACTCCCTGGATCGCGTAGCCGATGCCCCGCCGAAGGTCCTCGACATCAAGATCGCGCACGTCCGCGCCGCCCAGTCGGACGACCCCCGAGGTCGGCTCGATCAGGCGGTTCACCATGCGCATCGTCGTGGACTTCCCCGAGCCCGACGGACCGATGAGGATGGTGACCATCGCGTCCGGGACGTCGATCGTGAGGTCGTCGACCGCCGGGCGCTCGGCCACTTCATAGCGCTTCGTGACGTGCTCGAACGAGATCACGGCCGATTCGCCTCCTTCGATCGAAGCCCCTTCGGCGTGAGCACGTGCTCGACAAGCCGCATGACGCCGTCGACGACGAGAGCCATGATCACAATGGATATCGAGCCGAGCAGGATGAGATCGGTGGACTGCGCCGACATCCCCTGCAGGACGAAGAACCCGAGCCCGATCCCACCCAGGAACGCCCCGAGGATCGAGTTGCCGACGGCTTGCACCGACGACGTCCGAATGCCCGAGAAGATCACGGGTCTGGCGATCGGCAGCTCGATCCGCCGCATCAGCTGAGCGCGACTCATCCCCATCCCACGTCCGGCGTCCTTCGCCGCGGGAGACACCGACCGCAGCCCCTCGAAGCTGTTTCGAACGATCGGCAGCAACGCGTAGAGCGTGAGCGCGATGATGAGCGGAGCCCACCCGAGGCCGCCGATGCCGAGGGCGCGCAGCTCGGGCACCGCGTTCGCCAGCGCCGCCAGCGGGCCGATGAGCAGACCGATCATCGCCAGACCGGGCACGGTCTGGAAGATGTTCACGGCGGTGAAGATGGCCCGATCGGTCCGGCGCCGAAGGTACGCGAGCAGGCCGAGTCCCACGCCGATGAACGCGGCGATCACGATGGCTGACGCGGCGACCAGTAGCGTCACCGCCGCCTGCTCCCAGAAGCGCTCCTTCTGGTTCTCGTACTCGACCATCACTCCCAGATCGTCCAGCCAACCGGTGACGAGCATGACGATGATGAGGACGGGGGCCGCCAGCGAGATGCTCCACGCCAGCACAGGCGCGCCCTCAAGCTCCCTTCGGGCCGAGAGCACCACGACGTAGCCGAAGAACGCCATCACCCACACCGAGCCGCCGACCGACACGCGGGCGAACGTGCCCGCTCCCGGAAGGAGGTGGCTAGCCGCAAACCCCGCCAGGCCGAGCGCCACCACGATCGCCGCCGACGCCGCGAGTCCGCGCGCCGCGGCGAAGACGCGATCGCGCCGGTCCCGAAGTGAGAGCGCGATGACCACGAGCCACGGGACAGCCAGGACCACGACCGCCCAGGGCGGCAGTGCTTGCCACACCCAGAGGTCCACGCCGCTGTCGATCCTGCTGGAGCGCAGGACCACGAAGGGCAGGGCGCAGGCGGCAAGGAGCCCGAACGCCCCCGCAGCTACACCGACCTTGTGCACGCCGCTGCGGCGGGCCATTCGGGCTCCTTCGAGTCAGGTACGCACCGCCTTGCCTCACCGGCCCGCGCTGACCGCGGCGGACCGATGCGGAGGTCCGAACCTACTGGATGAATCCGTTCTGCTTCAGGTAGTCCTCGGCGACCTTGTTGGCGGACTCGCCGCCGACCTGGATCTTCGCGTTGAGCTCCTGGAGCTTGGCGAGATCGAGCGAATCGAAGATCGGCTTGAGGATCGTCTCGATCTCCGGGTTCGCCGTGATGACTTCCTCACGAGCGATCGGGGTCGGCCAGTAGACGAGCTGGGCGTTCTTGTCGTCGGTGAGGACGACGAGCCCGAGTTCGGCAAGCCCCCCGTCAGTGCCGTATGCCATGCCGAAGTTCACGTCGTCCGTGCCGTCGGCGACGGCCTTCTCCGTCTGGGCCGTGTTGCCGCCCGACAAGACGACCTTCTGGTTGTCCTTGAGCTCGAACGCGTAGGTCTCCTGGAACTGCGGGAACGCGTCCTTGTTCGTGAAGAACTCGTCCGAGCCGGCAAGCTTCACCTTACCGCCGTCGTTCACGTACTGCGCGAAGTCGGACATCGTCTCGAGACCGTTTGACTTGACGAAGTCCTCCTTGGCGGCGACGGCCCACGTGTTGTTCGCCTTGGCGGGCGTGAGCCACACGACCTTGTTCTGCTCGAGATCGAGCTTCTTCACGGTCTCGTAGCCCTTCTCGGGGTCCTTGTAGACGGCAGGGTCCTGGTTCTCGAAGAAGATGAGACCACTGCCCGTGTACTCGGGGTAGATGTCGATCTCGCCGTTGAGAAGCGCCTTGCGCACGACGTCGGTCGTGCCGGTCTGGGCCTTGTTGTCGACCTTGAAACCGTTCTTCTCGAGCGCGATCACGATCATGTTCGCGAGCAGGTCGCCCTCGGTGTCGATCTTCGAGCCGACTGTGACGGGGCCCTTGGTCTGCGCGGTCTCGGTTGCTTCCGTCGTGCCGGTCTGCGTGGTCCCACCCTGAGTGCAGCCGCCGAGCACGACGACCGCGAGCACCAGCGCGACGGCCAGCGCAGCGATGACGAAACGCTTCACGGTTTCCCTCCTCTATCAAGTGAACTGAATCGTTGCATAAGTGTAGAGCATACGCGTGAGGTTGCGGCGCGCGAAGTGCGTCCGCCTCTGGTTACTCTTCCCATTCTCACGTTCTACCACGGCTTTGCCGCGGCGCTCGGCCACCGTCGTCGCCTCGGGAAGTAGTAGTATGTGCGGTGCTGCCGGGCTCCCGCGCGACCACCTGCCACTGAATACCGCTCTGCCGAAGGAGCACGTCGTGAACGAGTTCAATCTCATCGATCCCGCCCTTGCGCCCATCGCCGAGAGGGTCGTCGCCGGCGAACGCCTGACCCGAGCGGACGGCGTCGCCCTCTACGCGAGCCATGACCTGCTCGGCATCGGTCAGATGGCGGATTTCGCGAATCGACGGCTCAACGGCGACCGCGTGTACTTCATGGTCAACCGCCACATCAACCCGACGAACATCTGCCGAAACCGCTGCAAGTTCTGCGCGTTCGCCCGCTCACAAGGCGAGGAGGGCGCGTACGAGATGACGCTCGATGCGGTCGCTGACGCGTCGCGCGAGGGCGCCGAAGATGGCGCCTACGAGATCCACATCGTCAGCGGCCTGCACCCTGACTGGAGCTACGACTTCTACGTCGACATGGTCCGCAGGACGCGCGAAGCCGTACCCGACCACGTGATCGTCCAGGCGTTCACGGCCGTCGAGATCGAGCACATGGCGATCATCGCGGGCAGGTCGACGAGCGAGGTGCTCGCCGACCTCAAGGCCGCGGGGCTCGACGCGCTACCGGGCGGCGGAGCCGAGATCTTCAGCGAGCGGACGCGCGCGGCGGCTTGGGACAAGAAGACCAAGTCCGACGACTGGCTGCGCATCCACGGTGAAGCGCACCAGCTCGGAATCGCGACGAACGCCACGATGCTCTACGGCCACATCGAGACGACCGAGGAGCGCGTTGACCACCTGATCAGGCTGCGGGAGCAGCAGGACAGGACCGGCGGGTTCCTGGCGTTCATCCCGCTCGCGTTCCATCCCGCGAACACCGAGATGGAGGACCTCCCGGGGACGACCGGCTTCGACGACCTGCGCACGCTGGCCATCGCGCGGCTGATGCTCGACAACATCGCGCACATCAAGGCGTTCTGGATCATGCTCGGCCTGAAGGTCGCGCAGATCTCGACGTCGTTCGGCGTGGACGATATCGACGGAACGGTCGTCGAGGAGAGGATCACCCACATGGCGGGCGCCTCTACGCCCGAAGCGCTCTCGAGGGACGATCTCCTCGACATGATCCGAGAGACGGGCCACATCCCCGTCGAGCGCGACACGCTCTATCGGGTCGTGCGCGTGTACGACGCGGAGCCGTGTGCACCAGCGTGGGATGCCGGCGCGGTCGGGGCCGCTCCCAAAGTCGGCGTCGCTGCCGAGGCTTAGCCGCATGGCCACTCGGCCCCGACTCGGACACATCCAGTTCCTGAACTGCCTGCCGCTCTACTACGGCCTGGTCAAGCAGGACGTCCTGCTCGACGTCGACCTGGTGAAGGCGGCGCCGCGCTCGCTGGCGCGGATGCTTCTCGACGACGAGCTCGACGTTGCCCCCATCCCGAGCATCGAGTACGCCCGTCACGCCGAGGAGCTTGTACTCCTCCCCGACATCGCGATCTCGTCCGACGGCGAGGTGCAGTCCATCCTTCTGCTCTCAAAGGTCCCGGCCGACGAGCTTGGCGGCCGCACCGTGGCGCTCGCCGACACCTCGCGGACGTCGCAGGTGCTCTGCCGCGTCCTGCTCGCGAAGCACTGGCGGGTCGAACCGGGCTTCGTCGAAGAACCCCCGGACGTCTCCGCCATGCTGCGCGATGCCGACGCCGCGCTGCTGATCGGCGACGACGCCTTGCGCGCCTACTGGGACCGGCCCGAGGGCCTGCACGCCTACGACCTCGGCGCCGAATGGACCCGCTGGACCGGGCTGCCGATGGTCTATGCCGTCTGGGCGGTACGCCGCCAATACGCGACGAGTCAGCCCGATGCGGTGCGCACGATCCTCGATTCCCTGAACGGTTCGCTCGCCTACTGCCGGGCACACCTCGACGCGATCAGCGAGTACGCCGCGCGCTGGGAGCCCTTCCCCGTCGAGTCCTTCCGCAGCTACTTCGACGCTCTTCAGTTCCGCTTCGGCCCACGCTACCGCGAGGGTCTGACACGCTACCTCGCAGAGGCCCACGACATCGGCCAGCTCGACTCCGTGCCGCGTCTCGCGATCTTCGGGGAGAGCGAGTGACTACGCCGGCGCGCCCTCGTGACGCCGCCGCGGCCCTTGCGTTCTCGGCGGCCGCTGGCGACCTTCGGTTGACCCCCGAGCAGGCGCTCACGCTGCTGGAGGACGCCGACCTGCTCACGCTCGGTCAGGCGGCTTCGGCGATGCGCCAGCGCGTCGTGGCCGGTCGCGAGGTCACCTTCATCGTCGACCGCAACGTGAACTACACGAACGTCTGCGTGAGCGGATGCCGCTTCTGCGCCTTCTACGTGCCGAGCGGCAGCCCGGACGCGTACGTGCTCAACCGCGAAGACCTCGCGGCCAAGGTCCGCGAGACCATCGACCTCGAGGGAACCGCGATCCTGCTTCAGGGCGGCATGCACCCTGACCTGCGAATCGAGTGGTACGAGCAGACGCTGCGCGACATCAAGGCCGACAACCCGATCCACGTCCATGGGTTCGGTCCGCCCGAGATCGTGCACATCGCCCGGCTGTCCGGCATCTCCACCCGCGAGGTGCTCCAGCGGCTGCGCGACGCAGGGCTCGACTCGCTGCCGGGCGGTGGCGCCGAGATCCTCGTCGACCGCGTCCGCTCGCACGTGTCGCCGAAGAAGGCCACGAGCGACGAGTGGCTCGACGTCATGCGCGAGGCGCACAAGCTCGGCATCTCGACGACCGCGACGATGATGTTCGGCGGGCTCGAAACGCCGGCCGAGCGCATCGAGCACCTTCGGCGGATCCGCGACGTGCAAGACGCAGCCGTCGCGCGCGGCGACGTCGGCTTCCGCGCATTCATCCCGTGGAGCTTCCAGCCCGGAAACACCGAGCTTGCCGAAGACGAGCTGACCGCCCGTGGCGAACCGGTGCTCGCGGCGACCGGCTACGACTACCTGCGCACGCTCGCGGTGTCGCGCCTATTCCTCGATAGCGTGCGCAACATCCAGGCAAGCTGGGTGACCCAAGGCGCGAAGATCGGCCAGGTCGCGCTCTTCTTCGGCGCGAACGACATGGGCTCGACGATGATCGAAGAGAACGTCGTGGCCGCCGCCGGGACGCGCTTCATGCTCGCGCGCGACGAGCTCGTGCGACTCGTCCGCGACGCTGGCTTCGACGCGGTACAGCGCGACACCCTCTACCGCGTGGTGCGCCGCTTCTAGTCTTCGATCGCGGGTCGCGCGCGAGGTGTCAGTTCGGACTCAGCTCGTCCGGCGCGACGCCGCGAGGACCCGGCGAAACTCCGGCCTCGCCGAGATCGAGCGCGAAGCGCGCGGGATTGACGAGCGCGAAGCTGTCGCCTACCGGCGAGACCGCGATGCGCCAGCCACCGGCGAACGCCACCACGAGCCATGGGTCCACCAGCGCCCGAGCGGGCAGCGCCTTCGCGTTCGCGGGCACCTTGCTCAGCGCGGCGAACGCGTTCGCGTACTCGCGGGTCGGGAAGATCGCGAGCGCCGGCTCGTCGTCGATCACCACGCCGGCGAAATCGTCGTCGGCCTCGAGCACCCACACCCAACCCGATGCGGCGATCGTCTCGATGGCCTCCTCGTAGCGATCGACCGCGGGGGCCGCCGCGTCAAGCATCGGCTCCGACATCGGCGGGGCCTCCATCGCAGGTTCGGGGCCCTCGATCTCGGGCGTTTCGAGCATCGCCCAGTCGCTCAACCGCGCGCCCCTCGGCTCTTCGGCGATCTGTGCGGCCACGTCGGCCGGCTCGGCCACGAAGTCGGTGAGGTCCTGGCCCACAGCTTCGGGCGAGACGAGGACGTCGTCCTCGAAGTTCGGAAACAGCGAGAGCGTCGCGTCGTTTTGGGTGAGGAAGGGCAGGAGGCGCTCCATGAGCTCGGTTGAGCTGACGGGGACCGCCTCGGCCTCATCGTCGGCTGAGAGCTCCGCGAACTCTTGGTAGGGCCAGATCGGCAGCGTCGCGCCGCCGTCGGTGTCCCAAAGCGCGAGATCGTCGCCCTCGGCAACGACCCAGCCGTCACCGGTCTTGGAGATCTCCGAGAGCGTGAGCATGTAGCGTACCCAAGGCGGGGCGTACTGAGAGACCCGCTCCTTCAGACTCGTATCCATGCGTCCTCCTGTTGTTGGAGCCGGCTGCTCGGTTCGGTGGCCGGACGTCTCGGCGCGGCGCCCGTACTCGTCACCATTCCCGAATGCGGGGCAGTGCGCAACCGTTCGCCCCGTGATACCCGCCGATGCGCGACTCGTACAGGTGCTTGGCCACCTGTTGTCGTGGTACATATCAGGGGTTGGAAGGAACAGCCAAACCGGGAAGGGTCAAGCCGATGTCGGTTCCACGCGTACCTGCCGCCGATTTCGGCATCTGCGGAGGAAGCGGGTCGTTGTCCTTCGAGTTCCCCGCCGGCCTCGCTGACGAGCGGGTCGAGGTGCTCGCCGAAGGCCTCGTGTTCGACACGCCCTTCGGCAGAAGCCCGGCCTTCACGCACTTCCGGGTGACCGGGCCGCTCGGCCCTCGGGACGCCCTCGCCGTCAAGATGCACGGCTGGCGTCGCGGCGTGAAACGCGGCGACGCATCGCTGCAGGTCTTCTGGGTCTTCAACGAAGCCGGCGTGGGCAAGGTCATCTCCGACGGCGGTGTCGGATCGCTCAACCACCTCCTCGACCCGCGCGACATCGTCATCCCGAACGACTTCATCGACCTCACCGTCAAGAAGGACATCTACGTCCGGGGCGACCACCTGCTGATCATGCGCCAGCCCGTATGCCCCACCCTCGCGAACCACCTGTACATGGGCGCGAGCGAGCGGTTCGGCCGCGTCTACCGCCGAGGGACCTACCTCGTGACCGACGGCCCTCGCTTCGAATCGGTCGCCGAAGTGGACTACATGCGCCGCCTCGGCGGCGACGTCATCGGGCAGTCCTTCGCTCCGGAAGTCGTGCTCGCGCGCGATATCGGCGCCTGTTTCGCCGGCATCTACATCGTCGTGAACTACGGCGAAGGCGTGGTGCGAGACTGGGAGCACGAGGAGCTCAAGACGATCTTCTTCGATGAGTCCGAGACGATCGCCCGCATCGTGATCGACACCGTCGCCGAGTCCGACATCGCCGATGACTGCGGCTGCATGGACTTCCGCAAGCCCTCGCTCCTCGGCATTCCCGACGAGCGCGCCGAGGGGGACCCGAGCCAGTGACAAAACGCCTGATCACCGCGAACTGGATCTGCCCGATCACGCGTCCCCCCATCCGCGACGGCGCCGTGCTGATCGACGGTGAGTTCATCAGGGGCGTCGGCACCGCCGAGGCGCTGCGCGCCGACCACCCCGACGTGATGGTGGAGGACCTCGGGCACACCGTCGTGACTCCGGGCCTCGTCAACGCCCATACGCATCTCGCGCTGACCGCCGCTGCCGGCCTGCTCCCTCCCGACGAGTTCTGCGAGTGGCTTGCCCGCGTGCCACCGGTCATGGGCGCTTGGACGTCGGAGGACCTCGCGGCCTCGGCCACGATGGGCGCGCTGGAGTCGCTCCAGGCCGGCGTCACCGTCGTGGGCGAGATCGTCTACGACCGGGCCGCGGCCGACGCGGTTCTCGCCTCGGGGCTTGGCGCCACGCTGTACTGGGAGGTCCTCGGCGGCCGTGGCGAGCACCTCGGGGAGAAGCTCGAGCGGATCGGCTTTCCGACCGAGGAGTTCGCGGGAACGCGCTGGGTGACCGGCATCTCGCCCCACGCCCCTTACACCGCTGGCCCCTCGCTTCTGAAGGAGACCCACGCGCTGGCCCGCGCGAAGGGTCTCCCCTACGCGATACACGTCGCGGAATCGGTGGCCGAGACGAACCTGATGCGCTCGGGCCGTGGACCGCTCGCGGATGTCGCCGATCGGATGGCGCCGGACTTCACGCCGCCTGGAACCTCGACCGTCGCCTACCTCGACCGGCTCGGCGTGCTCAAGGAGGCTCTCGCGATCCACGTCTGCGAGGCGAGCCATGTCGACCTCGTGCGTCTCGCGGCATCGGCCCGCGGAGTCGTCGTCTGCCCGCGCTCCAATCAGTGGCTGCACAACCGCCGCGCTCCCGCCGAGCAGATCGCGGCGCTCGGCGTGCCGATGGCGGTCGGCACCGACTCGGCGGCGAGCAACGAGAACCTCGACCTGCTCGAGGACGTCCGGGCGCTGCAGCGGGCCGCACCGCGCCTTTCGGCGTCGCAGCTGCTGCGATCGGTCACGATCGACGGCGCGTTCGTCATCGGGCTCGGCGACCGGTTCGGCGCTCTCGAACCCTACCTCGCTGCCGACCTGGCGGTGTTCGATCTCGGCCGAACCACCGAGCCCGAAGCCGCTGTCGTGCGTGCGGGAGGTCGCGCCACGTTGCGGTCGGTCATGACGGCCGGGCGGTGGCGCATACGCGACGGTGCGATCGAGGACGATGCCGGCACGATGGAAAGCGCAGCGCTCGCCGCGCGCAACAAGGCGGCGGCCGCGCTCGCGCCTGCGGGCCGCTAGCCCGAACTCGCTAGATGTCGTAGAGTCCGGCGTGCTCGGAGTCCAGTTCCTTCTGGCGCACGGCGAGATCCCTGAGTGACGTCGACGACAGGAACTGCGCGAGGCGATCGGCGGCGGTCGCCCACATCTCCGCAGCGGACGAGTTCGTGGTCCTCGGCACATCGAGTACATCGCCCTCGAGCGCCACGACGATGTCGCGCACCGTGATCTCCTCGGCCGGCCGAGCCAGCGCGCACCCGCCCGCCGCGCCTCGCGTGGACGTCAGCACCTTGGCGCGAGCGAGCTCCGTGATCTGCTGCTCGACGAAGCGCCGCGGGAGTCCGAGCCGGTCGGCGAGCTCCCCGGACGCCACCCGAACGTCGTCAGGTTGCTGGGCGAGCAGGACGAGAGCGCGCAGCGCGTAGTCGAGACGCTGCGAGACGCGCATCATCCGACGTCCTCCCAGAGCTTCGTGGTGAGGTAGCGCTCGCCGGTGGACGGAGCGAGAGTCACGATGGTCGACCCCTCGTACTCCGGCAGGGCCGCCAGCCGAAGTGCCGCAGCCACGTTCGCCCCGCTGGAGATGCCGACGAAGAGCCCCTCTTCCGAGGCCAATCTGCGAGCTGTGGCGATCGCGTCATCGCTCGACACGTGCTCGACGGCGTCGAGGGCGTCGAGGTCCAGGATCGTCGGGATGAAGTTGGCGCCGATGCCCTGGATCATGTGCGGGGCCGGGGTGATGTCCTCACCCGCACGCGTCTGAGCGATGATCGGCGACTCGGCCGGTTCGACCGCAACGACCTTGGACTCGGGGAACCGCTCCTTGAGATAGCGTCCGGCTCCGCTCACCGTGCCGCCTGTACCCACGCCGGCGATGAACGCGCCGAGGCGCGCGCCGCCCAGGACGCTCGCGATCTCCGGTCCTGTGGTGTCGTAGTGCACGCGGACGTTGGCCGGATTGTCGAACTGGGCCGGCGTCCATGCGTTCTCGGTGCTGGCGACGACGTCGTTCGCGGTCTCGACCGCGCCCTTCATGCCCTTCTCCTTCGGCGTGAGCACGAGCTCCGCTCCGAAGCCGCGAAGCAGCTTGCGGCGCTCGAGCGACATCGACTCGGGCATCGTGAGGATGACCCGGTAGCCGCGCGAGGCACCGAGCATCGCGAGCGCGATTCCCGTATTGCCGCTCGTGGGCTCCACGATCACCGAGCGACCGGGCTCGATGATCCCGCGCTGCTCGGCATCGTCGAGCATCGAGCGACCGATGCGGTCCTTGACCGAACCGCCCGGGTTGCGGGATTCCAGCTTGACGACGACCTGGGCGCCGAGTCCGGCCCCGAGCCGGTTGAGACGCACCGCGGGGGTGTTGAACATGGTCTCGTCGACCCGCGGCGCGATGTTGGTGTGGATTGCGAAGGCACTCATGGGATTGCTCCGTCCAGCCGAGACGTCCTTGACACCTGTATACGCTGGTTCGCCCGCATTTTCACGCACTTATGCCGTGCGTAATATGCGTATACGCGCGGTGAGCCTAGCCCGGGCGCCTACTCCGTCGGCTTCGGCACCGTCACGAAGACAACGCCGTCGCGCACGGTGACCGGATGGGTCTGCACGTCGGCGTTGGGGTGATCGGTATGGCCAGTGCGGATGTCGTACCGCCAGCCATGCCACGGACACATGACCTCGTACCCTTCGACGTAGCCCTCGGAAAGCGGGCCGAAGGCATGCCGGCACAGGTTGGAGAGCGCGAAGACCTCGTTGCCGGTCCGGAACAGCGCTATCTCGCGCTTGCCGATCTTGACCCGCAGCCCGCGGCTCGCAGCGATGTCCTCGACGTGGGCCGCACGGACCTCGATCGGACCTTCGGGCTCCTCGATGACGCCCATCATCTCGGCGCCGTCCAAGACGTCTTCGCGGATGAACAGGCCGCACCAGCACTTGCGCATGGCGTTGAACTGCTCGAGATAGAACGGGATGCACGGACAGATGATCTTGATGTCCTCTTTGGGATCGCCGGTCCGGACCCGGCACGGACAGTAGACGTCGCCGTCGCGATCGAGGATCTCGATCTCGCTTTGCAGGACCTCGTGAGCGAACTCGCGCTCGGTGTTGAGTTTGAATCCGAGGTGCCGGACGAACGGCACCATGTACGCCTCGAGATCGGCGACCGTGGTGCCTTCGGCGAATCTCCTGCGTGGGGCGGGCCTGTCGTTCACGTGCCGAGCACGTCCTTGATGCGCTGCTTGTTGAAGCCGACGATAACCTCGTCGCCTGCCACGAGAACGGGGAACGACGTCCCTCCTGAGATGGACTTCACCTCGTCGATCGCCGCTTGCTTGTCGGCCCCTTCGAGCAGATCGACCTCGGTCAGCTCGTACTCGACGCCGGCCTCCTCAAGGAACCTCTTCGTCATCCGGCAGTAGGGGCAGGTCGAGAGGGCGTACAGTTTCACGTCCATCATGTCTCCTCGCGGGGAAGGCGCGCTCGCGCCGAAGTCTTGGGCAGTTTCTTCCCAACCGGAGGCGTTCCGGGCCGTGTGTGCAGGGCATATACGTGAGGCAGTCGACCACCCCTCGAGCACGACCGGAGTGATCTGGATGACGCAAGCCGCAGCGAACTGCCCTCCCGAGGGGGGCGACGCTCGCAGGATCGTCATCGTCGGGGGCGGGTACGCAGGCACCACCTGCGCCGTGGAACTGGGTCGCCGACTTCCCCGATTCGAGGACGCTGAGATCCTCATGGTCGAGCCCAACCCATGCCAGCAGGCGCTCTCCGAGCTCGACCTCGTGGCGGTCGGCCCGCCGAAGGCCGAGTTCTGCGAACTCCAGCACCCGATCGTCTTCAAGAACCTTCCGGTGCACGTCTGCTACACGACGGTCGAGTCGATCGACCCGCAGGCCCGTGAAGTACAGGTCGCCGAGGGGCAGCGCGTGAGCTACTGGCGGCTCGTGATCGCGACCGGCGCGATCCCCTTCGTCCCCGACGTTCCCGGCCTGGCCGAGCATGCGCTCACGATGTGGTCGGTCCTCGACGCGCGCAAGCTCCAGCGCCGCGTGGAGCGCCAATTCCGCGTTGCCGCCAAGCTGGCGCATCGCGACGACCGCCG
>JACRBU010000075.1 GCA_016213085.1 Coriobacteriales bacterium
ACAGGCCGCCATCGAAGCGCTCGCGACTCGTTCAGGCGACGTTGGGGACCGCATGGCCGAGGGGAGCCGTTCGCTGGCGGAGTCGTTCGGCAGGCCTGAGGCCGCGATGCAGGTCAAGGGCCTCGAGCTCCCGGCCTACGACCCGCGGGGGATGCAGGGACAGGGGCTCGGCTACGCGACGAGCAACCGGGGCGGACCGCCCGAGTGTGGCCAATCCCGAGGATTTCGAGTTCTTCCTCTACGAGGTCAAGAAGATGATCGCGGCGAACCCGGTGACCTCTACGGCGCTGCCGCGCTTCGGCACCGCCATGCTCGTCGGCGTGCTCGGCAAGCGAGGGCTCATGCCGGCCGATAACTACCGCGCTGACGCAGGTGCCTACGTGGACGCGCTCTCCGGCGAAAGGCTCGCCGACGAATTCCTCGTCCGTCGGTCGGGATGCTGGGGCTGCCCGATCCAATGTGGCCGGCAGACGAAGACCGACAAGGGCGAGGGCCACGGACCCGAATACGAGACCATCTGGGCGCTCGGCAGCAACCTCGGCATCGACGATCTCGGAGCCGTCGTCGAGCTCAACTACCTCTGCAACGAACTCGGTCTCGACACCATCTCGGTCGGCGGCACGCTCGCATGCGCGATGGAGCTCGATGAGCTCGGAGAGCCCACCGGCGTGCGAAGGGGCGACCCGGCGAGCGCGCAGGCCGCCATCGAAGCGCTTGCGACTCGTTCGGGCCACGTCGGGGACCGCATGGCCGAGGGGAGCCGTTCGCTGGCGGAGTCGTTCGGCAGGCCTGAGGCCGCGATGCAGGTCAAAGGCCTCGAGCTCCCGGCCTACGACCCGCGCGGGATGCAGGGGCAGGGGCTCGGTTACGCGACGAGCAACCGGGGCGGATGCCACCTGCGCGGCAACATGGTCGGCTTCGAGGTGCTCGGCACGCCGAAGCTCGTCGATCGCGAGGCCGTCGGCGGCAAGGCCGGACTGCTGATCGTGGCCCAGCACCTCGGGGCTGCGCTCGATTCGCTTTCGCTCTGCAAGTTCTCCAGCTTCGCGCTCTCCGAGGAGCACTACGCTCGGCTGTACTCGGCGGTCACCGGATTCGAGATCGGCGGACAGGAGCTCCTGCTCGCCGGCGAGCGGATCTGGAACCTCGAGCGCCTCTACAACCTGCGCGAGGGCTTCACCTGCGCCGACGACCGTCTGCCGACCCGACTCCTCTCCGAGCCGAACGCCCGAGGCGAGGTCGTACAGCTCGAGGAGATGCTCGCCGAGTACTACCGCTTCCGAGGCTGGACGCCCGAGGGCGTGCCGACGGAGGCGAAGCTCAAGCAGCTCGGACTCGAGCGCTATTTGGTATAGCCGGGAATACCAGTATCGCGGCAAACCGGTATAGTCGGGAATACCAGCCGTCCGAGCGGGGCGAGCCGCGATGCCTCGGCCGCCGGCTACTTCGAGGGCACGGAGATGAACGGCACCGCGCCACCCATCTGGTAGGTCGGCAGCTGCCCGTCCCACTTCTCGATCGCCTTGCCCTGGTTCTCCGCTTGGATGCGCTGGATCTCCAGCTGCCGCAGCCGAAGCGCGACTTTGCTCGACGCCAGCAGCCGCGCTTCCTTCGCGCGCGCCTGAGCGGTCTCGACGAGCTTGCGGTTCTGGAACTTCTGCGCCTCGTAGTCGTTCTTGGCCTGGATGCGCTTGTCGATGGAGTCCTGGATGGACGGGTTGAGATAGCTGAGCTCACCCTGCATGCCGAGGGACATGATGTCGATACCTCGGCTCGCGAAGAACTTGGTGGTCTGCGTCCGGACCGACTTCATGATGTCGGCCTTGTGGAGGAGCAGGTTGTCCAGGGTGTACTTCGCGCACTCCTCGGTGAAGACCTGCTGAACGTAGGGCCGCACCTGGCTGTCCATGACGTCGTCGAGCGACTTGCCGTAGTAGAAGTGGACGAACTTGGCGGCGTTCTCCTCATTGACCTGCGCCGAGCAGTTCATCTCCGCCGCGAAACCGATCGATTCGCGGGTCTCTGCCACGATGGCCTGGTTCGCCACCGAGGTGCCTGTTTCCGTGTCGCCGGTCCAGGCGCGAACGACGGGCTTCAGGTCGATCACGATGAGCTTCACGGCCTCTCGCCACTTGCCGATGCTCATGTTCGTATCGCGGAGCTTTACGTACGGGATCATGTAGCGCTTCACGCTGATCTGGTTCTCCCGCAGGTAGTCCTCGGTGAAGAGCTGGTTCTGGTTCCCGCGATCTCCCTCGTATGGGATCGCGAAGGCCGTCTGGTCGGGTCCGATGTCGACGTACTGCCGTCGCGTGCATCCTCTCGTGAACAGCGCGACGATCGAGAGCGTGACGAGCAAGGCGATGCCGGCGGTGATTGCGATGGAACGCTTTGGCATGTCAGTCCTCCTGCTTCGGCTGCTTGGAGACGGCGGAGCGTACGAGGTAGATCGCGTCCGGCGCGAACATGAGCACGACGATGACGATCGCCGCGGCGGCTATGAGATCGGGCATCGCCTGCACCGCTTCAGGGCCGAAGATCTGAGTCGGTGAGTCCTCGAATCCGAGCTTGACGGCGGTCGTCGGCACGATGAAGCGCGCGCTGATGATCGGGTAGGCCAGCGCGATGGCGGTGATCGCCGCCGCGAGGCCCCAGCGCACGAACCTGAAGCGGGGTTTGGGCACGTCGGACATCGTTCTCACCTTCGGTAGTCGCGGACTCGGGACTGGAGCCTGGGTGGATTATCGGCGAGTGTCCACGCTCGGAACAGTCCAAGGTCGGTCCCGCCCTCTCGGGCATGCTACCGTAGCGGCGTCGACAGGAGGACGCGTGTACGAGCAGTTCGCACAGATCGGCCGCGACATCTATCTCGCGGGTCTCATCTCGAGTCACGGCGGCAACATGAGCGTGCGCGTCGGTGACCGTATCCGGATCACCCGACGCGGCTCGATGCTCGGGCGGCTGACCGAGCGCGACATCATCGAGACCTCGCTCGATTGCGACGATTCGGAGGTCGCGCTCGCTTCGACCGAGATCGTCGTGCACCGCGCGATCTATGCGAAGACGAACGGGCTCGCGATCGTGCACACGCATTCGCCCCACACCATCTTGCGATCCATGATCGACGACGAGATCGTCCCGATCGACTCGGAGGCGAGCTACCTGCTGCACAAGGTGCCGGTCTACTCGCTGCCGCAGACGGCAGGCTCGAGCGACGTCGCCGAGACCGTGTCGACGGCGCTGCGGGACTACAAGTGTGTTCTCCTGCGCGGCCACGGGCCCTTCGCGATCGGCACCGTGCTTGAAGAGGCGTTCCAGTGGATCAGTTGCCTCGAGATGGCCTGCAAGATCCTCAACCTGCGCGACCAGGTGGGCGCCGAGCTCAAGGAGTACCGGGAACGCGGTGACGAGTACGAGAAGTGGTAGGTAAGGCGCATGGCCGCTAACACCCCGCGTGACCCCGAACATCCCGAATCATCCGACTCGCCGCCGGACACGAGGGCGCATCACGACCGCGTCGGCGAGTCCGTATTCGAGAAGCCGCAGCTCCTCGAAGAGCTCATGGGCGCCGAGCGAGAGTTCCTCACGCCGAGGCGAACGCGCCAAGACGACGTGGAGAGCGCGGTCCGCGTCTTCCTCGAGATGCTTCGCGGCCTCGAATTCCTGGATCTCGATCGCCCCACGGTGACTCTCTTCGGCTCGGCGCGCTTCACGGACGGGCACCCCTACTACGCGCTCGCACGGGAGCTCGGCAGGACGCTGGCCGAGGCCGGGTTCGCCGTGATGACCGGAGCCGGGCCCGGCCTGATGGAGGCGGCGAACCGAGGCGCCCAGGAGGCGGGCGGGCTCTCCATCGGCGCCAACATACTCCTGCCAAAGGAGCAGAAGCCCAATCCGTATCTCGACTACTACGTCGAGTTCGAGCACTTCTTCGTGCGTAAGGTCATGCTCGTGAAACACTCCTGCGCGTTCGTCTTCATGCCGGGCGGATTCGGCACGCTCGACGAGGTCTTCGAAACGCTCACGCTCATCCAGACGCACAAGATCGAGGCCTTCCCGGTCGTCGGGATGGTCACGCCCTTCTGGCAGACGCTCATCGACTTCCTTCGAGATGGCCTTGTCGCCGCGGGGACCATCAATCCCGACGAGATCGGCTTGATGGATTTCACGGACTCTGCCGAAGAGGCTGTCAACTACATCCTGGAGCACGAGCGCGGGTGCTCGAACCACGCGTGACGAGGGGGGCTCACGTGAAGCGGGTACTCGCGTGACCCCCGACGATCGGCGAGCTCTCCCGCTCGTCCTGCTGGAATCCGCGGTCATCGTCTCGGGCTCCGGCAACGGGATCGCATCGGTCGCGATCCCGTGGCTTGTGCTGGAGCGCACGGGGATGCCCACCGCCGCCGGCGTGGTCGGCGCCGCGACCGCCCTGCCGCTGCTCGCGAGCAGCCTGTTCTCGGGTGCGGTGGTCGATACCCTCGGGAGACGCCGAACTTCGATCGTCTCCGACATCCTGTCGGCGTTCTCGGTGGCGGCCATCCCGTTCGTGGACGCGGTGATCGGTCTCAACCTGGGGCTGATCGTCGTGCTGGCGATCATCGGCGCAGCGTTCGACCCCGCCGGGGCGACCGCACGCGAGGCGATGCTGCCCGACGCTTCGAAGGCTGCGGGTTGGCGGCTCGAGCGAACGAATGGCGTACACGAGGCATCGTGGGGGATCGCGTATCTGATCGGCCCCGGCATCGGGGGCGTGCTGATCGGCGTGGTGGGCGCTGCGGGCGCCCTGTGGGTGACCGCTGGCGCTTTCCTGGTGTCGTCCGCGCTCATCGCGCTGTTGCGGGTGCCCGGAGTCGGACGACCCGAAGAGCACGAACGTCCCGAGTCCATCTGGAAGGGGACTGCCGAGGGGCTCCGGTTCGTACGTGACAACCGGCTGATCCGCGCGATGGCGTTCGTGACCATGGCGCTCGTCGGCGTCTACATGCCGATCGAGGGCGTCATCTTCCCGGTGTACTTCGAGCGTCAGCAGGCCCCCGAGCTTCTCGGGTTCGTTCTGATGGCGATGAGTGCGGGTGCGGTAGTCGGGTCGCTCACCTACGGAGCGATCGGCGCACGCTTCAGCCGTCGCGGCGCGTTCGTGTATTCGCTGCTCGGCAGTTCGCTCTCCGTCTTGACGATGTCGTTCCTGCCGCCGTACGGGGTGCTGATCGCCGCCGCGACGTTCGCGGGCTTCTTCTGGGGACCGTTCAGCCCGCTGCTGAATCTCGCGATGCAGACGAGGACGCCGCCGGCCAAGCGCGGGCGCGTACTCGGCGTGCTGCTGTCGGTCGAGTACGCCGCCGGTCCGGTCGCCTACATCATCGCCGGGCCAGCCGTGCAGCTCGTGGGCGTCGAGGCGGCGTTCCTGTTCATCGGGGTCGCGTTGGTTGTGGTGGCGATCGCCACGTTCTTCGTGCCGGCACTGAGGGAGCTCGACACGCCTGGAGCGTACGAAGGCGAGCTCACCGTTGCGGAGCTCAAGCCGCCTGGGAGCGAGCGCGGCCTGTAGCGGCAGCGGCTACCCCCACAGAGCGCGGATGCCCGCGCGGATGGACGCGCCCGTCGAGCTGCGCTCGGGTTCGTCGTGCTCGAGTGGCGTATCCGGCGACGCCTGCGCTTGCGCGAAATGCGGCAGCACTGCCTCGGAGAGAAAGCGCGTGCGCTGGGAGTAGCCATGCGTGTCGGAGCGGCCGACGGGTTGCGTGTAGTAGCGCAGCGGATGGCTCACGTAGAGGTGGTTGCGGGCGCGCGTGCAGGCGACGTAGAACAGCCTACGCTCCTCATCGATCTCCTCCGGCGTGCCCGTGGCCATGTCGGAAGGGATGTTCCCGTCGGCCGCGTGGATCACGAACACGACGTCCCACTCCAGACCCTTGGCCGAGTGCATCGTCGAGAGGACGAGGTAGTCCTCGTCGAGGACGGGTGGTCCCGCCAGCTCTCCGGTGTAGGAGGGCGGATCGAGCGCGATCTCGGCGAGCAGCCGGGAGCGGTCGGGGAATCGCGATGCGAGCGATTCGATCTGCTCCAGGTCGCGTGCCCGGGCCGAGACGTTGTCGTAGCGCTTTTCGAGCAGCGGTTCGTAGATCGTCCTGACCGCGTGGACCTGGGAGGGCACGTCGGCGGGAGCGGCACCCGCGAGACCTCGCAGCAGCGACACGAGATCGGGCCAGGCATCTCGCGCCGGAGTGGGAACCGCAGCGCCCACC
>JACRBU010000076.1 GCA_016213085.1 Coriobacteriales bacterium
CCACCACGAGCGCGACCGGCGCCCCGGGACCGAAAACGTCCCCGGCATCGCTGCCTTGGGCCACGCCGCGGAGCTCGCTGCCGCCCGCCTGTCCCAGGATGCCGAGCGCATCGGGGCGCTCCGCGATCAGGAGCTCTTCGAGGGCCATCATCGCTCGGCCGGTCTGAACGGCGTGCGTGCCCGAGCCCACGCCGAGAAACCAGGTCGGCTCCGGCAGCTCGAGGTCGGCGAAGAACACGTCGGAGAGCTGCTGGTCGTAGTGCTGACCGGTGTGAGCGATCGGCGCGTGGATGCCCGCTGCTTCGAGGGCTGGAACGAGCGGGCCGATCTTGATGAAGTTCGGGCGTGCGCCGACAACGACGATGATGCGCATGGAATCCCCTGTATCCGGTGTGGGTGACGCGGCTGATGATACTGCTATGCGAGGGGCGGTCAAACGGCCGCGGCTGCCTGCGGCTTGTGCAACCCTGTCCCCACAGGTAGATTGACCTAGAGCCGTGTGTCATTCGCACCCTCGCCGCCCCCCGCGCGCAGGCTCCGGGTCATCCCTCGCGCAACGGTCCATCGCTACATGACCGGCACAGCCAGACCACAGGCCATCGGATGGCCGCAGGGGGGTGAGGCGATGGATTGACCTTCTCTCAGGTTCGGCCCGATCCCTAGCTTGAGCACTTCGTGTTCGCGGGTTCAGGCATCCCATCATGCGGGCGGTAGACCACTACCACGACCCGCTGTCATCAGGTGTGGTACCGGCGCGAGGCGCCGGACACGTTGGGGCACCCTGCCAGGGCTCGACAGGTGCCATGCCTGCTCTAGCCTACCGACGGCTGCGTTTGGCGAGCCGTCGGCACAATCAGAATCACACCGCAGCCCCTCCGGACGAATCCCACAACTCGTCCTTGGAGGATGGAATGAAGCGGAAACTCCTTATTGCTCTCATCTTGATCGGAGCGATCGCGGCCCTGATCTCTCTGGGCAGCATCGCCTGGTTCAGCGACATGGAAACAAGCGCCGGCAACACGTTCACTGCCGGGACCATCGACATCTGGGTCGACGGTCAAGCGAGCTGGAACACCACTCATACGGTGACACTCCCTGACGGCGATGCATTCCTCAAGCCGTGCCAGATCGGCTACATCGAATTCCCCGTCGAGAACAGGGGCAACAACCCGGCTGATCTCTGGAAGCGCGTGAGAGAGACCACGTCGACCGAGAACGGCATCACCGAGCCGGAACAGTCGGACTACAACCGCAATCCTGAGCACGTTTCCTACAACATCGCCGACTACATGGACTTCGACCTCTCCCTCCCGGAGACGCCGAAGGGACCGGTCGACATCATCCCGGAAACCGCTCCACTCGACATGAATACGGTCGTTGGCAAGTGGATCTACCTGGGCCGACTGGAGCCCGGCGAGATGATGATGGTCAGGCAGAGCTTCCACTTGCGAGTCGACGATTCGGGGGTCAACCCCAACACAGGACTGGCGAACACGAACTGGGCGCAATCGGACCAGATGATCTTCTCGGAGCAGATACTGGGCCTTCAGGTGACGGGGGCGCCGAACCCCAGCCCGGAATTGCCGGGCTACGGACGTCCCTAGCAGTCTCGCACGACTGACTTGCTGATTTGAGCCCGGAGGGTGCGCCGTCGCGGTGCGCCCTCCGGGAGCCCGACCCTTGGAGTGGCGATGAGAGAGTTCGTGAAGAAGTCCGCGAACGTGCTGGTGAACATGTGCCTTGTGGTGCTGGTGCTCGCGGCGGTCGTGCTCGCGCTCGCCCGTTTCGCGCCCGAGCGGCAGCTGCCGGTGGTCGGCGGGTTGCGAGTCCTCGTGGTCGACGGGGGCAGCATGGAACCCGCGATCCGCGTCGGCAGTGTGATCGTCGTGCGGCGGCTGGACCCGGAGCGAATCCAGGTCGGCGACGTGATTTCCTTCACCACGCCAACTCGGCGAGGATCGTCCGGGGCGCCGACGATCGCGACGCACCGGGTGATCCACGTGACCCGCGAGAAGGTCTACGGCGATCACGGAACGGTTGCCCTCCGAACCAAGGGCGACGCGAACGAGGAACCGGACATCCAGGCGATCAGCGGCGCCAGCGTGCTGGGCAAGCTCGTTCTCGCGCTCCCCTACCTTGGGTACGTGGTCCGCTTCGGCCAGACTCCGTTGGGGATCGCGGTGCTGATCCTCGTCCCCGCGCTCGTGCTGGCAGCAGCATGGGGCTCCGATCTCGTGGCGCGGACCAAGCGACGCGGGGACTCGGCAGTGGTGTGACCGTGAAGACCCGACTCGCCCTGTGCGTCTTGCTGTTCGGGTTGTCGACCGTATTCGTTTCGTCGGGAACGGTCGCGTTCTTCAGCGACGTCGAGGAAGCCACCGTCCGCGTCTCCTCCGGCGTGGTGAACGTCACCGTCGACGGCCAGGATCGATGGTCGCGCTCGTATCATCTGCGGCAAAGGCCCGGCGATACCCATACCTCACCGGAGGACAGAGGCATCCTCGAGTATCCGGTCGAGAACGTCGGGGACACGCCGCTCGACGTCTGGCAGCGGGTCACGAACGTGGAGCCGTACGGTCAGCTTGACGCTGCGGACGTCGAGTACAGCCTCAGGGCCGACAACCGCTGGCTCATCCGCTCGGGCAGAGGGATGCCCGTGGCAGACATCGCGGACCGCTGGATCTACATCGGCAGGCTTGCGCCCCGGCAGTCGGTCCGCATCGATCAGGCGTTCCGAGTGCAGGGTGGACGGCGCGACTTCGAGCCGAGCGGGGGCTTCGAGTTCGACAGCCAGGTCCTTGCGCTCCAGACCTCTGGCGCGCCGAATCCGGTCCCTGAGCTCCCCGGCTTCGGCAGGTAGGCTAGTACGCGCCTCGTGCGAGCAGCACTGCGGGGACCGTTCGGGCCATCAGCGCGAGATCCAGGCCGACCGACCAGTTCTCGATGTAGAACAGGTCGAGCCTGACCATCTCCTCGAACGTGAGGCTCGAGCGCCCCGAGACCTGCCAGAGCCCCGTCATCCCGGGAACGACGTCCAGCCTGCGCCAGGCGTGCTCGGTGTACTCGGCGGCTTCGCGCGGCAGCGGCGGTCTCGGCCCTACGAGCGACATCTCACCCGCGAGCACGTTCAGGAGCTGCGGAAACTCGTCGAGCGAGAACTTGCGCATCCAGCGGCCGACCGGCGTGACCCGGGGATCGTCCTTCATCTTGAACAGCGGCCCGTTGGCCTCGTTCGACGCGAGGAGCTCGGCCAGGCGCTCGTCGGCGTCGGCGTACATCGAACGGAACTTCAGCATGCCGAAGGTGCGTCCGCTTCGGCCGACTCGCTCCTGGCGGTAGAAGACCGGACCGCGGCTCGTGAGCTTGATCGCGATCGCGATGCCGGCCCACAGTGGAAGCCCGACGGCGACGATGGCGCCCGCGACCGCAAGGTCGAAGGCACGCTTCAGGAGCAGACGGCCGCGAGAGAGCGGCGCTCCCTTGACGGTGATGAGCGGGACGCCGGCGACCTCGTTCACGAGCACGCGGCTCGCGAGGACGTCGAAGAGACCCGAGGAGACGTGCACGGTCACCGGAGTCTGCCGAAGCTCGGCGATGATCCTGGCGAGGACGTCGTGGTCGAAGGCGGAGCCGGCGATGACGACGGTGTCGATCTGGTGCTCGCTCACGACGCGAACGACCTCGCGCGCGTGACCGAGGCACGGGATGTCACCCGCGATGTGATCGAGGCCGAGGCGCTCGGCCTGCGACGACGTCAGGCAGCCGACGGGGTTGAGGCCCGCGTACCGACGCCTGCGCGCGATTCGCACGATGTCGGCGGCTTCGCCGTTGGAGCCGACCACGAGCGTGCGCTCCGTGAGGCGCCCCATGCGGCGAAGCACGGCTAGCGCGATCGCGAGCCCGACGCGGGTCGTCGCGACTCCCGCCGCGCAGAACAGCAGCATGAGCACGAGCCAGAGGCGCGAGAGGCCCGGCAGCTTGGCCGCGTACGTCGCGAAGATGAGACCGACGGTGCCGATCGCAAGCGCCTCGAGGATCTTCGGCAGGTCACCGAAGCCGAGGCGGAGGCGATCCAGGTCGTAGAGGCCCTTCGCGTTGAAGATGAGCAGCCACGGGATCGTGACCGCGAGTGTGAGCGCCAGGAACGTCGGCGTCACCGGCAGCGACGGGATGGCGATGGGGGCATTGACGCTACCGAAGCGGATCTGGGAGGCGGAAAGTCCGGCCGCGACGATGGCGAGCGCATCGCAGGCTACGAGTGCGGCCGTGATGCGCACGCGACGAACGTGACGCGCGAGGGAGCGTGTCGGTTCCATGGCAGGTGTCTCCTGGTTCGATGCAGTGCTGCGTCGGTTCGGGTGTTACATCGGCGCATCTGCGCGCGTACTTAAGGGCGCCTCGAGGGGGCCGGCTACCGACTGGGCGGCGGACCGGAGCGTTTGGGGAGTGTGACGGGCGTCACATCGTGGGAATCCGCGGCGGGCCGGAGCTAATGTCGGCGGTCGAACGCGACGATGACTGATTCGAACCGATGTACCGACGCCAGAACCAATGCTCCTCGGTAGAAGGAGGGTCCTTCTGTGTCCGGCCGCATACGCTTCGCATGCCTGCTTGCACTCGGTTGCGCACTGACGCTCGCGCTCGCGAGCACCGCCGTCGCCGTTCCCAACAAGTTCGACGACTACGTGCGCACCCCGGCCGAAGACGTCTTGGGCGACCCGATAGGGACCGCGCCCTCGGCGACCATCGAGGCCGTCACCGCCGATGCACTCGGGAACCTCTACTACACCGAGACCGACTTCTTCACGGCAC
>JACRBU010000078.1 GCA_016213085.1 Coriobacteriales bacterium
CGCCGAACCCGTCGCCGTAGCGATGCGCGTGAGCAACGCGCTCGGCGCTCCCCACACCCTCGGGGTCACGCCGAAGGCCGCAGACGCGGTCTCGACAAGCGCGTCGAGGGTTGTGAGCGATCCAGCGTCGCACAGCACGCCCATGCGCGCCGAGGAGCGGGCCATGGCGACCTCGGTCACGGTGATGAGCGGCTCCTCGTAGGGATGAGCCGCGCGGGCGGCTTCGACCGCGGCCGTGGCCCTCCCCTTCGGCGCGACCATCTCGAGGCGGACTTCGTCGGCGGACGACGGCTGGCCCGGGACCCCCGCGAAGGGCGTGGCGCTCGCAGGCGGGGTGAACTCGCCGGTGCCGCCCGTGCGGAACAGGCAGCGCTCGTAGTCCCCGATGCGACCGGCGCCGACCGCGGCCATCGCGTCGGCGACGGCGGCCTCGTGGCCGGTCGGCACGTAAACGGTGACGAGCGCCATCGGCTGAAGCCTGCGCTCGATCGGGCCGATGACGTCGAGCCCGAGCCGCCCGGGTAGTAGGCCAGACGCCTGAGGCGCGCGGTCGAGGTTGGTGTGGGCGTTGAGCAGCGCGATGCCCCTATCGAGCGCTTCAAAGACAACCGCCGAAGGCCCGCGGCCCGGCGCGAAAGCCGCGGGGGCCTCGAGGAACGCGGGGTGGTGCGTGACGAGCAGGTTCGCCCCCTCGTCAGCGGCGGCTCGAACGCTCGCGACGGACGCGTCGAGCGCGCACGAGACGCCAACGACCTCGCGATTCGCGTCACCCGCGAGCAGCCCGACCCGGTCCCAACTCTCGGCCCACTCGGGCGGAAACGCGCGATGGACGCTTGCGACGACGTCGGCGATGGTCGCGCTCATAGGCCGTAGATCCTCTGCTCTCGTCGTGACATCGGCAGTGTGACCACGAGATACCCTGCTTTGCGCAGCAGCTCATACGCGGCTTCGATCTCGTAGCCGACCTCCTCGGGCGCGTGGGCGTCGCTTCCCACCGTCGCCTCGACGCCCGCCTCCCTGAACGCGGTCAGCAGTTCGAGACTCGGATACATCTCGCCGACGGGCTTGCGAAGCCCCGCGGTCGAAACCTCGATCACCACTTCGGCCTCAGCCGCTGCCTGCGCGGCCTTGGCGTAGAGCTTCTTCATCTTGAACTTCGGTCGATGGCCGAACTTCTTCACCAGGTCAGGGTGGGTCATGACGTCGAAGAGCCCGCTGCGAGCCGCGTCGCACCAGATCTCGAAATACTCGTTGTAGACCGCGCCCACGTCGCGCTCGTCCCAATCGGCGAGCCGCGCGGGGTCGTCGAACGGCCAATCGCCGAGGAAGTGCACGCTGCCGAGCACCACCGTCGGGCCGTCGGGGCGCCGGCGCACGTCGCGAAGCAACTCGCGCGTCCACCCGAGGCGGTCGGGCAGGTAGTCGGCCTCGACGGCGGTGATCACCTCGACGTCGGGGTGTGCCGCGCGCGCAGCGGCGACCTCGGCAAGATACGAATCGACCTCGTCCAGTCGCATCGAGAGGTGATGGTCGGGGTCGAGGTCGTCCGGGAGCGGAAGGTGGTCGGCCATGACGATCGCGGAGAGGCCCTTCGCGGCTGCCGCCGCCACATACTCTTCAGCCGAGCCGGTGGCGTGCCCGCACCGCTCGGTGTGGATGTGGCAGTCGATCAACTCGCGCATTCGGTCAATCCCCCTCCGAGAACCCGGTCACCGTCATAGCATACGACCGACTGCCCGGGCGCAACACCGCTCACGGCCTCATCGAACGTGACGGTGAGTCGACCGTGGGCGAATCGCGCGATCGCAGGCACGGGCGTCATGCGGTAGCGGACGGCAGCGGTCACCCGCGCCTCGTGCGGACCGCGCCAAACGACGGACGCGGCCTCCACCTCGCTGACGCGGAGCGACTCCACAGGACCCACCACGACACGGTTCTCGGCAGCCTCGATGCGTACGACGTAGAGCGGTTCGGCGACTCCCCCGATCCCGAGGCCCCGACGCTGACCGATCGTGTAGCGGGCGATTCCCTCGTGAGTCCCGAGGACGTCGCCCTCTTCGTCGACGATCGCACCGGCTCGGAGCGCTTCCGGCCGTCGCGCTTCGACCACGGCGGCGTGATCGCCGTCTGCCGCGAAGCAGATCTCCTGGCTGTCGGGTTTGTCGGCAACCGCGAGGCCGAGCCGCTCGGCGAACGCGCGGACGTCCTCTTTCCGCATCTCGCCAACCGGGAAGAGGACCCGCTCGAGCTGGGCGTCGGTGAGTCGGTACAGGAAGTAGGACTGGTCCTTGGTGGCGTCGACCCCGCGAGCAAGCCATTGCTTGCCGGCCGGGTCGCGCTCGATGCGAGCGTAGTGGCCGGTGGCAAGGAAGTCGGCGTCCTGCGCTGAGACGCGTGCGAGGAGGTCGGAGAACTTCAGACGGTCGTTGCACAGGACGCAGGGGTTCGGCGTGCGTCCCGCGGCGTACTCGTCGGCGAACGGGCTCACCACCTCGGCTTCGAACTGCTCGCGGAAGTTGAGGGTGTAGTGCGGGATGTCGAGCTTGTCGCAGACTCGCTTGGCGTCTCGCACGGCCGAGACCGAGCAGCAGCCCGATTCGCTTTCGTCCGAAGGCCAGAGCTGCATCGTGACGCCGGTGACCTCGTGCCCCTGCTCAAGCAAGACGGCGGCGCCGACACTGGAGTCGACTCCGCCGCTCATGGCCATCCACACCCGGGCCATCTCTCTCACCGGCTCCCGCTGTCGGAGGTTGTTCCCGCGCACGGCCGCGCTCCCGTGGCTGCGCGCACTCCCGGCTGCTCCCCGCGCGGGGAATCAGCCGACGTCACAGCTCGCAGGCCTCGTCGTGGTCGTGGGGCTCGTCCTCGTCGGCGTGGGGATCGAAGTTCGGGTCCGAGGTCTTGATCTCTCCGGAGATCGGCTCGCGACCGTGCTTCTTCAGGTAGTCGTCTACCGCCACCTTGAGCCCGTCGGTCGCGAGCACCGAACAGTGCATCTTCGCGGGCGGTAGACCGCCGAGCTCGTCGGCCACCTGCTGCTTGCTGATCGCGGCGGCGTCCGCGAGCGTCATGCCCTTCGCGAGTTCGGTCACGATCGACGACGTGGCGATCGCCGCGCCACAGCCGAGCGTCTGGAACTTGATGTCGTTGATGTGATCGCCGTCGTCGACCTTGATGGTGATCTTCATCATGTCGCCGCAGACGGGGTTTCCGACCTCACCGATCCCGTCCGCGTCATCGATCACTCCGACGTTGCGCGGGTTGTTGAAGTGGTCCATGACCTTGTCGCTGTAGAGCACGTGCTTCTCCTTCGGTTTCCGGCCTACGCGGCCGCCGGTCGAGTAGACGCTTACGAAGCCGATCCGAACATCTTCTGGTACACGGGCGACATCGAGCGCAGCCGCTCGACGATCGGCGGGAAGACCTCGAGGAAGTAGTCGATGTTCTCCGCCGTGGTGAATCTGCCGATGGTCAGCCGAAGCGAGCCGTGCGCGATCTCAGGCGGGCAGCCGACAGCGAGCAGCACGTGGCTCGGCTCGAGCGAGCCCGACGAGCACGCCGAGCCGGTCGAGACCGCGATGCCTTTGTTGTC
The DNA here is from genome assembly GCA_016213085.1 of Coriobacteriales bacterium. Lineage (GTDB taxonomy): Bacteria > Actinomycetota > Coriobacteriia > Anaerosomatales > JACRBU01 > JACRBU01. The sequence continues at coordinate 3,593 of JACRBU010000078.1, forward strand.
GAGCTGCAGCAGCATCGCTTCGCCCTCGACCCCGTTGATGAGCATCGAGGCGATGTTCGGCAGCCGAGGATCGCCGGTCACCGTCGCCTGGGTGTTCGGCAGCGCGGAGGTCACGCCGTCGATGATGCGGTCGCGTAGCCCAGCGAGGCGCTCCATCTCGGCGGGCTGCTCCTCGAGCATGATCTCGAGCGCGGTCGCGAAGCCGACGGCGCCGGGGACGTTCTGGGTGCCGGAGCGCTTCTTGAACTCCTGGCCGCCGCCGCGCATGAGCGGCTCGAACGGCGTGCGCTGACGCAGGTAAAGCGCGCCGAAGCCCTTCGGCCCGTAGATCTTGTGGCTGGAGAACGACGCCGCGTCGATGCCGAGCTCGTTCACGTCGAAGGGGATCTTGCCGAGCGACTGCGCCGCGTCGGTGTGCATCAGCGCGCCGCCCTCGTGAGCGACGTCGGCGAGCTCGCGAATCGGCTGGATCGTGCCGATCTCGTTGTTCGCGTGCATGACCGAGACGAGCTTGGTGTCCTCGCGCATGGCAGCGCGCAGATCGTCCGGGTGGATGTGACCGTCCTCGCGGGGCTTGAGGACCGTGACCTCGTAGTGGTGCTTCTCGAGGTAGTGAGCAGGCTCGAGGACCGCATGGTGCTCGAACGCCGAGACGATCAGATGGCCGCCTCGAGGCGCGCTGCGCTGCATGATGCCGAGGAGCGCGGTCGTGTCGGACTCGGTGCCGCCGCTCGTGAAGATGACCTCGTTGGGGTTGTTGGCGCCGAGGCCGCGTGCCACGCGCTCGCGGGCGTCCTCGAGGGCTCGGTACGCCTCGCGACCGAGGGCGTAAAGCGAGTTCGGATTGCCGAACTTCTCGGTGAAGTACGGCAGCATCGCTTCAACGACGCGCGGGTCGACCGGTGTGGTTGCCGCGTAGTCGAGGTAGATGGTCTCGTTCTCGGCCATGACGCTCTCTCCCAATCCCTAGACGACGGAGGTCCGGTCGTCCATCGCTTCTTGTGTCCCCGCCAACTCGGCGAGCGTGGTTTCGGCGAACACATCGCGCAGTGCGCGGGTGGCCTTCGACCACACCGAGCTCGCCGCGCACGATGCGCTGCGTCCGCAGCCGCTCGCTCGCTCGTGGTCGCAGACGCTCGTCTCGAGCGGGCCTTCGAGCGCCTCGACCACGTCGAGGACGGTGATCTGCTCGGGATCGCGCGAGAGCTTGAATCCGCCCCGTGCCCCACGCTGGGCGGTCACGAGGCCGGCCCTGCGCAGAGAGACGAACAGCTGCTCCAGAAAGCGCGCAGGTATCTCGCGGCGCTCGGATATCTCTCGCGCGCTGACCGGGCCGAGCCCGAAGTTGCACGCGAGATCGATGGTGGCGATGAGCCCGTATTCGCTCTTCGCAGTGAGCCGCATGAACGCTCCCGAATCCCTACAGGATGAGTCGTGTTTGGGACTCTATACCCGTCGATTCCTGATGTCAACAGTCAGGATTGCCGAAGGGGTGCGGAGCTGTGGAAGGCGGTGCCGTTTGGCGCGAGACGGTGACCGGATGTCGCTCGGTTGCGGCCTGCGAACGCCGCGCGGCTGCCGTACGGCAAATCGAACAGGTGTCCCCTATCGGCCGGTTTGCGGTAGCGATACGATAGCCACCCCCTCGCAAGTACGACCCACGAGAACGTCGGTCCACGGCTGACAGCCACAGGGTGGCGAGAGCCCACTGGACCGCCGCACGAATGAGGCCCCGATTCGAGCGTCAGAAGACGAGTCGGGGCCTTGTTGCGGGGCGAGCCAGCTACGCCTCGACCAGCGTCCGGACCACGTCCGCCGCTTCTGGACCAGCCCTACGCAGGGCACGTTCGGCCTTCTCGATGCGCTTGACCCAACCCTTGCCTCGCTCCGCGAGCGCCTCGTATGCAAGCGCGAGATCGCCAGGTCGCTCGGCTGCGAGAAGGCTCAGGAGCTCGCCTGCCTGTGCGAGGTCTTTGTCGCGCTTCGTGTGTTCGGTCGCGCGCCTCTCTACAGCAGTGATCAGTTTGTGCAACGCGAAGCGCCCGGGATCCGGTACGTTCACCAAGGTTGCGCCACCGTTGACTACCGCCGCCCTGATCGGTGATTCCATCACGTAATCGAGGAACTTGAGCGGCCACCGTTCTTCCTTGGTTATACGCAGTCCCGGACCACCGTGCGTATAACTCAAGCGCTGGCCTAATCCGTGTCCGGCATTGTCCTGAGCATCCAGCGCCACGCCGGTATTGCCTGAACCGTGCCGGCGGACGTGTCGTACGTGCCGGATTCGGTCAGCGTCACTACCGTCGCGGAGCTGGCACCGGTGCCACGCATCGCCGCCTCGGCACCTCTTAGCTCACGTTCACGCGTGCGAGAATCCGACAGAGAGGTGCATGCCTGCACGACGATCGGCTCTGACGCACGAGTGTCGACAACAAAGTCAGCGCTGCCCTCGGAATCCGAGTAGTAGCTGACCGCCTCGTCGTGCAGGCGAGAGTACCGGCGGCGCAGATCGAGGTACACGGCGTTCTCGAGCAGGTAGCCCACGTCATCGGCGGATGGATGCGCGGTGGCAGACGCGAGTCCCGGGTCGACAGCGTAGACCTTGCGGGGATTCACCTGCCGAGCGCGGTAGGAGGTCCTCCGAATGCCGACGGTGTAGACGAGTCGGGCATCGAGCAGGTGACCGAGGTACGCGTGGAGTGTGTCCTCTCCCACCCGAACGCCCTGCGACTTCAGATCGTTGAGCATCCGATTCACGCTGAACTCCCGAGCGAAATTGCTCAACAAGTGGGAAACCATCCACTCCAGCGCCACGCGGTTCGTCGCCCCCCAGCGACTGACGACATCGCGATACACGACGAGGTCGACGTAGTCTTGCAGGGTGCGCCGGCGGTCCACGACCGACCAGTCCTGCACGGCGGGGAAGCCTCCCTCGACCAAGTAGGACGAGAAGGCGCGCTCGAGCGCAGACCTCTGAGCGGCCCCGGGAGGCGTCTCAGTCTCGGGTTCGAGGTCACGATGGCGCAAGTACTCGCGGAAGCTGAACGGCAGTACCTCAACTGCTGTGCTCCGGCCACGGAGTTCGGTGGCAACCTCGGTGCTCAGCAGCTTGGCGGACGAGCCCGTCAGACGAACGTGCACATTCTCCGTGTTGAGCACGCGAAGTACGAAGCGCTCCCACTCTGGAACCGCCTGCACCTCATCAAGGAAGAGGTGTGCTGTCTGCTCGTAGCGGCGCGGACCGGTTCGGAACAACCATTCCAACGCATCACTCATCGCCCGAGTCGTGGTCGCGCCGAGACGGTCATCTTCGAGATTCAGCCACAAGATCGACGAACGGGGCACGCCGGCAGCCAGGAGTCGACCGATCTCCTGTGCCATGAGGTAGCTCTTGCCGACGCGCCTCATGCCAACGAATGTCGTGGCCATGTTCGGAAGCTCTGGCACACGGACGTCACGAACGGTGAGCTCGGGAAGCGGCGTCGACCGCTGCTCCTCAAGCAGCAGCTCAAGTCCTTCGTCCACGTCTCGCCCCCCCAAGCCAACGCATGTTACCCTTACGCGCAAGGGTAAACATACATCATAGTACCCTTAGCCGCAAGGGTATCGCACAGGGACGCCTACCCCATCGCCTTCATCAGGTTCGCCATCTCGATCGCGCTTTCGGCGGCGGCCCAGCCCTTGTTGCCGGACTTCGTGCCGGCGCGCTCGACTGCCTGCTCGATCGTGTCGGCGGTGATCACGCCGAAGATGACCGGGATTCCCGCGTCGAGCGATGCCTTCGCTACGCCCTTGCTGACCTCGGAGGCAACGTAGTCGAAGTGCGGCGTTCCGCCACGGATAACGACACCGAGCGCGAGGACCGCGTCGTAGCGGCCGGTCGCTGCGAGCCGGCGGGCCACGAACGGGATCTCGAAGGCGCCCGGTACCCAAGCGACGTCGATGTCGCTTTCGGCGACGTCATGGCGGATGAGGCCGTCCTGCGCCCCGGAGAGCAGACGCGAGCTGAGAAGCTCGTTGAATCGCGAAACGACGATGCCGACCTTCAGGCCGGTGCCGACCAGATTGCCTTCGTAGGTGCTCATCGGGGATCTCCTTCATGTCCGGGCGCGTCGCTTGTCTCGGGCAGTCGAGCGCCCTCAAGCGTGAGCGTGTGCGCCAGCTTCTCCTTCTTGGTCCTCAGGTACTCGTAGTTCGTCGGGCAGGCGGGGACCTCGAGTGGGACCTGCTCGGTCACCCGGAGGCCGTAGCCCTCGAGCCCGACGATCTTGCGCGGATTGTTCGTCAGCAGCCGGATCGACGTGATGCCGAGATCGGCCAGGATCTGCGCACCGATGCCGTAGTCGCGCAGATCGGCGCCGAAGCCGAGGGCCTCGTTGGCCTCGACGGTGTCGGCGCCCTGCTCTTGGAGCATGTAGGCCTTCAGCTTGTTTGCGAGTCCGATCCCGCGACCCTCGTGGCCGACGATGTAGAGGATCACGCCGCGGCCTTCGGCCTGCACGAGTCGCATCGCCTCTTCGAGCTGCGCGCCGCAGTCGCAGCGCACGGAGTGGAAGACGTCGCCGGTGAGGCATTCCGAATGCACACGGACGAGCACGTCGGGGACGCCGTCGACGTCGCCGACCACGAGCGCCATGTGGGTGCGCTCGTCGACGAGGCTCTCGTAGCCGTGCGCGATGAACTCGCCGAAGCGGGTCGGCAGCTTGACCGTGGAGCGGTGCTCGACGAGCTTCTCGGTGCGTCGGCGATAGCGGATGAGCTCGGCGACCGTGATCATCTTGAGACCGTGCTTGGCCGCGAACTCCTCGAGCTGCGGCAGGCGCGCCATGGTGCCGTCGGGATTGATGATCTCGCAGATGACGCCGGCGGGAGTGAGTCCAGCGAGCCGCGCGAGGTCGACCGCGGCCTCCGTGTGGCCGGCGCGCTCCAGCACGCCGCCGGGGCGCGCGCGCAGGGGGAAGACGTGGCCGGGCATCGAGATGTCTTCGGGCTTCGTCTCGGGGTCGATGGCGGTGAGCACCGTGACGCAGCGGTCAGCGGGCGAGATGCCCGTCGTGATCTTGCCTTTCGCGCCGATGGCGACGTGGAACGCCGTGCCCTGTTCGGAGGTGTTCTCCTCGGTCATGGGCGGGATGCGCAGCGCCTGAAGGCGCTCGGCGGTGAGCGGCAGGCACACGAGGCCACGCCCGTGGGTGATCATGAAGTTGATCGCTTCGGGAGTCGCTTTCTCGGCGGCGATGACGAGGTCTCCCTCGTTCTCACGGTCCTCGTCGTCGACGACGATGAGCATGCGCCCGGCAGCGATCTCGTCGAGAGCCTCCTCGACGCCGACGAACGGCGGATGTACGCGGTGTGGGGTCACTCGCTACCTCCCGCCATCGCTGAACTCGCGGAGCAGGTCGCCAAGACCGCGACGGTCCTGGGCGTGCGCTTCTCCCCCGCCTGCGTACATCTCGACGAAGCGCTGGACGTATTTCGCCATGACGTCGATCTCGACATTGACCGGCGAGCCGATGGGCTTCTCGCCGAGCGTCGTGAGCTGCTCGGTGTGAGGGATGACCGCTACCGCCACGCTCGTTCCACGGATCTGCGCGACGGTGAGCGAGATGCCGTCGATCGCGATGGAGCCCTTCGCCACGACGAAGTCGAGGGCGTCGGCCGGGAGCTGGAACTGGTACACGCTCGAGTTCTCGGCGCGATGACGCTGCACGAGCTTGCCCACGCCATCGATGTGGCCGGTGACCAGGTGCCCCCCGAGCCGGTCGGACAGCCGAAGAGCGCGCTCGAGATTGACCTTGGCGCCCTGCTGGATCCTGCCGAGGGTCGTCTTGTCCAGGGTCTCGCCGCTGACATCGACGAGGAACGCGCCGCGGACGAATTGCACCACCGTGAGGCACGCGCCGTCGACGGCGACGGAATCGCCGATCGCCATGTCGCGTCCGAATTCGGGGGCGTAGATCTCCAGGCGGGCGCCTCCGTCGACACGTTCGACGCGGGTGACGATGCCCTGTGTTTCGATGAGGCCGGTAAACATGGAGCAGGTCCTTTCAGCTGCGACTGGTGCTGGGCTGGCTAGCATTCGTAGCGGACGGATCCGGACGCCAGGTCACGACCGCGATCTGCCCGCTCACTTCGGCATGGTGAGCGGTGAGCCTCGGGGCGAGCGCGTCGTCGGTGCGATCAGCCGGCCCGAGGAAGAGCGCCGGTGCTGAGGCACCTGCCATACCCGCAGCGTACACGGCAACGAGCTCGTCGAAGAGGGCGTCGTCCCACATGGCGGTGAGAAGCGTCGGGCCCGGCTCGACGAGGAGGTCGTTGAGTCCCCTCCTGCCGAGCGCGGCGAAGGCGCCCTTCAGGGCGTCGGAATCGTGGAATCGGTCGACGAGGACGTGTTCGGGCAGGTACGAGAGCCCGTCTGCGGGGGCGGCGTCGCTCGCCAGAACGAGCGTCGGGGCGGTGCGGTCCGCGAACACTGCGGCATCCGGCGATGGAACCCGGTCTCTCACAAGTACGACACGTAGGGGCTGCTCCTCGGCGGGCATGCCCTTGGGGTCACGAACGGTGAGCCGAGGGTCGTCGGCGATCACGGTGGCGGCTCCGACGAGCACCGCATCGACGCGAGAGCGCAGCGCACGCGTGTACTCCGCGCCTTGCGCCCCGCTGATCGAGGCCGGTTGCGACTCCTCGAACGCGGCGTGGCCGTCGAGCGTGAGCGCGATCTTCGCGGTGACGAACGGCCTGCCGGTAGCGAGACGCGTCCGCCAGCCTTCGGTGAGAGCCTCGAATGGCGAGGGATCCGGCGCGAACTCGACAGCGATACCGGCGTCCGCAAGCACGCGTGCGCCCCCTGACGCTTCGGCCGTCGGGTCGGGCATGCCGATGATCACCCGAGTGATTCCCGCAGCGATGATCGCGTCGGTGCAGGGAGGGGTCTTGCCGTGGTGAGCGCACGGTTCGAGCGTGACGTAGAGGTCGGCGCCCTGAGCGGCCGGACCGGCATCAGCGAGAGCGAACACCTCGGCGTGCGGCTGCCCGGCCTTGGGGTGGAAACCCTCGCCGACGATGCGGTCACCGCGCACCACGACAGCGCCGACGGGTGGATTCGGTGAGGTCCTGCCGCGGCCGCGACGGCCGAGCTCGAGGGCGCGACGCATGAATGCGTCGGCGACCGTCGCCTCGATATCAGGCAGCAAAGGGAACGTCATGCGCCCTTCCTTCTCCCATCCGGACTGTGACCGTCGGCCTCGGAATTCCACCGAGTCGGCCCCTCACGGGGTTCGCGGGCTATCACCGCCGGTGGGGAATCTCACCCCGCCCTGAAGAAAGTCCCCGCTAGTATACCCCAGGTAATGGCGGACTTGGCCGCCATTACCTGGCGACTTGGAGCAGACGCTGCGCGCTCGCCAACCGGGGCCGCAGGCGGCTGGGGAACAACTAGCGAGAACGTCCTTCGATGAGGTGGGTGCGCTGACATGCGGCACTGGCACGTTCGGTATCTGGGGAGCCGAGAGCGAGCCTTGGGAACGAGGACCTTCGCGTTCGAGCGGCCTGGCGAGTTCGAGTACCGGCCGGGGCAGTTCTTCTTCGTGCTGCTCCCTATCACGGGACGCGAGCGCCACCTGGAACATCACTTCACGTTGTCGAGCTCGCCCACGGAGGCGAATCTGGAGTGCACCACTCGGCTCACCGGCCGCGACTTCAAGGACCACCTCGACAGGCTCGAGCCGGGCGCGGTGGTGCGCGTCGGCGGACCGGCGGGCGACTTCGTGCCCACATCGGACATGCGCAAGGTCGCCTACGTCTGTGGCGGGATCGGGATCACCCCGGCGCGGTCGGCGCTCCGGTGGGCGCGGGACACGAACGCGGACATCGACATCACCGTGCTGTACTCGAACCGCGACCTCGCAAGCACGGCGTTTCGTGAGGAGATCGAGGGTTTGGACTCCCCTCCGATCCGCGTCGTGCTCACGCTCACCGAGCCCGAGGCGGAGTGGACGGGACCGAAGGGCCGGATAGACGCGGACGTCATCCGAGAACACATCCCTGATTGGGAGGAGCGTCACTTCTTCGTGTCAGGACCTCCGCCGATGGTCGAAGCGATGGTGACGATGCTCACCGAGAGCGTCGGCGTGGCGCGGCAGAAGCTTCGCAGGGAGGAGTTCCTCGGCTACGAGAGGTAGGCGCCGCAGGCGACTCGCGCAGCCGAGCTTTCGCGGTCGGACTCAGCGCCCGCTCGACCTAGCTGGCCGGCCCTTCCAGGCAGTAGTAGTAGTCCTCGAGCTTGTTGCTGTGCCACACGGGACAGTCTCCACAGATGCAGCCGCGCGCCTCCGGGTCGCAGTCGGTCTTCCCTCGAGCGCAGAAGAGCCGATGGTCCTTCTCGTCCATGCACGCGTCGTACGTCGGGCAGGCCGGACACAGGCAGTTCGCCGCGTTGTCGGCGGTGTCTTGGACTGGCATCGGACCTCCAACCGATCGGATCCCCGCGATTCGGCCCCGGGGCGCCGGGGTGGCGCGGAGAACGGAGCCCAAGAGGTCATTACCCCTGGGAGTCCTTGCTGGAGGGTGCGAGATGCGCTCAGATGGCGCTCTCGGCTGCGGCGCGAATCTCCTGGAGCGCGGCCGCGGGGTCCGCCGCGCAGAAGATCGCACTCCCGGCGACGAGTGAGCGCGCACCCGCAGCGGCGACACGCGGTGCGGTGGTCGCGTCGATCCCACCGTCGACCTGGACGAAGAGATCGGGGTTCTCTTCGGCGGCCATCCTCGCCAGGGCCTCGATCTTGGCCAGGGAGCGTTCGATGAACGCCTGTCCGCCGAAGCCGGGGTTCACGCTCATGACGAGGACGTAGTCGATCTCGCCGAGGACGTCGCGAAGGACTTCGACGGGGGTCGCTGGGTTGATCGAGACTCCGGGGGAAGCACCCGCGTGACGGATGACGCCGACGACACGGTGCAGGTGACGACACGCCTCGGCGTGCACGGTGAGCCGGTCAGCGCCGGCTTCGAGGTACCAACCGACGCTGTCGTCGGCGTTGGTGATCATGAGGTGGACGTCGAGCGGGCGTGTCGCGTTGCGCTTGAGCGCTTTGACGACCGGCGGACCGATGGTGAGGTTCGGCACGAAATGGCCGTCCATCACGTCGACGTGGATGACGTCGGCGCCGGCGGATTCGACGAGGGCGACGTCCTGGCCGAGGTGGTTGAAGTCCGCCGACAGGATCGACGGGGCGATCTCGATGCCTTTCACGCGTTCCCCCTCCTGGCGCCCGCTACATGCAGTCGGCGTCCTCGTCCACGAGTCCCATGCCGTGCAGTTCGTCGGTCGGCTCCCGACCCATGAGCGCCTCGACCGCGGTACTCGGTGCGACGCCATCGTAGAGTATCGAGCGCACCTGGTGCGTGATGGGGAGCTCGAGGCCGCACTTCTGCGCGAGCTGATCGACGGTGATGCAGCTGACGGCACCCTCGGCGACCATATGGGTGCGATCGTAGAACGTCTGCATCGTGCCGCCTCGTGCCACGAGCTCGCCCAGCCCACGGTTCCGCGAGTGGGGCGACGTGCACGTCGCGATGAGGTCACCCATGCCGGCGAGACCCATGTACGTCAGCGGGTTCGCTCCGCGAGCCTTGCCGAGCCGCGTCATCTCGGCGAGCCCGCGTGTCATGAGCGTCGCCTTCGTGTTGTCGCCGTAGCCAAGACCGTCGCAGATCCCGCAGGCGATGGCGATCACGTTCTTGGACGCCCCCGCCAGCTCTACGCCCGTGACGTCGTCGTTGGTGTAGACGCGGAAGAACGGCGTCATGAAGATCGTCTGGAAGAGCTTGCCGACCTCGTCGGAGTAGGCTGCGACCACCGTGGCCGAGGGGATTCCCCTGCTGACCTCCTCAGCGTGGTTCGGTCCCGAGAGCCCGGCGAGGCGTCCGTGGCCGCCGAGCACATCGTCGAGGACCTCCGTCATGAGCATGAGGGACTCGGCCTCGACGCCCTTTGACAGCACGATGACCGGGGTGTCGGCGGAGAGGTGGGGCTTCATGGCCTCGGCGGTCTCGCGCACGCCGACGCTCGGCGTGACCATCACGACCGCCTCAGCACCGCTCAATGCGGCTTCAACGTCGTCGAATGCGGTGACCGATGCGGGCACCACGACGTCCTTCAGGTAATCGGGGTTGCGGTGCTCGGCGTTGATCCCTTCGGCGATGTGCGCCTCGCGCGACCACAGCGAGATGGCGTATCCCTTGCCTCCGAGCATCCAGCTCACCGCGGTTCCCCAGGAACCGGCGCCGATGACTGCGATTCGCACCCCTGTCACTCCCCCTCGTTCTCGGCGTCGGGCGTACTTCGTCCGGCGTCGGGTGTTGCGGACTTCTTGAGCAGGTCGATCTTGGGCTCTTTGCCTCGGAACATGCGTCCGATGTTGGCCCTGTGCCTCCAGATGACGATGGCTGCGACTACGAACGCGAACGCGTACATGGGCCAGTCATCCCGATAGTAGACGATGACGAGGAACGGCAGGGTGGCCGCCATGAGAACGGAGCCGAGCGACACCATACGGAAGATCGAGATGATGGCGACGAAGAAGATGATCTCGATCACCCAGACCTGCCAGGTGAACAGCACGATGATGGCCCCGCCGGCCGTCGCGACCCCCTTGCCTCCGGAGAAACGCAGGTACGGCGAGTAGGTGTGCCCGAGCATGACGGCGACGGTGGCGAGGATCATGGCCCACTGGTTCGCGGGCTCGCCGAACGCGGCCGCGGGCACGAGGAGGAACTTCGCGATCAGGACGGCGACCGAGCCCTTCACGAGGTCGAGCGCGAAGGTCGAGTACCCGGCCACAGGCCCCAGCACCCGCAGCACGTTCGTGGCGCCGATGTTGCCGGACCCGTGCTCCCGAACGTCGGTCTTGTAGAAGAGCTTGCCGATGAGCAGTCCGAACGGAATGCCGCCGACGAGGTAAGCCACCGCCGCGGCGGCTACGATGCGCAGAGCAAGTTCCAACATCAGTCCTTCGAACGGAACTTCACAACGATGGGCGTGCCGGTCAGGTCGAAACGCTCGCGCATGCGGTTCTCAACGTAGCGACGGAAGTTGTCGTCGGCGAGTCGCGGGTGGTTCGCGAAGAACGTGAACCCGGGAGGCGCGGTGCGCGTCTGGGTCGCGTAGTGTACCCGCAGGGTCTGCGGGCCCTTGCTCACCGTGTGGCCGAACTCGCGCATCTCGGTGAGGAGCCGGTTCAGCTGGCTGGTCGGTATCTCGCGCGTGTAGTTCGAGTAGACCTTGTCGATCTCTTTCCAGATACGGTCGACGCGCGAACCGGTCAGCGCGCTTATGCGAAGCACCGGCGCATAGCCGACGAAGTTCAGGCGCTCCTCGATCCGCGTCACGATCGCCTGCTTCTCCGCGGGCGACTCCACCGCGTCCCAATTGTTCAGGAGGATGATGAGCGCGCACCCGCGCTCCTGGGCGAAGCGTGCGATGCGTTGGTCTTGATCGGTCAGGCCGACGGTGGAGTCGATCACGAGCAGCGCGACGTGGGCGCGGTCGATAGCCCGCATGGCGCGAACGAAGCCGTAGTACTCGACGTCCTGCTCGATGAGCGACTTCCGCCGAAGACCGGCGGTGTCGACGAGGCGATAGCGCGAACCATCGCGCTCGACGCTCATGTCGATCGCGTCTCGCGTCGTGCCCGCGACGTCGCTCACGATGGCGCGCTCCACGCCGGTCAGGCGGTTGAGCAGCGAGGACTTGCCCGCGTTCGGGCGGCCGATGATGGCGACGTCGATGGCGTCCTCGACGATCTCGGGCTCGACGTCGGGCAGCGCGGCGACGACGTCGTCGAGCAGGTCGCCGGTGCCGTGGCCATGGGTAGCCGAGATCGGATACGGCTGACCGAGGCCGAGCGACCAGAACTCGAAGGACTCCTCTTCGGCGCCGGGGGTGTCGAGCTTGTTGACCGCGAGGAAGACGGGGCGGTCGGCGCGCTTGAGCATGCGCGCCACCTGCTCGTCGTCGGCCATGACGCCCGCCCTGCCGTCGACGAGGACGATGATCGCATCGGCTTCTTCGGCGGCGAGAAGTGCCTGGGAGCGGATGGAGGCCTGGAAGTCGTCGACGGAACCGGCCTCGATGCCGCCGGTGTCGATGAGCAGGAAGTCACGGCCGTTCCAATCGGCGCGATGGTACGAGCGGTCGCGCGTCACCCCGCGCGCCTCGTGGACGATGGCGTCGGTTGCCTGCGCTATGCGGTTGACGAGCGTGGACTTGCCGACGTTGGGCCGGCCGACCACGGCGACGATAGGAAGCGCCATGTTCAGGATTCTTTCCGGGATGCGGGTGTTGCGCCTGCGCGAAGTCCGTCCAGCAGGCCTGCGGCGTCTGAGGATACCAGACGGACGTCCCGGCCCGAGCGATTACGAAGGTCGTCGAGGGTGAGGTCGTCGAGGGTGACGCCGTCCGCGTTGAAGACGCTGTCGGGTACCAGGCAGAGCGCATCGGGCGGAGTCGCCTCGAGCGCGGAAGCGATGTCAGCGCCTGCGAGTAGCCCCGCGACACTCACGTTCCCGCCGAAGAGGCCGTTGGGGACCTCGACGACGGCTATCGTCGGATTGCCGAGCTGGTCGAGCGTCGAACGCAGGATGGGGGCGGCGAGCTGGCCGCTCACGACCGCGAGAGGGCGCGCGAGGGCCGCGGCGGATGCAGCGAACTCCTCGGCGAGCAGCGCGGCGTCGTCGAGGAAGCTGCGGACGATGCCGATCCCGTTCTCGTATTGCGGAAAGCCGTCGTAGGAGTCGGCGGCGGGCGTCTCAACGCCGGCGTTGAGGTAGAACTCGTCAGCGAGATGGACCCAGGTGATGCCGTCGCGCTCGCGCATGGCGTTCTGCCACGGGCGAATCTGCTCGATGACGGCGCGGGACGCCTCAGGAGACTCGTACGAGGCCGTCCAGCGGTCCTGATGGCTCGTCCACCCGAGCGGGACGACGCCGACCGACAGCACTCCCTCGCGCTCGGCAAGCCATCGAAGCGAAGTCTCGAGTTCCTGGCCGTCGTTGACGCCGGGTACCAGCACGATCTGGACGTGGACGTCGATCCCGGCGTAGAGAAGCTCGTCGAAGCGCTCGAGTGCGCGGTCTTCGGGGGCGCACACGAGTTCGTCGCGGACGGCGGGGGTGACGGCGTGCAGCGAAACGTAGAGCGGCGAGAGCGCCTGCTCGGCGATGCGGGCGACATCGGCGTCGGTGAGGTTCGTGAGGCTTACGAAGTTGCCCTGCAGGAACGAGAGGCGGTAGTCGTCGTCGCGCAGGTAGAGCGAGCGGCGCATCCCCTTGGGCAGTTGGGCCATGAAGCAGAAGGCACAGCGGTTGGTGCAGGTGTGCACGGTGTCGAAGATCGCGGACTCGAACTCGAGGCCCCACGACTCGCCCGGTTCGCGGTGGACGATGATGTCGACCGTGGCGGCCGTGTCCGCGCGTGCGACGCCGAGCGTCACGGTGGCGGCATCGGCGGTGTGCCACTGCCAGTCGAGGAGGTCGTGGAGCTCGGCCGCATCTACGGTGAGCACGCGATCGCTCGCCTGCAGTCCGGCCCTGTCAGCGGGTGACCCCTCGGCCACCGAGGCGATCGCGCCGCCTGTTGCCGGAAGGGCGCTGCCATAGTCGGCACGCGCAGGCATGAGCGTCACTCCATCGATTCGATCGCGTGGATCACGCCGGCCATCTGAGCGTCCGGCGTCGAAGCACCGGCTGTGACCCCGACCACTTCCGCTCCCTCGAACCAGGTCGGGTCGAGCTCGGCTGCCGTCTCGACGTGGTGCGTGCGAGGGTTCACTCCGCGGCAGATCTCCGCCAGCCGCGTTGTGTTACCGGAGTTGTGCCCGCCGACGACGACCATGACGTCGACCGAACCCGCGAGCTCTTCGGCGGACTGCTGGCGCTTGCCCGTCGCCGAGCAGATGGTATTGAAGACGCGCAGCTCGTTGGTCTTGGGCACGAGCGCGTCGACGACCTCTCGGAATCGCCGGGCCGACTGGGTCGTCTGGACCACAACCCCTACGCGCCGCGATGGCAGGCGTTCGGGAAGCTCGGCGGCGGACTCGATGACGAGCGCCTCTCCGCCGGCGTGGGCCATGATGCCTTCGACCTCGGGGTGATCGGCCTCGCCGACGATGACGACGGCGTAGCCGCCCTTCTTGAGCTCCTCGGCGGCCTCGTGCGCCTTGCTGACGTGCGGGCACGTCGCATCCACGACGTGGAGGCCCTTTTCGGCGGCGGACTCGATGATGGCGGGATCGACGCCGTGGGACCTGATGACGAGGGTGCCGTCGTCGACCTCGTCGAGGCACGCGGCGACGACGACCCCGCTTTGCTTGAGGTCCTCGACCGCCTGCGGATTATGGATGAGCGGCCCGAGCGTATGGACCTCGACGCCACTGGACGCGGCTTCGGCGGCAAGCTCGAGCGCCCTCTCGACGCCGTAACAGACGCCCGCGTACTTCGCGACCTCGACCCTCACCGTGTCGCCGCCTCTCGTGCTTCGTCACGCGCCTGCGCGATGCGCCGCATCATCTCCGCGGTCAAAGCCTCCATGCGCTCCTTGCGACCCTCGCCTGCGATCTCGTCGGGGCAGATGGGATCGCAGTACACGATCGTGACCCGCGGAAAGCGCGGGAATCGCGCGCCCTCGGGGAAGACCTTGTCGGTGTTGGCGATACCCACCGGGACGATGGGCGCATTCGCGTGCATCGCGATGAATGCCATGCCACCCTGCGCCTCGCCGAGTTCGCCGCTCGCGGTTCTCGTTCGCGTCCCTTCCGGGAAGATGCCCACAAGCTCGCCGGACTTCAACGCCTCAGTCGCCGTCTGGATCGCCGTGCGGTCGGGCTTGCCCCTGTGCACCGGAAACGCCCAGAAGCGCCTGAGGCCCCATCCGAGGACCGGTTTGTCGAAGAGCTCGGCCTTCGCCATGAACCGGATGCGTCGCGCGCCCCGGTAGCCGATCCAGAGGAGCATCGGATCGAGGTACGAGACGTGGTTGCCCGCGAGAATGGCGCCGCCGGCCGGTATCTTCTCGCGACCGAGGAAGCGCGTCCGGAAGATTACCGCCAGCAGGCGGCCGAGCGTCGCGCGGATCGTGTATGCGAGGGCGTCCGAGACGGTCACCGCGGGCCTCCCGCCGCCGAGCGAGCGGAGTGCACGAGCGCTTCGATAGCGTCGACGACCTCGTCGACGCTAAGCTCGGTCGAGTCGAGTTCGACGGCGTCTTCGGCAGCCTGCAGCGGCGCCACCTCGCGGGTCGAATCGATCTCGTCGCGGCGCTCGATGGACTCGAGGACCTCCTCGTGCTCGACCGCGTGTCCGCGTTCGGCCTGCTCGGCGGTTCGCCTGCGCGCCCGCTCGTGTGGGCTCGCGGTGAGGTAGACCTTCACTTCGGCCTGCGGGAAGACCACGGTGCCGATGTCGCGTCCCTCGACGACGACGTCGCGTCCCTCGGCGATGGAGCGCTGCTGGGCGAGCATCGCCTCGCGAACGCGGGCCAGGCGCGCGACGTGGCTGACGGCCGCGTCGGCCTCGGGAGTCCGGATGGCGGCGGTGACGTCGTGCGCTCCGATCGTGACGCGCGTGGGAAGCGCGCTCCCCTCCTCGTGTGCGAAGAGCACGCGTTCTCGCTGGGCGAGTGAAGTCACTCCCGCCTCATCGTCGAGGTCGAGTCGCTCGGCGAGGGCTCTCACGGCGATCGCGCGGTACATCGCTCCCGTGTCGAGATAGCGGAAGCCGAGCCGCTCGGCGGCGAGCTTCGCGGTCGTGGACTTTCCCGAACCTGCCGGGCCGTCGATGGCGACGATCATGCGCTGCGGATCCAATCGATGGGATGCGGGTGCCTGGACGAATGGTAGTACGTGCGGGCGCGTCTGTCCCCGCGAGCGGGCACCGCGCGCCCAAGCCCTACTCGACGGCGGTGTCGCTGCCAGCCAGGACGCGCTGGAGGTCGTCGGCGAAGGCCGGGTAGCTGACGTCGACGGCTTCGAAACGCTCGATCTCCACGGGCTCCGACCCGGCAAGCGCCGCGACCGCCCACGTCATCGCGAGGCGATGGTCGCCGAGGGACTCGAGGACCGCGGGCCCCGGCTTGCCGAGACCGCGCACGACGAGCGTGTCCTCGCCGGCCTCGACGGACACGCCAAGGGCGCCGAGCCCCTCTGCGATCGCGGCGAGGCGGTCGGACTCCTTGACGCGCAGCTCGCCGACGCCTTCGAATCGCGTCTCGCCCGTGGCGAGGCCGGCGGCCACCGCGAGGACCGGGATCTCGTCGACCAGGGACGGCACCTCTTCGGCGCGCACGACCGTGCCATGCAGGGAGCTTGCCTTCACGGTGATGGTGCCGACCGGCTCGGCTCCGCTCGTCGCGGTGTGAAGCACAGCCGCATCGGCGCCCATGCGCTGCAGGACGCGGAGGAATCCGGTGCGTGTCGGGTTGAGCGCGACGCCGGGAATCACGACCTCGCTTCCGGGCACGATGGACGCCGCGACCGCGAAGAAGGCCGCCGAGGACGGGTCGCGCGGGACGACGACCGAAGCGGCCGTGAGGGATGCCGGGCCGTCGACCCAGGCCGCGTGGCGCTCGGACTCGATCCCGACGTCGACGCCGAATGCCGGAAGCAGCAGCTCGGTGTGGTCTCGGCTCGGAGCGGGCTCCAGGACTTCCGTGCGACCGTCGGCGCGCAGTCCGGCCAGGAGGATCGCGGTCTTGACCTGCGCGGACCCGACCGGCGAGCCGTAGCTGATCGGATGGAGGTCGCCGCCGTGCACGGTCACGGGGAGGGTGCCTCCGTCCGTCGTGAACGTCGCCCCCATCGTTTCCAGCGGGTGCGTGACCCGCGTCATGGGCCTGCGCGAGAGCGATTCGTCGCCGGTGAGCGTCGCGGTGATCGGCCAACCGGCCAGCACGCCGAGCAGCAGACGCGCGGTCGTGCCGCTGTTGCCGCAGTCGATCGGCGCGGATGGCGCGACGGGACCCGCCGCTCCCCACCCGGTCACGGTGACGTCGAGGGTGCCGTCGGGTGCGGCGGTCACCTCGACCTCGGCACCGAGTGAAGAGGCGGCAGAGATCGTCGAGCGCACGTCGGCGGAATCGAGTACCCCCGTCAGCGCAGAGGTCCCTTCGGCCATGGCGGCGAACAGGACCGCCCGGTGCGAGAGGGACTTGTCGCCCGGGACGAGGACCCGTCCGCGCAGCGGTCCGGACGCCGGTCGCGCCACGTAGCGCACGCTAGACCTCCTCGCCGGTCGCTTCGGGAGACTCAGAGAGCGGTTCGAGGATCGGCTCGTAGCCGCGGGAGGTCAGATCGGCGATGAGGGAATCGACGTCGCCCTCGTCGGTGAGGACGAGCGAGAGCACAGCCGTGTCCTCGCTCACGTGGTCGATGTCGATGCCCTCGATGTTGCAGCCCGCGCGGCTCACGGCGCCGGTGATCTCGCCGACCTGGCCCGGCCGGTCGAGCATCGGGACGCGAAGCTCCGAGAGCGCCGAGGTCGCGGGGACCCACTGCGCCGGCAGGGAGCGGCGGACGTCGGCCGCTTCGGCGAGCCAGGAGCGTACGCCATCGCGGTCACCGGTGGCGACGAAACCGGCGAAGCGAGCGAGCGACTCGCGCAGCTCCTCGATGCCGGCGGTCAGCGCGGAGGCGTTGTCGAGACAGATCCCGGTCCACAGATCGGGGCTTCCGGCGGCGATGCGCGTCGTGTCCTTGAAGCCGCCGGCAGCGAGCCTGAGGACCTCGGCGTTGTCCGCCGCGTTGGCTGCGGCGACGTCGACGAGGGCTGCCGCAGCAACGTGCGGGACGTGGCTCACGACGGCCACCGCGCGGTCGTGGCTCGACGCGTCGACGGTGATCACGCGTGCGCCGAGCGCCGAGATGAGCTCGTGAACGGCGCGGTACGCCTCGACGTCGGTGTGTTCGGTCGGGGTGAGCACGTAGTACGCGCCCTCGAAGAGCTCAGGACGCGCGGCCTGCACGCCGCTTCGCTCGGAGCCCGCCATCGGGTGCCCGCCGACGAATCGGCTCGGGTCGGGAAGCCACCGCTCGGCCGCGGAAAGCACGCTGGACTTGGTGGACGCGACGTCGGTCACGATGCCCTCGTAGCCGAGTTCGCCGAGCGTCTCGAACCACCCGACCGTCGCACCCGCAGGCGTTGCGAGAATGACGACGTCGGCGCCGCCGGGGCCGAACCAACCGCGGTCGAACGCCGCTTTCGGCGTAGCGGCGTCGTCGACGATGCCGCTCTCGACCGCGAAGTCCAAAGAGTCGCGGTCGGTGTCGACGCCGAGCACGCGAGGCGGCTCGTCGGTGCGCCGAAGGCCGGCCGCGATCGAACCTCCGATGAGGCCGACGCCGACGATGAGGACGCAGCCCGTCACCGGCTCACTCCCGGCCGTTTGCCCTCGATCTCGACGAGCGGCGTCAGCGACGTCATCATCGCGGCGAAGTCGTCGGGTGTGAGCGACTGCGGGCCGTCGCACTTGGCGTGCTCGGGATCGGGGTGGACCTCGATCATGAGCCCGTCAGCGCCCGCGATGACCGACGCCCGCGCCATCGGAGCGATGAGGTCGCGTCTCCCCGTCGCATGCGACGGGTCTACGATGACCGGAAGGTGCGTGAGCTGCCGAAGTGCCGCAACCGCGGCGAGATCGAGCGTGTTGCGGGTGTAGGTCTCGAAGGTGCGGATGCCGCGTTCGCACAGGATGACGTCGCGGTTCCCGCCCTTGAGCACGTACTCGGCTGCAGAGAGCATCTCTTCGATCGTGGCTGCCAGGCCGCGCTTAAGCAGGATCGGCTTCTCAAGCTTGCCGAGTTCTTCGAGCATCATGAAGTTCTGCATGTTGCGAGCGCCGACCTGAAGCACGTCGGCCCACTCGGCGACCGTGTCGGCGTCTCGGACGTCGAGCACCTCGGTGACGACCGGAAGCCCGTATTCGTCGCCGGCGGCGCGCAGGAGCTTCAGTCCGTCGACGCCCATCCCCTGGAACGCGTACGGGCTCGTACGAGGCTTGTACGCACCTCCGCGCAGGAACGCCGCGCCCGCCTCGGAGACCGCAGCGGCAACGGTGAACATCTGCTCCTCGGACTCCACCGAACACGGACCTGC
>JACRBU010000077.1 GCA_016213085.1 Coriobacteriales bacterium
CCGCGGCCTCGACGACGGCGACACTCTTCTTTTCATAAGCAAGGAAGGCAACTGGTTCAAGGTCGAGGACGGCCAGGGCGTCGAGGGATGGGTCTCCGCGAACGACCAATACACCAAGCTCGAGACGGTGAAGTGAGCCGGTGAGCGTGATCGGCCCTGCCGAGGACTTCTGGCGGCTCCGGCTCATCAGGGTGGACGCAGAGGACGAGCCGGATCTCGAGTGGCGTGACGACGTTCTGTACCGCGAGCAGCGAAGCGCCGCGCCCCAGGCGGCGTCGGTCTGGCGGGTGGAAGCGGTCCGACTCGACGACGACGTCGTGTGGCTCCTCGGCGCCTCGGTAGACGAGGCTGAGGCGCGGTCGCTCTTCGAGGAGGCCGAGGACGATCTGCGGGATCTCACGGCGCGCGGGTTCCAGGAGCGCTACTCCTGCGGGTAACCGCCCGGGGGATGGCGTCTCGACCTCGCAACATGACATAAGATGTATTATCAGACATACGGGTGCCGAGACGTGCCTGGTCAGGAGTGGTGCACGGGATGTGTCCTGCGTCTGGTGCGCGCCCTCATCGGTGCGGCATCGCGCCAGGCGCCTCGGGAGAATGCGTCCTACTGCGAGTCTGCGATGAGCTCCGAGAGCGTGACGGCCTTGAGGTTCTTGCGCTTGAGCTGCTTGATGACGAGCTTCATCGCCTCGTACGTGTCGTCCTGGCCCCAGTGGCACAGGATGACGTCGCCGGGCTGCACGCCCTTCATCGCCCGCCGGTAGCACTTCTCAGGGGTCTGGCCACGGCCGGTGTCGCCGAAGGTCCTCGACCACATGACGATCTGGTAGCCCTCTTCGGCGGCTATCTGCTTGACGCGCTGGTCCGTCGCGCCATACGGCGGGCGAAGGTACGGCGCCTGGTTCTTCGTCACCTTGGAGATGGCCTTCTGGCTCCGCCGAAGCTCCTCGCGGATCTCGCCGTCAGAGAGATTCGGGAGCCCTGGGTGGCTCCAGGTGTGGTTTGCGATCTCGAAGCCGCTCTTGTGGAGCCTGCGCACGAGATCGGGCCTGTCGGCGGCCACGGAACCGAGCAGGAACGTCGTGCAACGGATGTCGTTGTCCTCGAGCAGGTCGAGGATGCGCTCGTCGAACGGTAGCCCGTCGTCGAGCGTGATGGCGACGTACCGATGCTTCGGCTCGAGCTTGGCGTAGCTTCTCGGCTCGATCGAGGGCGCGTCCGGGTAGTCCAGTGCCGCGTTCTTGACCGCCTTGGGGATCTTCGAGCGCGGCTTGGGCTTCGGCGCGGAGCTGGGCTCTGCGGAGCCGACCGGAACGACCTTGGGTTTGGACGTGCTCGCCGTGCCCGACGCCGCAGGCTTGGTGGCGGCGGGCTTCGCGGCTGCGACCGGAACCGCTGAGGCACGGGGCTGCCGGACGTCATCGGAGCCGGCGATCATGAGCGTGGCGACGAGCACTGAAGCGAGCACGACGCAGCTCGCGCCGAGTACCGTGAGGGTCCGGCGCAAGCGTGCCTTCGTGCGTGCCTTACGCGCTCTGCGAGCATCGAGTCGCTCGAGCCGAGTCGGCGGACGCCTTCGGCGACCTGGCGGCTGTGTGTGCTCCATGATGCCTTCCGAGGGGCCATGCATTCGGTCAAGTATGCCATGGGAACCCACAAGCACGTCCCCAGCCGTCCCTCTCCGCGCGGGTTCGAGTGCCCTTTGCAGGCCCTGAGCTGGCCGGATACCTAGGTCGGCTCCGGGGTGAACAGCGAACCCAGATATGTAGCGGTCACGTCCGTGTCTGCGATCGCGTGCAGCAGATCATCGGCGATCGGCGGCCTCAGATCGAGCTCCGGCAGACGCCAGGGTTCGACCAGGTCGACCGCCTCGACCCTCGGATCTTGCGGGTCGTCTGTGATAGAGCCCCCGATGACGTCCGCCTCGAAGGTGATGTTGACGAGATGCCTGGAGCCATTGGGATCGATCGTGTCGCTGACGAACAGGAGCCTTCCCAGACGGGTCTGGAGCCCCGTCTCCTCTAGAACCTCTCGCCGCAGCGCATCCTGCACGGTCTCGCCGAAGTCGACCCCGCCGCCCGGGAGCAGATGGTACGTGCGCGAGCCGGCACGGTGGCGTACAAGCACGACACGCCCCTCGTGCAGGATCAGCGCGGCGACGCGGACCCGGGGCTCCCTAGGCGCCTGTGCTGCCAAAGCCGCCCTCCCCGCGAACCGTTTCGTCGAGTTCGTCGACCTCGTCGAGTTCGACTCGCTGCACGGCCTGGATCACGAGCTGGGCGACTTTGTCACCCCGTGCGATGTGGATCGACGTCGACGGATCGAGATTGATGGCGACGAGCTTGATCTCGCCCCGATAGTGGCAGTCGATCAGCCCCGGCGTGTTCGCGAAGGACAGCCCGGCGCGGAGCGCCAGGCCGCTGCGGGGCTGCACGAAACCAGCGAAACCTTCGGGTATCGCCAGGGCGATCCCCGTCGGGATCAGCGCCCGTTGCATCGGGTGAAGTGCGACGTCTTCCGCGGAGTAGAGATCGAGTCCGGCGTCGCCCTCGTGTGCGGAGCGTGGGAGCGGCAGGTCGGGGTCGAGGCGTTTGATTGCGAGGCGCACGGTGTGTGGGTCACCCTCCCCTTACAACGGTCGGCAGGTACGGATTGCAGCGGTCGACCGCTCGCAAGAGCTCCGTGACCGGAATCGGCGAGAGGGTCCTGGCTGCGGGGTCGAGCGTGCGCTGCGCGCTGAACTGCTGAAGGACGTAGCGGCGCCCGCCGGCGAGCTGTCGAGCGATGGTGCTGAGATCCGAGATGGACACGGCAAGCGGATAGCACGTGGTGCGAAACTCGTGCTCGACGCCGCTCTGGATGAGGATTGCGATCGATTCGAGAATCCTCGGCCAGCTCCCTGGCAAGCCGGTGACCGCGTCGTATCGTGCTGGCGTGGCCTTCACGTCAAGCGCCACGAAATCCACCAGGCGGCGATCTACCACGTCGTGCAGCACCTCGGGATTGACGCCATTGGTGTCGAGTTTGACGGGTATTCCCTCGGCACGCAGGGCTTCGAGCAGTTCGAGAAGCGCGGTGTCTTCGGTCGGCTCGCCTCCACTGAGGACGACCCCGTCGACGCCGTCAGGCTTGCGCGCGCAGTGCGCGAGGATGTCAGCGAGCGAAGCCTCGCTGCGGTGTGAGGTGCTGATGAGTTCGGGATTCGAGCAGTACGGGCAGCGCATGGTGCAGCCCGCGATGAGCACAGTGCTGGCCCTGCGTCCGGGCCATGCATCGACGGAGCCGCCGATGTAGCCGGCGATGCGTGCCGTCGTTGCGCCGGTCGGGAGTTCGAGTGTCTGTGCGCCTCGTGCCATCGTCGTGCCCCCGATCCCCCTGCGGCCGTTGCGCGGCCGCGTTGACGTACAAACGTGCGGCCGCCGCTACTTGAGTTTCCCGAGCTCGGCGGTGAATTCGTCGAGGTCCTGAAAGGACTTGTAGACGGAGGCGAAACGGACGTACGCCACGTGGTCGACGTCCTTGAGCCGCATGAGAACCATGTCACCGAGGGTCTGTGAATCCACCTCGTACCGGAAGGTGTTGTGGAGCTCCGACTCGGTGTCCTCGATGAGTTCCTCAAGTACCTCTTGAGGGACGTTGCGCTTCGCGGTGGCAACCATCAAGCCGCGCAAGAGCTACGCGCGAGCGTATGGCTCGGCGGTCCCGTCACGCTTGAGCACCATCAGAGGCATCTCCTCTCGGCGCTCGTAAGTCGTGAAGCGATCCGAGCACTTCAGGCACTCGCGACGACGTCGGATGGCATCTTGCGATTCCGACGTGCGGGAATCGACGACCTTGGTTTCATCGTGGCCGCAGAACGGACAGCGCATCTGTCACCCCTACATCTTGGTCACTGAGTAACCTAGCACACAAGATGTTGGGTCACAACCGGCGGAAAGCGGACTTTGCCGCATTACGCGGGGCGATTCGAGCAGACACGCTGCGCGTGCAGCTCAATCGCCCCCGGGCCGAGGGACGCAGGCCCTCTCAGGTCGGCCTCCTGCAGAGTGCGTGCTGCCCGATCGCCCCAGGGGGGAAGCCCGGCTAGCGGGCGCAGACTGCAGTACCGTCGGGGGCGGCTGGCACCGAGACTACCTGACCCGCCGAGGGCGCCTGGGCGATTCGGTTCTCACGTTTGATGAGCTGAACGACCTGCTCTGTGGTCATGCCGCGGACGGGATGTGTCTCGGCGAGGCTCCAGAGCGTGTCTCCGCGCTCGATTCGCACCGAGGAGAACGCGTTCGGTTCGTGGGCCCGACCGCTCGCGGGTCTGGCTGCGGCGAACACGATCCCAAGAAGGATGGCGATGACGACCGCCCATTCGGCGGCGGAAACGATTCGGTCGCGATACGTGTGGCTCATGACTCCTCCTCGATGATCCGATGTCGGCCGCAGCTTAGATCGGAGGTCTGACATCGAAGCGAACACGCGTTCGTCCTGGAGTCAGTATACCGAACATACGTTCGTATTCAACACCTGAATCGAACGCATGTTTGCATCGGGTGAGTTCTCGCACTACACTGAAGGCGCAGCTCGACGCGAGGGGGAATCGTGGGGTACCAGAAGGATCTGACCCAGCGCCAACAGCAGATCCTCGACTACATCCGAGGTGAGGTGCACAGGCGCGGGTTCCCTCCCTCGGTGCGCGAGATCGGCGAGGCCGTGGGCCTGTCGTCGTCTTCGACGGTGCACTCGCACCTCTCGGCGCTTGAATCCAAGGGCTACATCCGCAGAGACCCGAGCAAGCCGCGGGCTCTCGAGGTCCTCGACTTCCGCGATACGGAGCGTGCCGTCGATTATGGGCAGGTCAGCGTCGTCCCGCTCGTGGGGCACGTCGCCGCCGGACAGCCGATCCTGGCCGCGGAGAACATCGAGCAGACGATGCCGTTGCCGACCGAGTTGGCCGGCGACAACACCTTCATCCTCAAAGTGCGTGGCGAGTCCATGATCGACGCGGGCATCTTCGACGGCGACTACGTCGTCGTTCGACAGCAGGCTACCGCCGACAACGGCGACATCGTGGTCGCCATGCTCGAGGAGGACGCGACGGTCAAGCGCTTCTTCCGCGAGCCCGACCGGATCCGGTTGCAGCCCGAGAACTCGGCCATGGAGCCGATCTACGCGCGCGACGTGAGCGTGCTCGGCAAGGTGGTCGCGCTGTTCAGGCGCCTGTAGCCGCCTGCCAGACCAGTCCCGGATTCCGCTCGGCGGATCACTCGCCTGTGGGATTCGATCCGTCAGGATCCAGTTCAGCTTCGATCTCGAGGCCGTCGAACTCGTGTGCCACTTCGGCAGGCGCCCGCAAGACGAGCTGCGTCCCCGCTTCGATGTGCCGCTCCGAGATGATCTGGGCTCGCTCGTGCGCGAGTTTGACGAGGTCACCCCGGGTGTAGGGCACGAGCACTGTGAGCGCGGTGGCTCCTCGTGCAGCCTCCTCGGCAATGCGTGAGAGCAGCTCCTCGATCCCGTCGCCCGTCAGCGCCGAGACGAGTACGGCTTTGGGGTGACGGCGCACGATGAGTTCGCTTTCGCCGGGCTGCAGTCGATCGGCCTTGTTGAAGACCTCGATGCCCGGCTTCGCGTGCGCCCCGATCTCTTGGAGGACCTCGCGGACCGCCTGCATCTGGGCCTCGCGCTGGGTGTCCGCGGCGTCGGTGACGAACAGCAACAGGTCGGCCTCGTTGACCTCGTCGAGCGTGGACTTGAACGCTTCGACCAGACCGTGCGGGAGCTTGTTGATGAAGCCGACGGTGTCGGTGATGGTGACCTCGCGACCCTCGGGCAGGGTGAGCTTGCGCGTGGTCGAGTCCAGCGTGGCGAAGAGCATGTCGTAGACGAGGACGCTCGCGCCGGTCAGGCGGTTGAGCAGCGTGGACTTGCCGGCGTTCGTGTAGCCGACGAGCGCGACCCGGTAGACCCCGGCCCGAGCGCGCGCCTTGCGCTGCAGGCCGCGCTCCTTGTCGACCTTGCGAAGGTCGGCCTTCAGCTCGCTGATGCGCTTGCGCGTCAGGCGGCGGTCCGACTCCAGCTGCGATTCGCCGGCGCCGAATCGAGCACCCACGCCTCCGCCGAGACGCTCGCGCTTGAGGTGCGCCCACAGGCCGCGCAGGCGTGGCAGGAGGTATTCCTGCTGAGCGAGCTCGACCTGCAGCTTACCCTCACGGCTCGTGGCGTGCTGGGCGAAGATGTCGAGGATGAGCGCGGTTCGGTCGAGAACCTTGACCTCGGGCAGCAGGCCGTCGATGTTCGCCTGCTGCGAGGGTGTGAGCTCGTCGTCGAAGAGCACGAGGTTCGCCTCGGTCTGCTCCACCAGGTGCCCGACCTGCTCGGCCTTCCCCTTGCCGATGAACGTCCGCGGGTTCGGCCTGTCGAGGCGCTGCGTGGTCATCGCGACGACTTCGGCGCCCGCCGTCTCCGCGAGGCGCTCGAGTTCGGCGAGGGACTCCTCGATCGGCCAGTCTGAGCGTCCTCTGTCGACGCCGACGAGGACCGCGCGGTCGCGGTCCTCTTGGCGTTCTTCACCGGTATGGGGGTAGATGCGGTCGCGTGCGCACACGTGCGCAGCGCCTCCTTACAGCGTGTTCTTGATGCGCTCCAGGGCCTCGGCGAGCCGGTCGTCCGGAGTCGCGAGAGAGATGCGGATGTAGCCCTCGCCGTCGGGTCCGTACGCGTTGCCCGGCGCCACGATCACGTTGGCCTCCTCGAGCACCTTCTCGGCGAACTCCGCCGAGGTGTAGCCCTC
This sequence comes from Coriobacteriales bacterium, assembly GCA_016213085.1. GTDB lineage: Bacteria > Actinomycetota > Coriobacteriia > Anaerosomatales > JACRBU01 > JACRBU01. Next base: position 6,782 of record JACRBU010000077.1, read on the forward strand.
CGGGATCTTGGCCCACACGTAGATGGTGCCCTTCGGCGTACGAGCGGACATGCCGATGGAGCCGAGGGTGTCCATCACGAGGTCGCGGCGGCGCTGGTACAGCGCGCTCATCTCGGCAACGTCGTCCTGCGGGCCGAGCATGGCCTCGATCGCGGCGTCCTGGATCGCGGTGAACACGCCGGAGTCGATGTTGGACTTCACGGTGCCGAGCGCCTTGATGGCGGTGGCATTGCCCACGGCGAACGCGACACGCCAGCCGGTCATGTTGTAGGCCTTCGACATCGAGAAGAGCTCGATGGCGACGTCCTTGGCACCGGGGCGCTCGAGGAAGCTCGTCGGCTTGTAGCCATCGAAGCCGATCTCCGAATAAGCGTTGTCGTGGACGATGAGCAGGTCGTGCTCCTTGGCGAATGCGATGGCGCGGTCGAAGTACTCAACATTCGCGATCGCCGAGGTCGGGTTGTTCGGATAGCTGAGGAACATCATCTTCGCCTTGGCGAGCACGTCAGCAGGCGTGGACTCGAAGTCCGCGAGCCAGTCGTTGTCGTCGCCGACGTGCATCCAGTGGCTCTGGCCGCCGACCATGATGCCGCCCGTGTGGTAGACGGGGTAGCCCACACCGGGAATGAGCGTGTACTCGCCCGGGTCCACGAAGGCCGTGAACAGGTGCGCGATGCCCTCCTTGCTGCCGATCATCGCGAGGGTCTCGGTGTTCGGGTCGACATCGACGCCGAATCGGCGCCTCATCCACTCGGAGGCGGCCTGCCGATACGGCTTCGAGCCGACGTAGCTCGGGTACTGGTGGTTCTTCGGGTTGCGGATCGCCTTGTCCATCGCATCGACGATGCGCTGCGGAGTGGGGCGGTCGGGGTCGCCGATGCCAAGCGAGATCACGTCGATGCCCTGGGCCTGCTTCGCCTCTTTCTTGCGATCGATCTCGGCGAACAGGTACGGCGGAAGGTTGTCGATACGCTTGGCGGTCCTCACTGGGCCCTCTCCCCTAACAGATAAGTGGATCGTCTCTGCTCTACGCTTCGGCGCGTGACATTGCGTGACATGGTAACACTCGTTGCGCGACCGGCCGGACGCTACTCGCTCGGTTCGTCGTCCTCATCGATATGCAGGGCGCCTTCGAAGACCTCCGTGGCGGGTCCGGTCATGTAGACATGGCCGTCCTCGGCCCACCTGATCGCGAGTTCGCCGCCGGGAAGCTCCACGACGGCCTCGCGGCCTGCGCGGAAGGTGAGCGCCGCGGCGACGACAGTCGCGCAAGCGCCCGTCCCGCACGCGAGCGTCTCGCCGACGCCGCGCTCCCACACGCGGAGGCGGATGCGCTCGTCGTCGAGGACTTGGGCGAACTCGACGTTGGTGAAGCGCGGGAACGACGTGTCGGTCTCGATGAGCGGTCCGAGCGCGGCTACGTGCGCGGTGTCGACGTCCTTCACGAAGACGACGGCGTGCGGATTGCCCATGGAGACCGCGGTGAGCTCTACGGGCCCGAACTCCGTTTGCAGCTGGCACGCGATGACCGGGTTCTCCTCGCCTTCACAGCGAAGCGTCGTGGGAACCTCGGCGGGCTTGAGCTCGGGTTCTCCCATGTCGACGGTCGCGAGGTAGAGCTTGCCCTCGTAGTCACGAGTCACCTCGATCGGCTTGAGGCCGACGAGTGTCTCGACGACGACGTGGTCCTGGGTCTCGGGCACGAGGCCTCGGTCGACGACGTACTTCGCGAAGCAGCGGATTCCGTTCCCGCACATCTCGGCGACTGAGGCGTCGGAATTGAAGAAGAGCCAGGAGAAGTCGGCGAGTCGGTCGGTGGCCGGACGGATGATGATCACGCCGTCGGCACCGATGCCGAAATGGCGGTCGCACAGAAACGTGATGGCCTCGTCGGAGAGGTCCCACTCCTCGGCGAGGTCCTCGATCACGACGAAGTCGTTCCCGAGACCGTGCATCTTGGAGAATCGGAGTTCCACGATCACTCAGCCTTCCAGGTCGGCGTCGGCGGGGGCAGCGAGCTCGCTCGCGCCCCCCTCCCCTAGAGGTCCATCTGAGTCTATCAGCTTCAGTGCCGCATCAGCCGCTGCCGAAAGCGACAGGTCCGTTACGTCGAGCCATCGGACGCGCGGATCGGCGCGGAACCACGTCAACTGGCGTTTCGCGTAGCGGCGCGAGGCCTGTTTGATGGCGGCGACGGCGTCCTCGAGCCGCTCGTGGCGCTCGATCACGCCGACGAGCTCCTTGTAGCCGATCGCCTGACCGGCCGTCAGTGCGTCGCGGAAGCCGGAATCGAGGAGGAGGCGCACCTCGTCGAGAAGCCCCTTATCGATCATCGCGTCGACCCGGGCGTCGATGCGGTCATACAGCGCTTGGCGGTTCATCGCGAGGCCGATCCAGGCGGTGTCCGCGTAGTGTGCGGAGCGGTCGCCGAATCCGGCGGACTGTTCGGCGTACGTGGTTCCCTCGTCGAGCAGCTCCAGCGCGCGCACGACGCGACGGACGTTGTTGGGGTGGATGAGCGCAGCGGACTGTGGGTCGCGTTCGGCAAGGAGGGCGTGGAGCGCGCGCGGGCCGTTCGCGGCCTCATAGGCTTCGTAGCGCTCGCGGGTCGGGTTGCCGACCTGTTCGCCGCGGGGGAACGACATCTCGTCGAGGGCCGCGCGCAGGTAGAGCCCCGTGCCGCCGACCACGACGGCGGTCCGTCCGCGCGAAGCGATCCCGGCGATGGCTTCGCGCGCGTCGCGCTGGAAGAGCGCAGCGGAGTACGGCGCTCCGGGGTCGACGATGTCGAGGCAGCGGTACGGGACCCGGCGCTCGCTTTCGGGCGGCTTGGCGGTGCCGATGTCCATGCCGCGATAGATCTGCATGGAGTCGGCGTTGACGATCTCCCCGTCGAGGCGCACAGCGAGTTCTTCAGCGAGCGCCGTCTTGCCGACGGCTGTCGGGCCGACGACTGCGATGACGCGGGTCTTCGGCGCTGTCATGTCGTCGGAAGCGGTCACGCGCTAAGTGTAGCGGTCTACCTTGAAGCGCTCGAAGCGGCACGGCTCGTGGGCGAGGATGCCGCCTTTGCGCATGGCGATGTCGACCTGTTCGGCGATGTCGTCCACGCCGTCGAGGTCGGGCAGCAGCAGGCCGCGCCGCCAGCCGCTCGTCACGATGACGCCGTAGTGCTGCGGGTCGAGCTCGGAGATCGTGCAGGCCTCGGGCGGGTGCAGGACATCGACCTTCACGTCCAGATCGGCGATTTCGTCGGGCTGCAGCGGCGGGAATCGCGGGTCGCGCATCGCGGCTTGGATCGCGTTGTGGACGATCTCGTCGGCGAGCGTGTCCCTCGTCGGCATGATCGTCCCGATGCTGCCGCGGAGCTGTCCTCCGCGGTGGAGGGACACGAAGGTGCCTGCTTGAGGCGGCAGGTCGGGGTCGTCGAGCGGCGCGGGTTCGAGGCGCTCGCCCCGCTCGACGTGCGCTTCGATCGCCTGTCGCGCGAGCGCCACGGGCGGGCTCTCGGCCTCCCCCGGCATGCCTCCCTTGCCTCCCGACGACGGGGTGGCAGTCGAGGCGTCGAGCGCGAGCGCCCTCTCGCCCACGAGAGCCGTCATATAGCCGACGCCCCAGGGACCTTCGTAGGACAGCACGTGCGCGGGCGCCGGGTCCTCGCCAGCGAAACCGCCCATCGCGACGAAGGAGCGCAAGCCGCATTCTCCGCCTTCCTCGACGACCTCGGGGTCGATGCGTTCGAGGTCGCCGAAGCGCCCGTCGCGCACGAGCGAGACGATCGTCTCGTCGAGCTCGCTGCCCTTCGGCGAGTAGCCTGCGGGGGCGTCGGGTGTCAGACGGTGACTGCAGTCCCCGCTCGCGACCATGGCGACACTCAGGCCGAGGGCGTCTGCCGCGGCGTGGATGGCTCTGCCGAGGTTGCGGTGGGCCTCGTAGTCGAGACCCGCGTAGGACACGACGACGAGCGGCCAGCGGCCCTGCGGGTCGAGGTAGCTCATCGGCACGAGGACGCCGTGATCGAGCAACCCTGCCGAAAGCCTCGGGTCGACCGAGCGCTCGATCGCGGGAAGGCCGATGTCGCCGAGCTGGTCGATGATCTCGCGCGCGAGCGGGGGGTGGCCGTGGAAGTGGTAGCTCGCGTGTGAAGCGCCGAACTGCGAGAAAGAGCCGGAGAGCTCTGAGGACGTGTCCACGGCGAAGGCGTCGAAGACGGACGGCGCATGGGGCGACGTGATGACGACCACGTCGGGGTCGTACGCCGCCAAGGCCGCCGCCGCCCGGTTGAGGGCGTCGATCGACAGGCGGGTCACTCGAGCCCGCTCACCGCCGACGGCATCGACCATGATGGGCGGATGGGGCGCAAGCACGCCGAACACCTCAGACATCGCGGACCACCCTCCGTGTGCGTTCGCCATGTGGGATTCCTACCCCTCGCGAAGGGTGAGGAAGGTGGTGGCCTACCGGGCGATCTCGCCGGCGAGGAACCAGGTCTGAGCTTCGATGATGCGCACGTCGACGATCCGGCCCGCGTAGTCGGCGGCCTCTTCGCCCTCGGCAAGGGCGACGTGAACGACCTTGTTGTGCGGGCTGCGGCCGGAGAGCATGCGGCGGTCCCGCTTGCTCGTGCCGGCGAACAGCACCGGCTGCACCGAACCGACGAACGGGACGTTCTTCTCGAGCGCCGAGCGATGGACGACCTCGACGAGGCGATCGAAGCGCTCTTGCGCGACCTCGCGTGGGACCTGGTCCGGCATGGTCGCTGCGGGCGTGCCCGCGCGCGGCGAGTAGATGAAGGTGAAGGCTTGATCGACCCTCGATGTGGCCACGACGTCGAGGGTGTCCTCGAAGTCCGCATCGGTCTCACCGGGGAAGCCGACGATGACATCGGTCGAGAGCGCCAGGTCGGGGATCGCGTCGTAGAGCCTCTCGACGAGATCGAGGTAGCTCTCCTTCGCGTAGTGGCGGTTCATGGCCGCGAGCACGTCGTTGGAGCCCGACTGCACTGGGAGGTGCAGGTATGGCATGACCTCGGCCACGTTGGCCATCGTGCGGATCGTGGCGTCGAGGAGGTCCTTCGGGTGGCTCGTCGCGAAGCGGATGCGCGGGATGCCGGTCGCAGCCACCGCTTCGAGAACCTCGGCAAACCTCGGGCTTCCGTAGAGGTCGCGACCGTAGGAGTTCACGTTCTGCCCGAGGAGCGTAACCTCGAGTACACCCTCAGCCCTGAGGCGCTCCGCCTCGGCCACGATGTCGTCGAGTTCGCGGGAACGCTCGCGGCCGCGCACGTGCGGGACGATGCAGTACGAGCAGAAGTTGTCGCACCCGACGGTGATAGGCACCCACGCGTGCCACGGGTGCTCGCGCTCGGCGGGGAGATCGCTCGCGAAGTCCGTGCTCTCCTCAAGAATCTCTACCTGAGGCTTACGATGGCGCTCGGCAGCCTCAAGCAGCGCGGGAAGGTGCGCGATGTTATGGGTCCCGAACACCACATCGACGTGGGGCAGCTGGCGCAACAGGATCTCGCCGTCGCGCTGGCCGATGCACCCTCCCACCGCGATGAGCTGACGACCGCCGCGAGCGTTCTTGACGGCTTTGAGTGAGGCCACCTGCCCGCGCAGGCGCTCGTCGGCGTTCTCGCGCACGCAGCATGTCATGTAGACGACCACATCGGCGTCGTCGACGTAGGGAACGGCCTCGAGCCCATCGGAGCGCAGAAGCCCCGCGACGCGTTCGGAGTCGTGCTTGTTCATCTGGCACCCGAAGGTGCGTACGTGGAAGGTCTGCATAGCGCAGGGAGTGTAGCACGCGCGGCTCGATCAGCTGCCGTCGTGCTCGGAACGGAGCGCCTCACCTCGCGCGAGCAGCGCGCTTGCGACACCGTCGGGCAGGTCGATGCTGCCGAGGTCGGGGTTGGGCGCGCCGGGCCCGTGGAAGTCGGTGCCGCCGGTGACGAGGAGCCCGAGTTCGTTCGCGAGGGCGGTGTAGCGCTCGCGCTGTTCAGGCGTGTGTTCGGCGTGATGCGCTTCGATCCCGACCAGGCCGGCCTCGAGCATCGGAGGAATGGCGGAGTCGACGTCGGTCACTCCGGGGTGAGCCAGTACGGGAAGGCCGTGCGCCTCGACGATCACCCGGACGACGTCGACGGGATCGCGCACGTCCTTTCCGAGGTAGAACGGGCGTCCGCGTCCAAGGAGCCTGTCGAATGCGTCACCGACGCTCGTGGCGTGGCCGCGCGACACGAGCGCGCGTGCGACGTGCGAACGGCCGACGGCCCCTGACGTGAGCGCGAGGACGTCTTCGATGTCGATCTCGTAGCCGCTGTCGCGCAGCGCCTGGACGATCGAGTTCGCTCGCGCGAGCCGGGCAGTTCGCAGGTCTGCGAGGTGCCCTGCCAGGTGAGCGTCGGTCGGGCTGACGAAATACCCGAGCACGTGGACGTCGCGGCCGTCGTGCACGGCGGAGAGCTCGACGCCTGGGATGACGGTGAGCGGGGTGCCTTCGGCGGCCTCAAGCGCTTCGGCTATCCCCTCGACGGAGTCGTGGTCGGTTACCGCGATGACGTCGAGACCATTGGCGAGAGCGTGCTCAACGAGCTCGGTCGGCGTGAGCGTGCCGTCCGAAGCGGTCGTGTGCGCGTGAAGGTCCGCTCGCACCGGCCGCCGCTCCTCAGGTCATCGCCGCATGTCGCGCGGCTCGACGAGCAGGCGGATCGCTGTGCGCTCCTCGCCGTTGATCTCGATGTCTGCGAAGGCGGGGACGCAGGTGAGCTCGATTCCCGAGGGTGCGATGAACCCGCGGGCGATGGCGATGGCCTTGACGGCCTGGTTGAGGGCGCCGGCGCCGACCGTCTGCATCTCGACGGCCCCCTGCTCGCGGATGATGCCCGCAAGCGCTCCGGCGACGGAGTTCGGGTTCGACTTGCTGGATACCTTAAGGACTTCCACGTGTCCTCCTACTACTGCGAATCTCCTGCGAGCCGCGCCGAAGCGCGGCGGGTGCGTCTGTGTTGCGAGCGGTTCTGTGACGGTTGCTACATCGGATTGTGACCAAGAGTATCCCATGTATCGGCACGTCAGTCTTCCTTGTCCACCTCGAATCTCACTCTGATCTCGTCGCGGCCGACGGTGACCTTCGGTTCGCAGCGCAACTGGAGGTAGTAGCGCTCGGCGATGGTGTCGAAGGCCTGTTCGAGATCGCGTCGGAATTCGGCGAGGTCCGTGTGGTGGATGCGCAGGCCGCGACGGTCGCGGTAGATGTCGGGAGAGGACTCGTCCGACGCGGGTCGCGCTTCGTCGGACACCTGCTCCATGACGTGCCTGAGCGGGTGAAGTTCACCGGCGAGGACGCGATGAGCGGTGCGCTCCGAGACGGGAACGCCGAGCTCGGCGGTAACGTCGGTGAGCTCCACGGCGTCACTTGCCGCAGCCGCGCGCTGCCACACAGGAAGCCTGGAGAGGTTGTCGCAGAACAGCAGGTCTGAGGAGTCGAGCTCGTCGCGCGCGATGGCGAACATCGTGGCGACGATCTCCGTCGGTGATCCGAGGTAGACCTCGAGCCCTGGATGCTCGAGCGCGAACTCGACGGTCCTGCGAACCACGTTGTGCGGGCCCCGGACGACGCGGAGGAAGCCCTCTTCGTTTCGCTCGACCGTCGGCCACGTGGACTGGTCTGCACGCTCGCCGAGTTCCGAGATTCTCGCGACCACGTGGATCGACGCGCCCTTGTGGTGGTCGGACGCCGCGATGCGCGCGCTTGCAACGTTGCTACGGATGGAGAAGAGCGCCATGCCGCGGCCGTGCACTCCCCACTCGTCGATGACCATCGATTCGAGCTTGCTCGTCACCCTCGGCTCGAAGATGCGCTCGTGAAGACTCGCGGGGACGCCCACGCCATCGTCGATGATGGTGAGGACGCGCTCCTCCCCTTCGCGGTGGTTGGCGAGGAAGATCCTGCGTGCGTGGGCGTCGCGGGCGTTGCGCAGCAGCTCGATGACGATGTCCTCGACGCTTCGGATGTCGTGCTTCGCCTGTCGGCGCTCCGCCTCGGATACCTTGAGGCGCACGTAGCCGTCGCCGAGGTTCTCCTCGACCTTGAGGTAGGCGTCGCCGGAGACGGCGGAAACGAAGTCGATGAGCGAGTCGCGTTCGGTCATGGCGTCAGTCTATCGCCCGCGTGGCCTGGGCGGGAGGCTTGACTTGTCTCGCCGAAAAGCAGACGCCCCGGCCGCGGGGCCGAGGCGTCGTGTCGTCCGACTCGTTTGGCGGTGCGGTTCACCGCCGGCGCCGCCATCTACTTCGCGTAGTCGACGGCCCTGCTCTCACGGATGACCATGACCTTGATCTGTCCGGGATACTCGAGCTCGTCCTCGATCTGCTTGGCGATATCGCGCGCGAGGACCACCGCGTCGGTGTCGTTGACCTGGTCCGGCTTGACCATGACGCGGATCTCGCGTCCGGCCTGCATGGCATAGGTCTTCTCGACGCCCTTGTGCTGGTTGGCGACGGCCTCGAGCTTCTCGAGACGCTTGATGTAGCTCTCGAGCGTTTCACGGCGAGCACCGGGCCGCGCGGCCGAGATCGCGTCGGCAGCCTGCACCAGCACGGCCTCAACGGTCGCGGGCTCGACGTCGGCGTGGTGTGCCTCGATCGCGTGCACGATGGTCTTGGGCTCGTTCATGCGGCGAGCAAGGTCAGCGCCGATGACCGCGTGCGGGCCCTCGACCTCGTGGTCGATGGCCTTGCCGAGGTCGTGCAGGAGGCCAGCACGCTTGGCGAGCGTCCCGTCGACGCCGAGTTCGGCCGCCATGACGCCTGCGAGGTGGGAGACCTCGAGCGAGTGCTTGAGAACGTTCTGCCCGTACGAGGTGCGGAACTTGAGGCGTCCAAGGGTGCGAACGAGTTCGGGGTGCAGGTTGTGCACGTTGGCCTCGAAGGCAGCTGCCTCGCCAGCTTCGTGGACCTGCTGGCTGACGAGCTGCTCCGCCTTGTTGAACATCTCCTCGATGCGGGCCGGGTGGATTCGGCCGTCCTGGATAAGGGTCTCGAGCGTGATGCGCCCGACCTCACGACGGACCGGATCGAAACTCGAAAGGATGACCGCCTCGGGCGTGTCGTCGATGATGAGGTTGATGCCGGTCAACTGCTCGAAGGCTCGGATGTTGCGACCTTCGCGACCGATGATGCGGCCCTTCATGTCGTCGCTCGGGATGTGGACGACCGAGACCGTGGACTCGGCGGTGTGGTCCGCCGCGACGCGCTGGATCGCGATGCCGACGATGTTGCGGGCCTTCTTGTCGGCCTCCTCGCGGGCGTGCGACTCGGCCTCGCGGATGAACGTGGCGGCTTCACGCTTCACGTCGTCCTGGATGCGGTTCATGAGTTCAGAGCGCGCCTCGTCCGCGGTCATGCCGGCGAGCTGCTGGAGTCGCTGACGCTCCTCCTCGATGACATCCTCGAGCTCCTTCTCGCGCTTGGCGATCTGCCCCTGCTGCGACGAGAGCTGGTGCTCCCGCTTGTCGAGGCCTTCTGCCCTGCGGTCGATGGACTCCTCGCGCTGCCCGAGGCGCTGCTCGAGCTGGCTGAGCTCCTTGCGGCGTTCCTTGTTCTCGGCCTCGGCGTCCTGCTTCATCTGCAGGATCTGGTCCTTGGCCTCGATCAGTGCTTCCTTCTTCAGCGTCTCGGCTTGCTTCTCGGCATCGCGAACGGTGCGATCGGCCTCTTCCGCAGCTCTCGCAGTGCGGTCCTTGAGGAGGTAGCGGTTGAGTAGATAGCCGAGGGCTACGCCGAAGATGAGGGTGACGAGGGCGATGAGGATCCATGCTGTGCTCACCTGGCGCCCCTCCTTTCGAGTTCGGGGTGACGCTCGTTGTCATGAGTTCTGGTGACGCCCGCTCAGGCCCCGGAAAGCGCGAAGCCGGACGCAGGGCGCCCGGCATCATGATTGACGTGCAAACACGCGAAAACGCACAAATACCGGTCACAGTGACCGGTCATGACTCTCGTTCTAGCGTGTTGCACAAAACCGCAAAGACCGCCATGCGGTCCACGGATTATCACGATGCCTGCTCCGATTGTAGCCGCGACCTGCAGGAACCGCAACAACGCCTGAAGCGGACCTTCGGCCGCTTCAGGCCGGGGGGTTTCAGCGGACTCGCTTCGCTCGCAGCTGAACCCCCCGCGCGGAGTTCGGTTCGAACGGAGGTTTCCGACGAACGGTCGCGGCGGGCGGTCGAACGGTTGCTAGTCCAGCTCGGTCGCGGAATCCGCCGGGTCGATCGGGTCGATCGGGTCGATCGGGGCGATCGCGCGAAGCGCGACGCCGATGGAGAAGCCTCGTCCGACGAGCTTGCGGAGCAGACGTTCGCGGTGCTTTCGGTCTGTGGGCGTGGCGCCTCTCAACACCGCACGCGCTCGAGCGACTTC
>JACRBU010000079.1 GCA_016213085.1 Coriobacteriales bacterium
ACGGCGCTGTAAGCATGATGGGGTTACTGGTGTTCCCGCTTCGTCCCGACAGCGGGATGTCCGTGGCGGGCGCAATCGGGCTCAGTGGTGTGCTCCATACCATCGCGACGGCTGCATGCGTGCTGATGATCTTCCTGTTCACCGGGTTCGGGGCGGCAGCGTTCGGCAGGGCCTTTCGGTGGTACTCGATCGGGACGATAGGTCTGGTATTCGCCGGAGGCGCGATTGCCGGCAGCCAACTGCCGAAGGTCGCGGCCGGCGTCATCGTCCCAGGGCTCGGACTGGTCGAGCGCACGAACATCTACGCGTCCCTGCTGTGGGTGGCCGTGCTCGCCGTGCTTCTGCTTCGAGAGACGCTGGCCCAAGCGCGACCGACGCCGGCGAGGCATAGTCCGGCGGCCGAGCCTCCTGCGCGAAAGAAGGTGCTGGTTCTCAACGGCAGCCCGCAGGGGGGTGGCGCGACCTTCTCGGCAGCCCAGACCTTCGCCGAGCGCCTTGAGTCATTCGGTGATGTCGACGCCGAGGTAGTCCAGCTGGCGGACTACTCGATTCGCACGTGTCGGGGCTGCAAGGTGTGCTTCGACGCGGGCGAAGAGCGCTGTCCGCTCAACGACGACCGCGATCTGGTGCTCGAGAAGCTGCTGGCCGCCGATGGCGTGGTGTTCGCCTCGCCGAACTATTCGTTCAACATCTCGGGAGTACTCAAGGTCTTTCTCGACCGCCTAGGTTTCGCGTTCCATCGGCCGCGCTTCCACGGTCGCACGTACTCGTCGATCGTGGTACAGGGCATCTACCGTGGTCGCGCGACGAGGAAGTACCTGGACTTCATCGGCGGCGCGCTGGGGTTCAACGTCGTGAGCGGACGCGTCATCCGGACGCTCAAGCCCATGACCGGCGAGGCGATCGCGAGAATGGATCGGCAGCTCGCCGAGCAGGCCGCGCGCTTCCATAAGCGACTGCTCGCCGAGCAGTATCCCGCGCCCTCGCTCGTTGGGCTCGCGGCATTCCGTATGGGGCGCACCGCGATGGCCGCCAGCCGCGGCACCGACAACCGCGATTTCGAGTGGTACCGTGACCACGGGTGGCTAGAGTCGGAGTACTTCTATCCGGCCCGGCTCGGGCCGGCGAAGCGAGCACTCGGCTCGTTCTTCGACTGGCTCACACCTCGAATACCGACGTTCAAGGTGGCCGAAGACGCGGAAGACTCCGGGGCTGCACGCCCGGCTGTGCGATAGCCACCCGCCCGGAGCAGGCTCCCGCGGCCCGCCGTCGAAGCAGGCACTCGGCGCACGACGCCGAAAGGGGGAGATCCGATGGTCAGACGGGTCCTGAAGTCCCGGCGTGTGCGCGACTTCGCGCTTATCACCGTCGGCCTCGCGCTCACGGCTTGGGCGCTTGATGCCTTCCTCATCCCGAACAAGATCGCCGCGGGCGGCGTCTCGGGTCTCGCGACGATCATCCTCTACTGGGCGAAGGCGAACTTCGGCGTGACGCTGCCCGTCGGAACCCAGATGCTCGTGATGAACGCCGCGCTCGTCGCGGTCGCCATCCGGCAACGAGGGCTCCGCTACGCGGCCAAAACCATCTACGGCATCGTCATGCTCTCGGTCTTCGTCGACGTGTTCGCGCCATTCACGCCCAACTTCGCGCCGAAGGACCTGCTGCTCGCCGCGCTCTACGGCGGCGCGATCTCCGGCATCGGGATGGGGCTGGTCTTCAAGGCCGGCGGCAACAGCGGCGGGACCGACATCATCGCGCAACTGCTCGCACGAAGGCTGCCCTACGGCGTCGGTCAGATCATGCTCGTGGTCGACGCCGCCGTGACGATGCTCGCCGCGTTCGTCCTCGGCCCGACCTACGCGCTCTACGGCGTCGTCGCGATCTTCGTCGCCACGACCGCGATCGACTTCGTGCTCGAAGGCCTGCCGGTGGAGCGCGCCGTTTACGTCATCTCGGACGAGATCGACTCCATCGCGGTCGCGGTGACCGAAGAACTCGGCCGAGGCGCCACCTTCCTCGATGCGACCGGCGCTTGGACGCGAGAGCCGCGCGGCATGCTGCTCGTCGTACTCGCTCGCAACGAGCTCGACCAGCTCAAGCAGATCGTCGCCGCCATCGATATCGGCGCACTCGTCATCATCTCGAACGTGCACGAGACGATTGGCGAGGGTTTTCGGGAGTTCCCGGCGTAGGGGGCTCTGCTACCGAGAAGGTAAACTCTTGGTGACTCGCCGAAGGGGCTCGCCGCATCCATCCGGCAGTCTCTCCCACCGAACGCTCCTGAAGAACTGCAGCGTGTGCGGCATTAGGACAGGTGAATAACTGTCCTAATTCGCTTGACATCCGGGCTGGGTTGTGAGCACTGGCGGAAACTGGAATCCGCCGAATCCTCTTGACGCCGTTCGATGGGGGCGCCCAAGGTACGGCCAGGCGTGCTCCGGGGGACTGGTCGCACGCACGGACGCATCACCTGCCAAGCAGCGTCCTCGCGAAGGGTTCGTGCGTATGAAGGGGAGCATGCTCATGAGACGCAAGCTCGCGCTCGCCCGCCGCGTCATCGCGGCAGTCCTGTCACTCGCGTTGGTGTCGAGCTCGGTGCTCGGCAACGTGTCGGTCGCAATCGGTGCTGCAGGGTCGCCATCAGGCGCCGAAGCCCCGATCACGAAGGAACCGGCCCCGACGGTCGTTCGCGAGCTCGCCGACGAGCGCACTGAGACATCCAAGAGCCTGCTGCTCTCCAATGGCAACATCCGCACGCAGGTCTACGGCGTGCCGCAGTTCTTCCGCGATGACAAGTCCGGGGATATGCTCCCGGTCGACGCCAGTCTCAAGAGGGCCACGTTCGATGGGCGAGCGGTCTCGACGAACGGCCCGAACTCCTTCGAACTCACGCTTCCCGACAAGCTTACCGGCGACTGGGTGAGCATCGAGACGAGCCGGGTGGCGCTGTTCCTACGCCCGACTTCGCTCACTCGAAGCGACGCCGCACCTGTGACGAAGACGCTCACGACCGCCCGCTCGGCTACCGCGACGGGGGTTGTGTACACCGACGCGTTTCAGGGCGCGTCGCTCGAATACGAGTCCCGGGCCGATGGCCTGAAGGAGACCATCGTCGTCTCGGAGCCGACATCGGATACCGCCTTCGGGTTCGACCTGAAGATCGAAGGCGCCACGCCTCGTCTCGAAGAGGACGGCTCCGTCTCGATCACGCCTTCGGGAGAGAGCAGCCCTTCCATGAGCATCCCGCGTCCCTTCATGTTCGACGCGAGGGAGTCAAGCGACGGCTTGGGCTACTCAGACAAGGTGCACTACGAAATCTCCGGCGAGGCCCCGGTGTGGAAGCTCGCCGTCGTCGCCGACGCCGGGTGGATGAATGACCCGGCGCGTGTCTGGCCGGTGCGCATCGACCCTACGGTGGTGACTACCAGCGGGCAGCCGGCCGCGGACACCTACGTTCGCTCCGACAACCAAACCACGAACTACTCGGGTGCCACGGGGCTTTGGGTGAATAACCACCACCAGACCTACGACTACATCATGTACTCGCTTCTTCAACCGGGCTCGACCTTCACGGGCGACCTCGCGAGCAAGGCGGCAAGCGGATATAAGGTCGTCGCCGCGCGCATGAGCATGAAGGTGCTCTCGGTCAACACCGCCGGCACGATCCGCGGTTCTCGGGCCACCAGCTCGGTGAACATAACGACCGTGACATGGGCGACCAAGCCGAGCGGCTCGACCCCGTTCACCGACTCGCAGGCCTCCGCGAACCCGGAGTCGACCAACACGTTCGACATGACGGACATGACGAAGTACTGGCAGGACAACGGCGTGGGGGCGACCTCTGCCACGGTCATCTTCCAGACGCTGACTTCCGGCGCGCGTCTGAGCTACAAGTCCAACGAGAACACCGGCACCAAGCCGCTCTACGCGATCGACTACGCACCGGTGCCGACCGTGAGCATGACGTCGCCTTCCACTGGTGGCGTGAACAGCGTGCCCCAAGCCACGTGGACCTTCACCGAGGCGCTCTCCAACCCTCAGGCTGAGTACCAGATCGAGGTGGCGACCTCGACAGCCGGCCCGGCGATCGCCACCTCTGACGTCAACAGCTCATCGACGAGCGTGTCGCTTCCTGTGCCAGCTGGGGGCTTCCAGGCTGGCACGAAGTACTATGCGCGGGTGAGAGCTGCCAGCTCGCCGTCCTCGCAAACACCGCGTCTGTGGTCGGCGTGGAGTTCATGGAAGGACTTCACGCTGCTCGAACAAATCGGGGACCTGGGCGCTGCGACAGCATCGAGCCAGAACTGGTTCACCGAGACCGATACGGATGGCGACGGGCTCACCGACAACCATAACGATGCGAACACGAGCGGTCGAGGCTCGGCCGGCCTGTCGTGGTCGCAGGTCCCTGGCGCCAACGGCTACGACGTCTACCTCTTCGACGGCGACGTCTTCCGCAACGTCGAGCACCTGGCATCGGGCGAGACGACCACGTGGACGACCAGCGGCTCCGGACTGTATCCGACCGATACCTGGATCGAGCAGAACGCCGCGTCGCTTGCCTCGGGCGCCAACCCGTATGCGTCGGGCACGCTCGATCTGAGGGACGACCCCAGGCCGCTGTACCGGGAGACGCCCGGGACCGCCTACGACGAGATTCCCTCCTACCTCTTCAAGGTCGTGCCGACCTCCGCCAACGACGGCGCGATGCCCCTATCTCAGGCCGAGACGCTCACCGTGGGCCTCGACAACCGCACTATCGGCGTGAACGACGATCCCAGGCACGCGACCTACGACATGGGCAATCTCGCCGAGCACGACGCCGAGTTCGTTGCCGACACCGAGACGCTGCGCCTGTCGGTGACCGACCTTTCGATCGCATCGTGGGGCCCTGAGGCTCGGATCAGCCGAGCCTACGGCTCTAGCGTGACCACCGAGGGCCTCTTCGGGCCTTCGTGGCGCTTCAACTTCGAGCAACGGGTCACCACCGACACCGCAGGCGCGACCTGGACAGACGAGATCGGCGACGAGCACACATTCGTTCTGCGCGACAGCGAGTACCACGCTCCACGCGGTCTTGCCGCCGAGCTCGAACGCGAGTTCGTGGGCGGTGAGCTGGGCTGGCGGCTGAACCTGCACGGCGGCGAGTCGATGCTCTTCGACTCGGCCGGCGTGCTCGTGCAGGAATCCGACCGCAACGGAAACGCGGTCTCCTATGACCGCACGACCGAAGACGAGCTCAGCATCTGGGCCGCCAACGGGCAGCGCATCGTCGTCGATCTCTCTGGCGGCATCGTCAACAGCGCGACCTACGGCACAGCCGACGGCACCCGCACCGTGGAGTACTCCGGCCTCACCGAGCAACAAGGGCAGACCTCGGCGTTCAACGTCTGCACCTACTACCCGGGCACCGAAGACGAGCGCACGGTGCGCTACGACTACGGCTCGACATTCCAGCAGGGTGTCTACTACCTGTCCGAGCTGCAGGTCGAGGAGATCTCCAACGCCGACTGGACCTTCGAGGCGTGGCCGACACTCACCGAGTGGACCCGGGACGGTCTCGGCGGCGGGCTCATCGACGATGGCAACATCCAACGACAGAGCGCTGTCTGTCCCGAGGACTGGCAAGGCGTCCTCGAAGGCGCGGTTTTCCAGGACATCGAGACGAACCCGACCGGCACGCTCGCGCGTATCTCGAGTCGGTACGCGATGGACGACCCGGTGCGCTGGACGAGCTACGACTATTCGCCGATGGGCGAAGCGGTCGCGGAGACCGACCCACTGGGGAACACGAAGCGGTCAACGCACGACTCGCGGGGCAACATGCTCGCCTCGACCGACGAAGAAGGTAACGAGACCACCTATGCCTACGGCACGAGCGGCGGCGAGCGCGATCAGATCGTGCTCGAAACCGACGCGCGCGGCGCCCGCACGATGCGCTCCTATGATGCCTCCGGCAACCTCACGCTCGAGAGCCGCGAGGTGAGATCCGGCGTGTTCGCGCAAGCCCAATGGGACTACGACGACCTCGGCAGGGGACTCGTGGCGACAGAAGATCGCGCGATTGACGATGAGGAGTCGGTGACGACCACGTTCGACGAGTACGCACTGAGCGGCGAGCCGAAGGAGATTTCGCATCCGGACGTGAAGCTCTCCGTGTCGGGGCAACCGACCACCCTCACGGAGTCAAAGACCTATGACGAATTCGGCAACATCACGCACTCGGAAGCCGCGATCGATGCCGAATCGGCCGATGCCACCAACACCTACTCGATCGCGGGTTACCTGGAGAGCTCCGAGGACGCCTCAGGCACCCAGACCGTTTATGAGACCGACGCGCTCGGGCGCAACGTCGAGCAGTACCGTACCGATGGGGAGAGTGTGATCGAGAAGGTGACGTACGAACTCTCACCGCAGGGCGTTGTCTCTCGCGAGAACCACTACGACGGCGCGAACATCGCCTTCCGCATCACGAACGCGATCGACGCGCTCGGCTACAACCACGAGGCGGACCACTCCATCGAAGGCAAGACGACCTACTGGGTCGATGCACGCGGCAACACCGTGCGCGAGTGGAGCCCCAACGCCGACACGAGCGACCAGACCGAGGCCACCCGCACGACCTATGACGGCGCCGACCGGGCGGTACAGCTCCTCGCGCCGGGCCGGACCCAGTCGGAGGCAACCCTCAACACGTTCTCACCGTCCGGCAACCTCATCCGCACCGAAGAAGACGGTTCGTGGACGGACTACGGATACGACGCTGCTGGCAACCGGGTCAGGGAGACCCGTCCGCATGAGGAGGGCGGTGAGGTCGCCGATGTCACCGACTACGACCTGGCGGGCAACGTCACTCGTTCCGTGAAGGCGCACGGCACCGAGGAAGAGGCGGCCACCGAGTTCACGTACGACCTGCTCGGTCGCCAAACCTCTTCGGCGCTCGGAGAGCCCTCGACCAGAACCTACAACAAGCTCGGGTGGGTGCTGGCCGAGACCGACTTCGACGGCATCGAAACCACGCGCGTGTACGATGAGGCCGGGCGCGTGATGTCAGAGACGGTCGCGGGCAAGACGACGGGCACCGACTACGACGGCAACGGGCGCGTCACGCAGCAGACCGATCCGCAGGGCCGGCGAGTGGGGTATACCTACGACGCCTTCGGCAGGGCCGTTGGCGAGGAGCACGCTGCCGGCGCAGGCGAGCCGGGCAAGACGGTCCTCACCTCCTACGACGGGCTGTCGCGTGCGGTTGCGACTACGCAGACGCTGGACGGTGCCCCGACCGATGTGGTGAGCGGTTTTGAGTACGCGGCGGGTTCCACGAGGGTTTCCACGCAGACCGCCGAGTACGGCGAAATCGAGAACACGGTTACATACGACGAGCAAGGCCGCGAAGATGCGCGCACGCTCTTGGCTGCAGGCGACGCGGTCAGCCGCACGGTCACCTCGCGCAACCTCGAGAGCCAGCCGCTCGCCTGGTCGACAGACGGGCGCACCTCCAGTGCGACCTACGACGCGCAGGGCAGGTACCTCACACAGGACGGCTCGGGCTGGGCGGCTGCTGGAGCGGAATACACCTACGACGAGGAGACGGGCCGCAAGACCTCCGACTATGTGGCGCTCGCTTACCCGAGCCAGAGCTACTCGACAACCTACGCCTACACCGAGGCAGGAAGGATCTCCCGGGTCGTGAGCGGCTCGACCACGTGGGACTATGGCTTCGACGAGCGCGGCAACCTCACGAACGCTTCTGTCAGCGGCGGTGACAGCGCGAGCTTCGTCTATGCCCCTGTCACCGACCGCCTTCTCAACCGGAAGGTCGGAGCTTCCGTCGCCACGACCTACACCTACGACTCCCTTGGGCGTCGCGAGGCTCAAGGCCCAACGAGCGACCCCGACGAAACGACGTTTGGTTATGACGACGCATCGCGCCTGACCAGCTGGGCGAAGGGCACGGCCGGCGCTACGTAC